>NZ_CP014839.1:1275481-1594351 GCF_001931675.1 Pandoraea thiooxydans | reverse complement strand
GGGACGCTCGAATATGTGCTCGAGGAAGGCGCGCGCTGGAACTGGTTCGACGATGCGTCGATCCGGCACTGCGCGGCAATTTCGCTGGCCGGCGGCGTGCTGTTCGTGATTCGCAGCCTGACGGTGGAAAATCCGGTGGTCGACTTGCGCGCGCTGGGCAACCGCAATTTTCTGCTTGGCTGCATCTTGTCGTTCATCACCGGCATCGGCATTTTCGCAACGATTTATCTGACGCCGCTATTCCTCGGCTATGTACGCGGA
Organism: Pandoraea thiooxydans; assembly: GCF_001931675.1. Classification (NCBI taxonomy): domain Bacteria; kingdom Pseudomonadati; phylum Pseudomonadota; class Betaproteobacteria; order Burkholderiales; family Burkholderiaceae; genus Pandoraea; species Pandoraea thiooxydans. The sequence goes on along the minus strand of NZ_CP014839.1, from coordinate 1,594,090 downwards.
CTGAGCGCCTGGCAAACCGGCATTGCGTTGTTCTCGCTCGGCGTTGCGTCGCTCGCGGGCGTGCCGGTCTATGTTGCATTGAGCCGCCGCGTCGACCTGCGTTGGCTGATGTTTTTCGGCATGGCGTGCTTCGGCCTGTCGATGTGGAGTTTCAGTCAGATCAGCCACAGTTGGGGAGCAAGAGAATTATTGATTCCGCAAATCCTGCGCGGCTTCCCGCAAGTATTCGCGGTGGCTCCAAGCGTGTTGCTTGGACTGGGCAGCTTGCCGCCTGCGCGTCTCAAATACGCCAGCGGCTTGTTCAATATGATGCGCAACCTTGGGGGCGCGGTGGGCATCGCCATTTGCGGCGCGATCCTGAACAATCGCACCAATTTGCATTTTCTCGACATCGCCTCGACCCTGACCCCTGCCAATCAGGCCATGAACACACTGCTGGCCAACCTGGACCAGCATCTAGGGGCCGTCCTCGGTTCAGGCCAGGCCGGCCATGCGGCAGCCTTGAAGGTGCTGCACGACATCGCCTATCGCGAAGCCGAGACGATGGCCTATGCCGATGCCTTCAGCGCGATCATGGCGGCTTTTGCGATCGCCACCGTGCTGGTGCCATTCCTGCGCAAAGTGACTCCGCCCAAGACGCCGGCAGTCGACAGTCATTGAGGCGAATCACGATGAGACTCCACCTTTCCAACCATCGCCGGCGGCTCGCCGTCGGTCTTGTGACTTTGCTGGCCGGATGCGCGGTCGGCCCGCATTACACCGAGCCGCATCTTGCCTCGGCAACCATTTACCACGGCCAGGCCGCACTGACGGTCATCGACGGCCAGCGCCAGGCCCCACCGCTGGACACCTGGTGGAACGGCTTCCATGATCCGACCCTGGTGGCCATTGTCCGGCGCGTGCTGCGGCAGAATCTCGATCTGGCCGCAGCCGAGGCCCGGGTGGCGCAGGCGCGCGCCGTTGCTCGCGAAGCTGGCGCGCAAGACCTGCCACGGCTGGATCTCGACGGCAGTGCGGCGCGTCAGCATCAGTCGCTCGACAGTCCGTTGGGCAAGATCGCCAGCGCGCTACCTGGCTATGAGCGTGACCAAACACTGACCAACCTCGACGTCGGCGCCAGCTGGGAACTCGACCTTGCCGGAGGTTTGCGACGCACCGCACAGGCGCAGCGCGCAGAGGCCCAGGCCGCCTCGGCAATGCATGACGGCGTACGCGTCAGCGTGTCCGCGGAGGCCGCCGATGCGTACTTCCAGGCACGCGGCTTGCAAAGCCGCATCGCCCTAGCCCAGGCCGAGGTCACAACCGATGCCCGCCTGCTCGCGCTGGCGCGCCAGCGCGTGGACGACGGCGTGGCAACCCGACGCGTGCTGGCCCATGCCCAGGCTCAGTTGGCTCGGACACGGGCCAGCCTGCCGCCATTGCAAAGTGCGCTGCAGCGTCAATTCAACCGCCTGGATGTGCTGATGGGCGAGCCGCCCGGCACCATCGCGCCCAAGCTGGTGAAAGCTCCGGCACACTACGCGATTCCGGCAATCGACACCGGCGATGGGCCGCGCCAATTGTTGCGCCGCCGGCCTGATGTCATCGCCGCCGAGCGCCGCCTGGCGGCCTCGAATGCCCGGATCGGCGCGGCGCTCAGCGAGTACTATCCGAAGGTCTCGCTGGCAGGCCTGCTCGGCTTCGAGAGCCTGGGCGGCGGCACTCTGCTCACCGCCGCGGCCTTCCAGCCGAGTGCGCTCGTGGGTCTGCACTGGCGACTGTTCGACTTCGGTCGCATCGATGCCGAAGTCGCCCGGGCTCGCGGAGCCAACGCCGAGGCGCTGGCACGCTATCGGCAAGCCATGCTGCGCGCGACGGAAGACGTCGAAGATGCGATTGCCGCATGCGTTCAATTGCAGGCGCAAACGACCGCCCTGCGCCAGCAGGTCGCGGCGCGGACACAGGCCAAGGCCGCGGCGCAAGAGCAATATCGTGCCGGCAATGTCAGTTTGATCGCAGTGCTCAATGAAACTCGCCGGGTTCTCGTCGCCCGCGATGCACTGGCGCGAGCCCATGCCGACCAGGCCCGTGCGGCCGTTGCCGCCTTCCGCGCGCTGGGCGGCGGCTGGACGCCGCAGCGCGAAGAATCAAAGGCAGTCCGATCTGCAGGAATCGGAGCGGGCGCGTAAAATCCTTTGGTCAATATCGGTTGGTCCGATGCGTCGACCGCCAACCGCCTCCATCGATAATCTTCCCGTCACAATGAGGAAAACACTATGTCGCAATCTGTTTCGGCGGCCGCCTCCGGCCAATTCAAGATCGGCGGCGACCTGCCCGTCAACCGCCTGGGCTACGGCGCGATGCGCATCACCGGCAAAGGTATCTGGGGCGAGCCGGCCGACCCGGCGGCCGCGCGCGCCACGCTGGCGCGCCTGCCGGAGCTCGGCATCAATTTCATCGATACGGCCGACAGCTACGGCCCCTTTGTCAGCGAAGACCTGATCCGCGAAGTTCTGCATCCCTACAGCGGGTTGGTGATTGCCACCAAGGGCGGCCTCACGCGCCATGGCCCCGATATCTGGGCGCCGCTGGGCCGCCCGGAATATCTGCGCCAGTGCGTGCTGATGAGCCTGCGCCGGCTGCGCCTGGAACGCATCGACCTGTGGCAGTTGCATCGCATCGACCCGAAGGTGCCGCGCGACGAACAATTCGAGGTGATCGCGCAAATGCAGCGCGAAGGCCTGATTCGCCACGTCGGCCTGAGCGAAGTTGCCGTGGCCGACATCGAAGCGGCACAAAAATTCTTCCCTGTCGTGACGGTGCAGAACCGCTACAACCTGGTCGATCGCACGAGCGAGGCGGTGCTCGATTATTGCGAACAGAACGGCATCGGCTTTATTCCGTGGTATCCGCTGGCGGCCGGCGACCTTGCCAAGCCAGGCAGCGTGCTGAGCCAGATTGCCGAGCGGCACGGCGTGAAGAACGGCGCGGTTGCCCTGGCGTGGCTGCTCAAGCGCGCCAAGGTGATGCTGCCGATTCCCGGCACCGGCAGCGTGCAACACCTGATCGAGAACGTTGCCGGCGCCGGCCTCGCGCTCGACGACGCCGAATTCGCCGAACTCGATCGGCAGGGTCGCAAGGCCGGCTGACGCCACGCAACAGCACATACCCCGCGCCGTCCGGCCTACGATACCGCCTGAACCACCTGCTCGCGCAGCCAGGCATGTGCCGGGTCGGCGTGCACCCGCTCGTGCCAGGCCATCGCGATTTCGAAGCCCGGCGGCTGCACCGGCGGATCGCAGGTCTGCAGACCTTGCAAGCGTCCATCGAGCAGACGCGCGGGCAGCATCGCCACCATGTCGGAATGGCGCACCGACTCCAGCTGAATCAGAAAATGCGGCACCGACAGCACCACGCGGCGCCGGCGCCCGCGGGCCTCGAGCAGGACATCGGTCGGCCCGTTGAAGCCTCCACCGTCGGGCGACACCAGCACGTGATCGAGCCCGCAGAATTGCGCCAGCGTCAGCGGCCCCCGCAATTGCGGATGGCGCTTGCGCGCGATGAATTGATAGCGTTCGGCAAACAGCACCCGGCCGCGCAGGCTCTGCGGCACGGTGTAGCTCGTCATGAACGCCGCATCGATTTCGCCGCGCTCGGCGAGATGGGCAATTTCCCCCGGTACCAACGTGTGCACGGCAACGCGGATACCCGGCGCCAGGCGGCGCAGGCGTGCGAGCAGCGGAATCACGATCGCACTCTGGCCGTAATCCGACGCCGCCACGCGCCAGGTCATCTCGGTGCGTGCCGGATCGAAGGGCGTCTGCGCACTGAGCATGCGCTCGACACCACCCAGCGCTTCTCGCAGCGGCGCGAGCAGCTCGAGGCCGCGCGCGGTGGCCTGCATGCCACGCGGGCCCGGCACCAGCAACGGGTCGTCGAACAGGTGCCGCAGCTTGCTCAGGCGCACGCTCACCGTCGGCTGGCTCAAGTGAAGCCGGCGCGCCACGCGCGTGACATTCCCCTCGGTGAGCAAGGCCTCCAGCGTCACCAGCAAGTCCAGATCGATATTGCGAATATTACGCATTGCTATACCTATCATTGAGCCTATTCATTTCAATTATGCGCCAGTGAGCATTATCTTGGTGACATCCTTCTCCGCCAGGAACCGATGTCATGAACGTACTGCTTGTCTACGCCCATCCCGAACCGCGCTCATTGAACGGGGCATTGCGTGATTTCACGGTCGCACGATTGCGGGCCGCAGGCCACGCGGTGCAGGTGAGCGACCTCCACGCCATGCGTTGGAAGGCCGTGCTCGACGCCGAAGACTTTCCCGAACATCAGCGCGACGATCCGTTGAATCCGAGCCGGGCATCGAGGCTGGCGTATGCCGCCGGCACGCAGACCGACGATGTCGCCGCAGAACAGGAAAAACTGCGCTGGGCGGATCTGGTGATCTTTCAGTTTCCGATGTGGTGGTTTTCGATGCCGGCGATTCTCAAGGGCTGGTTCGACCGCGTCTATGCCTACGGCTTCGGTTACGGCGTGGGCGAGCATTCGGCCACGCACTGGGGCGATCGCTACGGCGAGGGTACCTTGCAAGGCAAGCGCGCAATGCTGGTGGTGAGCACCGGCGGCTGGGCCGAACATTACGGCGAGCGCGGCATCAACGGGCCGATCGACGATCTGCTGTTTCCGATCCAGCACGGCATGCTGTTCTATCCGGGTTTCGCCGTGCTGCCGCCGTTCGTCATCCACAAGACCGGCTCGATGGATGCGCAGCGCTTCGATGCCACGCTGCAGGACCTCGGCGCGCGACTGGACGCCGTGGCGCACACCGCACCGATTCCGTACCGTCGCCAGAATCACGGCGATTACCTGATTCCGGCTTTGACGCTAAAGGCCGAACTGAGCCCCGGGCGCAGCGGCTTCGCGCTTCATTGCGAGCGTCCGGAGGATGCCGGTGCAACTGCCCGCAATAGCGATGTGCACAATGCGCCGGCCCTGTCGTCCCCAGTCCATTCGTAATGGGAGTTCGAGCATGAATCAACGCGCCATTGCGAACGAAACGCTCTTTCTCCAGGCCGACAACGTACTCGACAACGCGCTTGCCCGCCAACGGATCGTCGGCGCCGTGGTACTGGTCGCCCGCGACGGGCATATCGTGCATCGTCGCGCAGCCGGCTGGCTCGACCGGGAAGCTCGGCGGCCAATGCGCGAGGATGCGATCTTTCGGTTGTCGTCGCTGACCAAACCGATCGTGTCGGCCACCGCGCTGGCGCTGGCCGAGCGTGGTTTGATCCGCCTGGACGACCCATTGCAGCGCTGGCTGCCGGCCCTGGCGTTGCGCACGGCTGACGGCAAAGCCGCGACCATCACGCTGCGGCAATTGCTCACGCATACGGCCGGGCTCGACTATGGGTTCTTTCAGACGGCGCAAGGCCCATATAACGTTGCCAGGGTCTCCGACGGCCTTGCCGACGCGGGACTGGGCATCGACGAGCAATTGCGGCGGCTGGGCACCGTGCCGCTGAGCTTTCCGCCCGGTACTGTCTGGCGTTATTCGGTCGGCCTGGACGTGCTCGGCGAAGTGCTGGCACGCGCTGCCGGCCAAACGTTGCCGGCACTGGTGCGGCGTTATGTGTGTGACCCGCTGCACATGCACGACACCGCATTCACGGTGCGCGACGCCGAGCGCCTGGCCACACCCTACGCCGACGGCTCACCACCGCCGCGTATGGCCGACCCGCACGAAGTCGCCTTCATGGAAGGCCTGGCGGGTATCCGCTTCGCGCCATCGCGTGTTTTCGACGCTCGCTCGTTTGCCTCCGGCGGAGCCGGCATGGCCGGCAGCGCGCCGGATTTCATGCGCTTTCTGCTGGCGATCGCCAATGGCGGCGGCCCGATATTGCGGCCGGAGTCGGCCCAAGCCATGATGCAAAACCAGATCGGTCCGCTGCGCATCGACGTGGAACCGACGCGGTCGTGGGGATTCGGCTTTGGCGGCGCAGTCTTGCTCGATCGCGATCTGGCAGGCGAGCGTCGCTCGAACGGCACCTGGCGGTGGGGTGGCGTCTACGGGCATCACTGGTTCGTCGACCCGGGGCGCTCGCTGGTCGTGACGGTTCTGACCAACACGGCAATGGCCGGCATGTCGAGCCGCTTTACCGAGGACTTGCAGGCAGCAATTTACGAAGCGCTGTGACGCAAGGCGTCACCCGCCGCCTTGCGAGCCGGACCACGCCGTCAGCAGCGCCGGCAGTTGCGCCATCTCGCGAAACACGTGGGTGACGCCGGCCGCGCGCAAGGCGGCCGGGCTGCTGTGCCCAGTGTCGCTCGGACTGTAGCCGAACACCGTCGCGCCGGCCGCCACGCCAGCGCGCGCGCCGGTGACGGTGTCCTCGATTACCGCACAGCGCCCGGGCTCGACCGCCAGGGCTTGGGCCGCCGCCAGATAGACATCCGGATGCGGTTTGCTGCGCGGCATTTCATGCCCGCTGAAGATCCGGCCTTCGAAGCAATCGAGTATCCCCACCTTTGCCAGTTGCAGCTCCACCTTGCGCCGGTCGGCCCCCGAGGCCACGGCGATGCGGCCAGCGAGCGCGTCGTGCAACGCTCTGACGGCCAGCGGCGCGCCGGGTATTTCGATCAGCTCGCGCTCGATCGCCTCATTGCGCCGCTCGCGAAAGGCCGCCAGCCATTCGGGCGTGAGTGCGGCGCCGGTGCGTGCCTCGATCAGCGCTCGCTCGTCCTTGACCGCCTTGCCGGTGAAAATCCGCATGGTTTCCTCGACGCTGACGCACCAGCCCAGCTCGCCGAGCATTTCGGCGAGCACGCGGTTGGTGATCGGTTCGGAGTCGACGAGCACGCCGTCGCAGTCGAAAAGTATGGCATCGAAGGGAAATTCGGGCATCGCTCAAAGGCTTGGTGTGATGAGAAGGAGGCTGAAGCTTACCGTACCTGCCGGCACGGCGTCTTCCCCGACTGCCTGTCGCAGGCGGCACCGCAGTGACGACACCTGCGCGCGCCGTACAGCAAGGGCCGCACGGGCCTGCCGTGGGCTGCGCCGCATGCTGCTAAACTTGCCGCAGACTTTGCTCATCGGCGCGGCGCGCCATTCATTCCCGTTCTCCCATGCTTCGATTCGACAACCTTTGCAAACGCTACGACACGCACACGATCTTCGAGGGACTCCACTACGAGATGGGCGCCGGTTGCGTGGCGCTCGACGACGAGATGGGCAGCGGAAAATCCACCTTGCTCGGCATTCTCGCCGGCACCGTCGAGGCCGATGCGGGCGAGGTCTGGCTGGGTGGCCATTCGCTGCGCAGCGCGCCGCAGCGGGCCAAGGCGACACTCGCCTATATGCCGGACGATTGCCTCGAATACCCGCAGCTGACCGGTCGCGCGTTTCTCGAACAGGTGGCAGCCGACAGACACACCACGCTCGACCAGCGAACGCTCGAACTCACTGATCGCTTCGGGCTCACGCCTCACCTCGACAAACGCTTCGAGCAGATGTCGCTCGGCACCCGCAAGAAGCTTTATTTGAGCGCGGCCGCGCTGGGCTCGCCGGCCGTGGTCATCGCCGACGAACCGACCGGCGGCCTCGATGCCGCGGCACGCGCGGTGCTGGTCGACCTGTTCAAAATGCTGGGCCGGGACCGCGCGGTATTTTTCTCCTGCTACGACACGGCGCTGGCGCGCGCCTGCGGGGCGACGCTGATCGGATTCGCCGATCTGCGCAAAACCCCTTGAGCGCGCACGCCGGCCAGCCCAAGCCCGGGTCGCCGCGCAATTCTGCTAATATACGAAACGTTACCAATCGTATATTCCGAATCCAATGGGCATCGTTAAAATCTCCGACCAGATGCACGACGCGCTGCGCCATGCCAGCGCCGCGTTGAGCCGCTCGGTCAACGCGCAGGCCGAACACTGGCTACGGGTCGGCATGCTGGCCGAACTGCACCCGACCTTGAGCTACAGTGAAATCTGTCAACTGCTGATGCGGGCCGACGCGCCTGGGGCGGATCCGGCGCCGGCCACCACGCGACGACGTCTGGCGGAGGCCGTATGATGCGCGGCAAGCGACGTATCAAGCTCCGTTCGGCCGAGGAAATCGCCATGGCCCGCCGGGCCGGCGCACTGGCCGCCGAAGTGCTGGAGATGATCGCGGCACACGTCGCGCCAGGCGTCACGACCGACGAACTGGACCGGCTTTGCCATGATTTCATCGTCAACGTGCAACGCGCCACGCCGGCCAACGTCGGCTACCACGGCTATCCGAAAACCATCTGCGCGTCGGTCAACGACGTGATATGCCATGGCATTCCGTCCGGGCGACGCCTGGCCGATGGCGACATCATCAATATCGACGTGGCCGTCATCAAGGATGGCTGGTACGGCGACAGCAGCCGCATGTATTTCGCTGGGCAGCCCAGCGCGCCGGCCAGGAAATTGGTACAGACCACCTACGAAGCCATGCGCGCCGGCATCCTGGCGGTGCGTCCGGGCGCGACCCTGGGCGACGTCGGCCACGCGATCCAGAGCGTCGCCGAGCGCGACGGCTTCAGCGTCGTGCGCGAATACTGCGGCCACGGCATCGGCCGGATCTACCACGACGAACCCCAGGTGCTCCACTACGGGCGCCCCGGCACCGGCCTGACGCTCGCGCCGGGCATGATTTTCACGATCGAGCCGATGCTCAACGCCGGCCGCCCCGATACCAGGGAGCTCGCCGATGGTTGGACCGTGGTGACCAAAGACCGGTCGCTGTCGGCCCAGTGGGAACACATGGTGGTCGTCACGCAGGACGGCTTCGAACTCCTGACGCAGTGGCCGGACGGCCATGGGGAATATGAGCCGATTCAGGCGGGTGCGGGGGCGATGGCCGGCACCGCCGCGCAGTAGCGCCGGCGCCTTGACGCACGCGGGCGGGCGCGGCGCCCCCGCGATGCGTCACGGGGCGGGCACGCCCGGCATCGGAATGAATCCCGGCAAACGCTTGACCCGTTCGATCCACGCCAGGACGTGCGGGTAAGGCGTCAGATCGATGCCGCCCTCGCCCGCCATCGCGGTGTAGGGAAAGCATGCGATGTCGGCGATCGTCGGGTGACCCAGTTCCAGCCACGGGCGATCGGCCAGATGCGCATTCATGATTTTGAACACGCGGTGTGCGCCGGCCTGCAGTTTGTCGAGATCCAGCGGATAGTCGAGGATTTTCACCAGGCGCGCGCCCGCCGCGTTCATGATTTCCCCGCCGCCGGTCGACAGCCATTGGGCAATCCGCCCCATCGAGGCGGCATCGTCCGGAAACCATTGTCCGCTGGCATCATACTTTTTCGCCAGGTAGATCAGGATCGCCTGGGCGTCGCGCAGACGAAGATCGCCGTCCTCGAGGATCGGGATTTCGCCAAACGGATTCAACGCCAGGTATGCATCGCTCTTGTGCTCCTTGTTGACGAAATCGACGCTTTTCAACTCGCATTTCAGGTCGAGCATATTGAGCAGCAGCCGAATTTTGTAGCAGCTGCCGGATAATTCGAAGTCATACAATTTCATTGCAATGCGCTCCTAAGTAAAAGACCCATCACGCATACAGAACCCGCGCGTGATGCATGATGTGATCGGCCATAAAGGTCGAGATGAAGTAATAGCCGTGGTCGTAGCCGGGGTGGCGCCGCAGCGTGAGCGGCTGGCCGGCCCGGGCGCAGGCCGCCTCGAACTGCTCGGGGTGCAGTTGCTCGGCCAGGAATCGATCGGCCAGCCCCTGATCGATCAGAATGCCGTCGGCATACGGCTTCTTCATGCCCGCCATCAGCGCGCTGGCGTCGTGGCTTTGCCAGCGCTGCCGATTCGCCCCGAGGTACCCCCGGTGAATGCCTTGATGCCCCACGGGCACTGCGTGGGCGCGGCGATCGGCGCGAACGCCGATACCGAGGCAAACAGCCCCGGGTGGCGCAGCGCCAGCACCAGCGCGCCGTGCCCGCCCATCGAGTGGCCGAAGATGCCGGTGCGCGCCGCATCGAGCCCGAACTCGGCCTGCGCCAGCGGCAACAGCTCGCCCGTCACGTAGCTCTCCATCCGGTAGTGCCGGGACCACGGCGCCTCGGTGGCATCCAGATAGAAGCCCGCCCCGACACCGAAGTCCCAGCTGTCGGCCTCGCCCGGCAGGTTCGCCCCGCGCGGGCTGGTGTCCGGCGCGAGCAGCGCGATGCCGTGTTCGGCCGCCAGCCGCTGCGCGCCGGCCTTGATCATGAAGGTCTCTTCGGTGCAGGTCAGCCCCGCCAGATACACCAGCGCCGGGATGGGTCCCGCGCCACGCCCCTGCGCCGGCGGCAGGTAGACCGCGAAGCGCATCGGCAGCCCGATGGTTGCCGAGGCGTGCAGGTAGAAGCGCTGCACGCCGCCGAAGCAGGCGTGTTCGCTGAGCAGTTCGAGCATCGCGCCGGCCCCGCTCAATACAGTACGACCGAGCGGATCGACTCGCCGCGCTTCATCAGGTCGAAGCCGTCGTTGATCTGCTCGAGCGTGAGCGTGTGCGTGATCAGGTCGTCGATGTTGAGCTTGCCTTCCATGTACCAGTCGACGATCTTCGGCACGTCGGTGCGCCCGCGCGCCCCGCCGAAGGCCGAGCCCTTCCACTCGCGCCCGGTCACCAGCTGGAACGGCCGCGTGCTGATCTCCTGCCCGGCCGCCGCCACCCCGATGATGAACGACTGGCCCCAGCCCTTGTGGCAGCACTCGAGCGCCTGGCGCATGGTGGTGACGTTGCCGATGCACTCGAAGCTGTAGTCGGCCCCGCCGTCGGTGAGCTGCACGATGCGATCGACCACGTTCTCGACTTCCGTGGGGTTGATGAAGTCGGTCATGCCGAATTTGCGCGCGAGCTCGACCCGCCGCGGGTTGATGTCGACGCCGATGATCTTGTCGGCGCCCACCATCTTCGCGCCCTGGATCACGTTCAGCCCGATCCCGCCCAGGCCGAACACCACCACGTTGGCCCCGGCTTCGACCTTGGCCGAGTAGACCACCGCGCCCACCCCGGTGGTGACCCCGCAGCCGATGTAGCACACTTTGTCGAACGGCGCGTCTTCGCGGATTTTGGCCACCGCGATCTCCGGCACGACGATGTAGTTGGAGAAGGTGGAGGTGCCCATGTAGTGCAGGATCGGCTTGCCCCCCAACGAGAAGCGCGAGGTGGCGTCGGGCATCAGGCCGCGCCCTTGGGTGGCGCGGATCGCCTGGCACAGGTTGGTCTTGCGCGAGAGGCAGAATTTGCACTGGCGGCATTCGGGCGTGTACAGCGGGATCACGTGATCGCCCTTTTTGAGGCTGGTCACCCCCGCGCCCAGATCCACCACCACGCCCGCGCCCTCATGGCCCAGAATGGCCGGGAACAACCCTTCCGGGTCCGCCCCCGACAGCGTGTAGTAGTCGGTGTGGCAAATGCCGGTGGCTTTCACTTCGATCAGCACTTCGCCCGCGCGCGGGCCCTCCAGATCGACTTCCTCGATCGTCAACGGCTTGCCCGCTTCCCAGGCTATGGCGGCGCGTGTTTTCATCCTTTGTTTCCCTTTCAGTCAATGTTTGCGTCGATCCGATGTCATCTCGCATGTCCTCCCGGCTCTCAGTGGAGCAGCGGCACCAGCACCAGATAAACCAGCCCAAAGAAGCTTCCGCAGGCAAGAAAACTCACGAAGGTGAAGCCAATCACGCGCTGCACGCCGACGCCCGCGATCGCCACGACCGGAATCGCCCAGAACGGTTGCAGCAGGCTGGCGGCCAGTTCGCCCGTGGCAATACCCATGGCGGTGCCCGGCAGGGACGCGCCCAATTGCACGGCCGCCGGAATCGTGAACGGCCCCTGCACGGCCCAATGCCCGCCGCCGCTGGGAATCAGCAGCGTGATGAACAGCGAGCCGATATAGCTCCAGAACGGCAACGTGTGGCCCGAGGCAAAATGGATGAAGGCGGAGGAAGCCACTTGCGCCAGTCCGGTGGCCGACATGATGCCCATGATCCCGCCATAGAACGGATACTGCAGCAGCATCGGACCGGTGACCCGCGCTGCCTTGGAAATCGCGTCGACATACGCTCGCGCGCTGCCGTGCAGGGCAAGTCCGGTCAGCAGGAAGATAAAGATCACCGTGTTGATGTCGAGGCTGACGCCGTGCTGGCTCCACTCCTGGGCGAGATAGGCAACGCCGGCCACCACGAACACCATCGCGCAAATACGCGATCCCTCGAGTCGCCCGGCGATGGACTTGCGCTTGACGCCACCGTCGCTGTGCGCATCCTGTTCAGCCAGCGCCTGCGGATCGGCTGCAATGACGTCGCCGGGCGCGGCTCGGATCAACATGAACAGCGCCGGCAGAAGCACGGTGGCCAGTAACCCGGGCAACAGGATCCAGGAGGCAAACACGGTTTGCGACAGCGGCACGACCGAGTGAATCTGTTTTTCGATCAGGTTGAGCGGACTGCCCGGCGAAGCGATCGACAGAGCGATCGAACTCGACATACCGGTGAACGCCCACAATACCCAGGACGTATAACTGGCCGCCACCAACCAGGCGAAGTCGACGCGCACACGCTTGGCAACCTCCTTGGCCATCATCGCGCCGACCACCAGCCCGAACCCCCAGTTCAGAAACGTCGCTCCGGCGCCAACGGCGAACACGATGGCCACCGCCGAGCCGGGTCCGCTCGCCAGCAGCGCCACGCGGCGCAGACCGGTCTGCACCACATTCGCGTTGGCCAGGGCGTACCCGGTCACCAGAATCAGCACCATCTGGAATGCGAACGTGAAGATGCCGACAATCCCCTTGTACCAACCGGTGAGAATCACCGAGGGCGTTCCGTGAGGCGCCAGAAAGAACGCGCACAGCGCGGTCACCGCCGTCAGCAGAATCACGATCACGAAAGGATCCGGCATGATCCGTTCGAAGAGATAAACACACGTATACACGCAGCGCTGCATCAGCGTTTTACGTGAGCTTTCGCTCACGGGTTCGACGCTCGGGGTTTCGATAGCTCGAGTTTCCACAATGTATCTCCTGGGATGAACCGCATGTCTTATATTTATCGGTAAAGCTGGCTTGAGGGCGACGGCCGGTCTGATGCGTGCAACGTGAGCCGCGGCAGACCGCGGCTTGGGGGCGTCGCTCGGAAACGATGCGTCAGGCCGTCGCCACGCCACCTCCTTGCGCCACCAGCGCGATGGTGTGTTCGGAAGGCTTGTCGTCGCCCGCCTTTGGCAGCCGCTCCTGGCGCTGCATGGTCATCAAAATCTGGCGGGCACGGCGCAGCGCCTTGTCTGACTTGAGGAACAGCTCGGCGTAGCCGTCATCGGGATATTCGAACATCTTCTGCTGCCGCTCGAGCGCCCATTGGTCCTGCGCGACGACCGACGGAAACATTTCGGCCACTTTATGGGCGGTGGGAATCGTCGGATCGCTCAATGGCGTGTGCCCCTTTTTGCACGACACCGACCAGCGCCACACAAGATTGCGCTCGTCTACCGGGAAATGCAGGTGCAGCAACGTGTACCCCCGCACGGCATCGGTGTCGAGCTGTCCCGGTGGCGCCACATGCATCTCGACCCGCGTCAGGCCCGGGCTGACCATGCAGTGCGTATGCAGCCGCTCGACTTCGTCGTACAGAAACCATTCGCGCAGATATGGGGGCTGCCGATAATGCTCGACGCGCCGAATGGTCTTCACGTATTGATACCCCTCCGACTCCCCTTCTTCGAGTTCGACCGGAATCAGGCTGTTTTCCTTGTCGCCGATATTGCCGTCGTGCAACGGATAGAAGTGACTGATATCCAGCAGGTTTTCGATCAGCAGCAAGTAATTGGCCGGCACCCGCAAGGGTCCGGGCGATCCCACCGCGACCTTGCCGGGATCGACCACTTCCGGAGTGCGCGGCGGCCGCTTGCCCGCGGCCTGCGCGGCGTCGCCGGGCCACACCCAAACCACGCCGTCCTGCTCGACGACCGGCACGGTCCGGAGCCGGGCCTGCGGTGGGATCGCCTTGTCCGGCTGCGACGGGATCGCCACGCACTGCCCGCTGGTGTCGTAGCACAGTCCATGGTAAGCACACTCCAGATGGCCGCTGTCGAGAAGTTTGCTCTCCGACAACGGGAATCGCTTGTGGCAGCAGCGATCATCGAATGCCACCACCTCGCCCTGCTCCGAGCGCCACACGACGATCGGCCGGTTGGCAATTTTGTGGCCCTGCAGTTCGTCCACCGGAAATTCTGCCGAAAATCCCAGCGGGTACCAGCAATTCGACACGTATTCAAATGCACTCATGAGTCTCACCTCCAGTAAATCTCTTACGAAATTTAGTTAGCTGTACTAATACGAAATGAAAATTACAGAGCGTCGATGATCGATCGGCGCGAACCACGATGCCCGGCCGCACGATCGTTATGCGAGTTTCAGAGATCCAGAACGAGAGATCGGCCGCGCGCCCGGCTGCAGCAAATCATGACGAAGTCCTCGCGGTCTTCGTCGTCGAGCACGGAGTCCCGGTGCAGGGGCTGACCAGCCAGATAGCGCGTCATGCAGGTGCCGCAATACCCCTGGCGGCAGGACACGTCGACCTCCACGCCGTTGGCGACCAGCGCATCGACAATCGTCTGTCCCGCCGCGACGGTCAGCCGCTTGCCGCTCTTCGCCAGTTCGATTTCGAACGGTGCGTCGGCCTCGGGATCGTCCGACGCGCCCGAGGAAGCCGGCGCGCTGAACCGCTCGCAATGGACGGCCTGCGCCGGCCATCCCGACGCCGCATGCTCGACGGCATCGAGAAAGCCGACGGGTCCGCAGTAATAGAGGTGCGCGCCGGCAGGGTAATCGCGCAGCACGTGCCTCAGGTCGAGGCTATTGGCGACGTCGCCGTAGTCGTGATGCACGAGCGCGACGCCGGCCTCGATCAAGGGCCGCAGTTTGCGCAGGAAAGCCGTGCGTTGCGGCGTGCGCGTGCAGTAATACAAATGGAATGGCTTGCCAGCCGCGCGCGCCTGGGCAACCATCGACATGATGGGTGTAATGCCGATGCCGCCAGCGAGGAATACATAACTCAAGGCGTTCGCTGCCAGCGGAAAGTGATTGCGCGGCACTGAAATCGTGACCATCGCGCCCGGATGCAGTTGCTCGTGCATCGCCAGCGAGCCGCCGCGCCCACGCGGGTCGCGCAGCACGGCCACGACATAGCGGTGGCGCTCGGCGGGATCGTTGCACAACGAGTACTGGCGGATGATGCCGCCGGGCAAATGAACATCGATATGGGCGCCCGCCGAGAACGCGGGCAAAGGTCGGCCCTGCGGGCAGACAAACTCGAAACTGCAAATGTCTTCGGCCAAGTAGGCCACTGCCCTGAGCATGACGCTCAACTTTGCATTGCCGTGCTGCGCCGATTGCTCGCGCATCGGGCTCGCCGTCTCCGTTGTCGACATCTCCGTCCTCCAGAAAGGGGAGCGGTGCCGTCATCGCCGCGTGACATTACCCGCTTGGCGATGCGCCCGCTTTTGTTTTCCTTTGAAGAGATACTCGGTTAACGCAGACACAAATTCAAACGATATTTTCCGGGCTTTTCCCATCAATTTTTTTGAACAGTCCGGTCGGGCCCGCCAATGCGGCCGTGCCTGACCTCAGACGTGCGATGCCGACCGCCCTGTCACTTTTCGAAGTCGCTGACCTCCCTGGCCAGTTCGGCGACGCTGCGCGCCAGCGAATACGCGTGCCCCTGCGGGAAAGCAGCGATGAACTCCACCGGATCAAAGGGGTCTTCGACGTCGATCACAGCCAGCCGGCCCTGGGCAATGTCCGCCTCGTAGCCGCGGATCGGCAGGTAGGACACCCCCATGCCCGCGATCGTCATCGAGGCTGCGACCGCGACGCTTTTGCAACGCGCCAGATACTGGCAGCGCGCGTGATCGCGCCGAAACCACTCCTCGATCGCCGAGTAATGAAAAGACTCCGGCTTCAGGCCGATGACAGGCCATGCGGCCAGTTGCGAAGGCCGATAGACGCGCCGCTCGAGCCCCAGATCGGGACTTGCCATCCAGACGAATGGCACCTTGCCCAGCGACAGTGTCGAGGCATTCTGTTGTCGCGTATAACCCGGCGCAAGTACCAGTTCCAATTCGCCTTTGGCCAGATCGTCCATCAAGTCGCCGGTCAGGGCCTCTTCGATCTCCAGGCGCACGTGCGGATAACGCTGCGCGATGAGTTTGATCAATTGCGGCAGCCAGGTGGTGGAGATCACCTCGGCCACGCCAAAACGCACCGACCCGACAACCGATGCGCGCGCGGCGATACGGTGCTCGAGCTCGGTGGATAGATCCAGCATGCGGGTCGCGTATTCCATCAGCTCGCGGCCTTTTGGGGTGAGTCGAGCCTTGCGCTGCGTGCGATCGAACAGCTCGACGCCCAGGCTGTTTTCCAGTTCCCGAATACGCATCGAAACCGTGGACTGCGTCGCATACAGGCGCTCGGCCGCGGCCGAGAAACTGCCGAGATTGACGGTCCAGAAGAATGTCTCCAATTGTTGTAGCGTCATGCTGTCCTCGCGATGCAACCGATCGTCGCCATGAAGCGCCGCCCATGTTAGCACTGCGCATCGCAGCGTCGTTTAGCCCCGGGGTACTGCGCACCCGACAGCGCGCCCAACCTCGCGATTCGAGTGCAAGCCGCCGAGTGCGGGCAGCGCCATTGTCGGCTAAAGTAGTGGACATCGATGTAAATTCACGCGCATGCAACGTATGTCCCTCCCGCAAGGCACCCTTTTCGATTCGGACACTCCGCTCGCGCTCGGCTCGCACGCGTTCGTGCTGCCGGGTCTGGCGTTGCCCTATGTGCCCGAGCTGCTGCCCGCGCTGGACGCGATCCAGCGTGTGGCGCCCTTCCGGCATATGGTGACGCCCGGGGGCTTCGAGATGTCGGTGCAACTGACCAACTGCGGGGCGTTGGGTTGGGTCACGGACCGGCACGGTTACCGCTATACCGCGCATGATCCCGCCACCGGCCAGCCCTGGCCGCCAATGCCGCCGTCATTCCTTCACCTGGCGCGGGAAGCCGCCGCGCGTGCCGGCTTCGACGACTTCACCCAGGACGCCTGCCTGATCAATTGTTATGAGCCCGGCTCGCGCATGTCGCTGCATCAGGACCGGAACGAGCAGGATCTGTTCGCCCCGGTCGTTTCCGTGTCGCTCGGATTGCCAGCCATTTTCCAGTTCGGCGGGCTCACGCGAAGCGGGCGCCCGGCGCGCGTGCCGCTCGTGCATGGCGACGTCGTCGTATGGGGCGGCCCGGACCGTTTGCGTTATCACGGCGTGCTGCCGATCGAGGATGGCTTGCATCCATTGCTCGGCGCTCGCCGCATCAACTTCACATTGCGCCGCGCGGCCTGAGCAAGCCGCACGTCGAATGACGCTGCCGCCTGGCCGCCGAGATTTTCTGTCGATCCACCTAAAACTATATATACTGTATATACTGTTTAATAAAAATTGAGAGAGATCGATGGCAATCACACGCAAAACGCCCGTCAGCGCTCGCAGCAAACCTGCCGCTAAACCTGCCGCTAAACCTGCCGCTAAACCTGCTGCTAAACCCGCCGCTAAACCTGCTGCTAAACCTGCCGCTAAACCTGCCGCCAAGTCTACGGGCCGTCCTGTTCCGAGCGGCGTCGTGGCCGATAAAAAAACGGCGCAGGCGAGCAAGCCTACCGGGAGCACGCTAAAGAGCACTGCCAGCGCGGCGCTCACCGCCGCACCGGCAAAAGACGAGAAGGCACCGAAGAAGGTCAAGGTAAAGGTCATTCGCGACAGCTTCACGATGCCTGAGTACGACCACGCCAAACTGGCCCGGTTGAAAAAGAAATGTCTGGCCGAAGGCGTTCATGTCAAGAAAAGCGAACTGCTGCGCGCCGGCCTCGCGGCGCTGGAGGTCATGCCGCTCAAGCGCCTGCTGATCGAAGTGCAGGCGCTTGCCAAAGTGAAAACGGGGCGGCCCGGCAAGGTTTGACGAGATTGGGTAGTGTTGGCACGCGGCGCTACGGAGTTGCCCGTTTGACCGGCCGCCTGACGGCGCATCATCGACTGCTCGGCGGCGCCGGTCACGCAGCGCGTTGCGCACGCCTGAGAACGCTGGCGCAGGCGCCCCGCAGCGTCATCGGTTCGATCGGGCTTCGCTGCGCGCGAAGGTAAGCACGCGCGCCGGCGGCAGATTGTGCCAGACGATGCTGCTCGCGCATGGTCTGAATCCGGGCGGCTGATGCCGGCGCAAACCGGGCAGATCGTAGGTGAACTGAATCACGATACCGCCCGTGGCGCAGACGCGAACCCATTGCGCCAGAATTTCTCCGGCCTCCGGCGCAGGCAGCGAGCGTAGCGGCAAACTCGATACGATGGCATCGACTCTCGCCCCCGCCGGCAACAGCTGCGCCAGTTTCGCAGCGTCGCCCTGCAGCACGCGCACGGCAGGAAAGCGCTGGCGCAGATGACGCACGAATACGCCCGAGCGCTCGACGACCAGCAACCGTTCGGGCAAGACGCCGCGCGCGAGAATCGCCTCGGTAATCGCGCCGGTGCCGCCGCCCAACTCGACTACCCAACCGGTTCCGTCGACCGGCACCTGGGCAGCCATGCGGCGTGCCAGCGCCTGCGAGCTGGGCCACACCGCGCCGACCGCACGCGGTTTATCGAGCAGTTCCTGCGCAAACATCCACGTTGCCGAGCGCCGCATACGCTGCGCCATCAGTTGCAGCATCATCGAAAAATAGGCCATATTCTCGCGCTGGGGCTCCCTATCAAATGGTTATCGGCATGACCGCGGCTTTACACTCGCATGAGGCTGCGATGCGCTGTGTGGGCCGGAGCCGCTCGCCTTGCCGTGTATGTCCTGGCCGGTATCGGTGATCGTTCGATGGCTTGATTCTATAAGAGATAGCGCGCAGCGTCGAATCGGCGATCTAGACTCCGGCGGCCATCGCCTTGTGCCGCACATGTCCGTTCGGCATCGGCAAGCGCCCCCTCGGCCTGCATCAACTGCTCCTCGGTGGTCAACCCCTGCACGTATAAGGCAAGTGTTTTCAGCAACGCGCCATGTGCCTGCGCGTAATACCGTCCTGCCTGGCGTTGCGCTCGCAGTTCGGCGCGCCGCTCCATGGCCGTCACGGCAACCGCGCGCGGCGCCATCGTTTCGTTGTGCGACACGACTGTCTGTGTGGCGCTTGCGGAGCGGCTCTCGCCCAACGCAAAGCTGGAGAGCATCAACATCATCAAGGCAAGGCTTTTTCTCATGAGATTTCACCATACGATTAGTTTCGCTTCATGTCGGCGACACGGGCCACGCCGCGCATGCCAATAACCCCTGGCAAGACAGACTGTCGTTAGCCATGGTCGCGCGGCAAAATGAGTCGGACCCGCAAGCCGCGCGGGGCCGTGGCAAATACGTCTTCAAGCACCACCCGGCCGTGCAGGCGCTCGACAATCGTGCGCACGATCGCCAACCCAAGGCCTGAGCCAAAATCATCGCTGCCGCCGACACGAAAGAACGGATCGAACACCCGTGCCTTGTCTGCTTCGGCGATGCCGGGGCCGCTGTCGGTAATGCTTACCTCGATCTCGCCGACGCTGGCTTGCAAACCGATTTCAACCTTGCCGTGCGGCGGCGAGTAGCGAATCGCGTTGTCCAGCAGATTGCGCAGCATGGCGAGCAGATCCGTGCGGGCCGCGCGCAGCTGCGTCTGGCCGCCCTGGTCGCGCAACACCAGCGTGACATCCTTGCCTTGTGCCAATGCCTCACACTCTTGCAATGCCTGCCGCATCACATTAGCGATCGACAGGCTTTCGATCGGATCCTGCGGATTGGACTGGGATCTGGCCATCGCAAGCAATTGTTCGAGCAGGTTGCGCGTGCGCTGCAACCCGGCTTTCAGGCTGGCCACGCGCAGGCGCGCCTCGGGGTCGAGCGCGGCACGTTCGACATTGGCGGTTTGCAGCAACAACGCGGTGATCGGCGAGCGCAGCTCATGCGCCGCATCGGCAATGAAGCGCCGCTGCTCGGCCAGCGCCCGCGTCAGGCGCGTCAGCAGCCCGTTGATCGAATGCAGAAAGGGTTTGATCTCCTGCGGAGCGTCTTCGAGATCGAGCGGACTCAGATCGCCCTGGCCTCGCGCATCGATATCGGACGACAGGCGCTCGACTGGCGCCAGGGTCTTGCGCACCGAGACGACGATCAGCGTAACGAGTAACGGCAGCAGGATCAGAAACGGCATGGCTGTGCGCATGCCGCTGTCTCGCGCCACTTCGTCGCGCCCCTCGGTGCTTTGCCCGACCGCCACGCGCCGGCCATCCTCAAGTGATCTGACATAGAACCGCCAGGAGCGACGCGCGAGATCGACGGTCTGAAAGCCATTGGCCATGTTCGCCGGCAGCGGCAAGGCATGCTCGCCGGGCTGGCCCAGCACCTGCACCGTAAAGCGCGAGTCGTTGTCCTTGACGACGACCGGCAAATCGCCGCGCTCGGCTATCGACAGAATTTTCGAATCGATCAGCGCGGCAACCTGAATCAGTTGATCGTCCTGAAACTCGTAGGCCTCCTGGAATGCCGAAAAAAACGAAATAAAGCCCGCAATCGCGCCGACCAGCAAGATACATGCGGCTTGCCACGAAATCAGACGATATTGCAAAGAGTTTGTCATAACACGGGCTCGCAACGGTCACGCGACGAACCAGCCGCGCCGAATGAACGGAGCACAAACTTGGCGGTACAGCATCGCCATCCATTGGTAAGTGCTCAGTCCCAGCGAGTTGCGCAGCGCGTGCGCCAACGACCCGGCGAGCACCCCCACCGCCAGCGAGCCAGCCATATCCAGGGGAAAATGCACCCCGACGTAAATTCTCGCCCACGCAATCGGCAACCCGGCCAGCAGCGCGAGCGTGCCGATCCGACGCCACCGCGGCTGCAGCACAAAGGCGAAAGCCACGCTCCAGATCAGCGTCAGATGATCGCTCGGGAAGGACGAATCAGGCGCATGAGCGATCAGGGTGTGCCCAAGCCCCAGCACGAACGGGCGCGGGTGATCCCACACCATACCGATCAACTGATTGACCAGCAGGCCGGCCAGACCGCTCAAGGCCGCCAGGACCAGCGCCTGCTTGGTGTGCGTGGACCCGCGCAGCCAGCCGATGACCAGGCCGAGCGGGACGACCCAAATGAAGTCCTGCGCGAAGAAATACGAAAATTGCCCGAGCCATGCCGGCGGCCGATTCGATGCCGCATTGATCAATAGGAAGAGTGTCGTGTTGAGATGTTCCATGGTGCATCCTGCAGGTGCGTTGGTCCGGTCGAAGTGGCGGGGTCACCGGCGCTGCGGTGCAGCGGCGCTCCGATGGTCGGACAGTTTCCTGCCGCGCACGTCGCCGCACTCGTTCCCACCAGGGACATGATGAACTTCGAATCAAATATTATTGGCGGTGGCGGCGCACCCGCAACCGACGATGATTTCAGTCTAAGTGCCGAAACTTAGGCATGGCTTAGCATGGCGCTCGACCCAGCCCGCGCTCGAAGCAGCTTTTTACAGGATCGTGCGAACAGCGTTAGGATGGAGACAGCGATTCGACGGAGCCCCACACCATGCCCCACGTGCAATGCCATGCCACGCTTGCCCCGGCCACATCCATCCGCAAGGCTGCAGCATGACCTGTGACTGCGCGCCCACCCATATCGAAAGCGCCGCACAACGCAAAATGCTGCGCATGGCGCTGACGCTGAACGCCGCCATGTTCGTCATCGGCACGCTGCTCGGTTATTGGGCCCAGTCGACCGGCGTTCTCGCCGACGCGCTCGACATGCTCACCGATGCCATTGCCTACGGACTGGCGCTGCAGGCTGCCTCGCGTGGCGCCGCGTTCAAGCGCCACAGCGCGCAATATAGTGGCCTGGTATTGTTGCTGCTCGGCGCGGGCATCGCCGCGCAGGCTCTCTGGCGATGGTATGCCGGCAGCCAACCGGTCGGGCCGGCGATGATGGCCTACGCGGTCGTCTCCTTTGCCGTCAACCTCTACGTGTTGACGAAGCTGACCCGATTCCGGCATGACGGGGTTCACCTGAGCGCGAGCTATCTCTGCACGCGCGCGGACGTGCTCGCCAATATCGCGGTGTTCGTCTGCGGCGGCGTCATCGTCGTGACCGGTGCGCATTGGGTCGATCTGCTGGTCGGTTTCGCTATCGCACTGTATGTCTTCAAGGAGGCGGGCGAAATCCTGCGGCAGGCTCGCCTGGCCCGGTGAACCGCTTCCACCCAGCCATTCCCGGGCTTTCGAATTTTCATTGCGGCAACTTGACTTCCGTTTTTTTATCGCCGATACTTTGTCCGTACAAAGTAATAAACATTTATTGGAGGAGTCATGGACGCAAAAGCAATTGCCGCCGCGGGCGAGACGCGCCGCATTCGCGCCAGCTATGGGCGCTATCTAGAAGATTTCATCGTCGGCGATATTTACGAACACCGCCCGGGGCGCACCATCACCGAGGCCGACAATATCCATTTCTCGTTGCTGACGATGAATTTCCACCCGATGCACTGCGACGCGGCCTACGCAGCCAAGAGCGAGTTCGGGCGCCTGCTGGTCAACAGCGGCCTGACCGTGGCCATCGTGCTGGGCATGACGGTCAACGACGTGAGCGGCAAGGCGATCGCCAATCTGGGCTGGAAAGAGATCAAGCTGAGCGCACCGGTATTTTGCGGCGACACGCTCTATGCGGAATCCGAGGTACTGGAAAAGCGCGAATCCCGCTCGCGGCCAACCCAGGGGATCGTCACGGTGCATACGCGCGCATTTAATCAAGACGGCGTGCAGATCATGGAATTCATCCGCAGTGCACTGATTCCCAAGCGCGGGCATGGCGTGGACGACGACCAATAGCGGCCGTCATTCACGACCTGCAGTCGATCGACCGCTACGGTGAGAAAGGCGGCGTTCAATTCAATCAGGAGACATTACATGCATGCTCATAGCGTCAACGCCGGACCACGCCTGGACCGGCTTCCCATTTCCAGGTTTCACTGGAAAATTCTCGGCCTGATCAGCGGCGGCGCTTTGCTTGACGCGTTCGACATCTATCTGGCCGGCGGCGTGATCGCGGCCATGGTCAAGCATGGGTTCGCCACGCTGCAAAGCGGTGCGGCGTTTATTTCGGCAACATTTTTCGGCATGCTGGTAGGCTCCGCGCTGGCCGGCTACATTGGCGATCGCTTTGGCCGGCGTTATTCGTATCAGGCCAACCTGGCCATATTCGGCATAGCATCGCTGCTGGCCTGTTTCGCCCCGAACATTCAGACGGTGATCGCACTGCGTTTCGTGATGGGGTTAGGCCTGGGAGCCGAATTGGTCGTCGCCGCCGGCACTCTGTGCGAGTTCGTGCCGCCCGCCTACCGCGGCCGCTGGATTTCGCTCATGGGACTGATCATCAATTCCGGCTTGCTGCTGGCCACCAGCGTCGGCTACCTGGTGATTCCCAACCTGGGTTGGCGATGGATGTTCGCGCTTGCGGGCGGCGGCGCTCTCGTCATCTGGATCATGCGCAAACGCATGCCTGAGTCGCCGCGCTGGCTTGAATCCGTTGGCCGTCTCGACGAGGCCGAGGCCACGCTCGCGGCCATCGAGACTGAAGTGGAAAAGCGCCACGGCCCGCTGCCCGCCGCAGCTGCCACACAGCCGGTCATGGCGCTCAAGGTGCCCGTATCCGTGCTTTTCACGCGCCCGGTCATCGGCCGCACGCTGGTGGCTGCGCTGACCTGCGTGGCGGTCAACATGGCGGTCTACGGCTTCGTCGCATGGCTGCCGACGTTCTTCGTCAAACAGGGGTTGACAGTGGTGCAATCGTTGGGCTTTACCACGCTGATGGCGTTTGGCGCGCCTGGCGGCGCGTTGGTCGGCTATCTGCTGGGCGACAAGATCGGGCGCAAGAAAGGGTTGATCGTGTTTTCGCTGGCCAGCATCGTGCTCGGTTATATCTACCCGCAAATGCGTGATCCGGCGGCCATCTCGATCATCGGCTTCTGCCTGGTGACATCGATCTTCACGATCGTCACGCTTGGTCTGTTCGGCTATATCCCGGAACTGTTCCCTACCGCCTACCGCCTGCGCGGCACCGGTTTTGCCGGGGTGTGCGGTCGCGCCGCGTCGATGAGCACCCCGTACTTGGCCGTCTATCTGTTCCAGCGCTTTGGCCTCACGGGGGTCCTGTCGATGGTGATCGGTGTGCTGGGTTTGCTGATCGTCGGCCTGCTGGCGCTGCGCGTCGAGACCAACCAGCAATCGCTGGAGGAAATCAGCGTCCCGGAACTCGATGGCGCGCCGGCCGGGATCGGCCAGGCATCCTGAATACCCAAGGAGATATTTCATGAACGCAGCAGCAACTCCCTCCAACGCCGAAGCGACGCCGCAGTTGCCGATCGCGCCGCAACTGGCCGACTTCGCGCTGGGTCTGCGACTCGATCGGGTACCGGCGGCCGTGCGCGAGCGCGCCAAGCACCTGCTGCTCGATGCGATCGGCCTGGCCTATGCTTCGCATGACTACGATTTCGCAAAGGTTTCGCTGCGGGCCATGCTGTCGCTCGGCAGCGGGACCGCGACGGTGATTGGTCACGGCCGGCTGCTGCAGCCGCGCGACGCGATGTTGATGAACGGCGTGCTGGTGCATGGCCTGGATTTCGACGACACGCATTCGCGCGGGGTGATTCATGCCACGGCCAGCATTTTTCCGTGTGCCTTCGGCGGCGCGGAGCGCGTGGCCGCCAGCGGCGCGCAAATGCTGGCCGCGTATATCGCGGGCATGGAAGTGGCGACTCGCGTGGGCGCGGTGGCGCAAGGCGGTTTTCATCAGATCGGGTTTCATCCGACCGGTGTCGCCGGTGTGTTTGGCTGCGCCGTGGCCGCGGCTCGCCTGGACGGACTGAGCGCCCAGCAAACCGCAATGGCCCAGGGCATTGCGCTGTCGATGGCCAGCGGCAGTCTCGAGTTTTTGCAGGACGGCGCATGGACCAAGCGTATCCATCCGGGCTGGGCCGCCGGCGCCGGCATGACCGCCGCGGCGCTCGCCAAGCAGGGGTTCATCGGGCCGCAGGCGCCATACGAGGGACGCTTCGGTCTGTATGCCAGTTATCTCGGCGAGATGCGCGCGCAGGCCGACTTGTCGCTCGCGACCGCGGGGCTCGGCCAGCAGTGGCAAATCGAGGAAGTCGCCCTCAAGCCGATTCCGGCCTGCCATTTCACGCATGCCGCGGCCGACGCCGCCGTGGCGCTGCATCGCCAGCTCGGCGGTAACGGAGGTGGCGGCATCGCACGCGTGCGCGTGAAAATGCCGCAGCAGGTGGTCAAGACCGTCTGCGAGCCGGTCGCCAACAAGCGTCGCCCCGCCAACAGCTACGAGGCTCAGTTCAGCATTCCCTACATCGTCGCCTGCGGCTTGCTCAAGGGCCGCTTTACGCTCGACGAGCTCGAGCCGGCGGCGTTGGGCGCCCCGGACGTGCTGGCGCTGGCCGGCAAGGTCGATTATGAAGTCGATCCGGAATCGACTTTCCCGCGTCACTATACCGGCGAGGTCATCCTGGAAATGGCCGACGGCCGCCAGCTTGCGCACCGCGAGGCAATCAATCGCGGCAGCGCCGACCGGCCGCTCACCAACCACGATATCAGCGAGAAATACTTTATCAATGCCAGGCGCGCCCTGCCCGAGTCGCGCGCGGCGCAAATCCGCGAAACGGTGCTGTCGCTCGAGCGGCTCGACGCCGGCGTGCTGCACGCGCTGCTGGCCGAACCCATTTGACCTTTGGATCGAGGAGACTTTTTCATGATTGCCCCCAATGCGCCTTCGTCGGACGCTGCCGCCGACGATAACGAGCAACTCATTCTGGACATGCTCGACCGCTTCCTCAAGGCCGAGGTTGCGCCTCACGTGCGCGCGCTGGAAAGCAGCGATACCTACCCGGAGGAAATCGTCGAACACATGAAGACGATGGGCCTGTTCGGCTGTCTGATCGCCCCGGAATATGGCGGCCTGGGTCTGAACACGCGCACCTATGCGCGCATCATCGAACGCATGTCTGCCGTATGGATGTCGGTCAGCGGCATCATCAACTCGCATCTGATCATGGCCATGGCGGTGCAGCGCTTCGGCACCGAGGCGCAAAAACAGGCGTATTTGCCGCGCTTTGCCACCGGCGAGCTGCGCGGCGGCATCGGGCTGACCGAGCCGGACTGCGGCACCGACCTGCAGGCCATCCGCACCGCGGCCCGGCGCGATGGCGATCATTACGTGGTCAACGGCGCGAAAACCTGGATTACCAACAGCCTGCACGGCAATTGCCTGATTCTGCTGGTCAAGACCGACCCGGCGGCCGAGCCGCGCCATCGCGGCATGAGCCTGCTGATCGCCGAGAAAGGACCCGGCTTTCAAGTCAGCCGCAAGCTCGAGAAGCTCGGCTACAAAGGCATCGATACGTGCGAGCTCAACTTCGACGACTACCGCGTGCCGGCCGATCGCCTGCTCGGCGGCGAGGAAGGCCGCGGACTTCAGCAAATCCTCGGCGGGCTGGAGCTCGGCCGCATCAACGTCGCGGCGCGCGGTCTGGGCATCGCGGCAGCCGCCCTCGACGCATCGGTGGCGTATTCGCAAATGCGCAAGACGTTCGGCAAGCCGATCTGCGAGCATCAGGCGATCCAGCTCAAGCTCGGCGAAATGGCCACCCGCGTGCAGGCGGCGCGCCTGCTGGTGGATGCCGCCGCGCAGGCCTACGACCGCGGCGAGCGGTGCGACATGGAAGCCGGCATGGCGAAATATTTCGCGACCGAGGCCGGCGTGGAGAACAGCATCGAAGCGATGCGCATTCACGGCGCCTATGGCTATTCGAAGGAGTTCGATATCGAGCGCCTGTATCGCGATGCGCCTCTGTTGGTGATCGGCGAGGGGACCAACGAGCTGCAGCGCATCATCATCGCCAAGCAACTGATCGCAAGGAATCCTGTATGAGTTTGCCACTTTCCGG
Organism: Pandoraea thiooxydans; assembly: GCF_001931675.1. Lineage (NCBI taxonomy): Bacteria > Pseudomonadati > Pseudomonadota > Betaproteobacteria > Burkholderiales > Burkholderiaceae > Pandoraea > Pandoraea thiooxydans. Next base: position 1,567,051 of record NZ_CP014839.1, on the reverse strand, counting down.
ACTGCGCGTGGTCGCGGTCGAGCAATACGGCGCCGGCCCATTCGCCACGCAGCATCTGGCCGACCTGGGCGCCGACGTCATCAAGATCGAAAATGCCAAGGACGGCGGCGACGTCGGCCGCGCGGTGGGCCCGCACTACTTCGGCCCGGGCGACAGCCACTTCTACGAGGCGTTCAACCGCAACAAGCGCAGCCTCACGCTCGATCTGAAATCGGCCGAGGGGCGTGAGATCCTGCAGCAACTGGTCGCCAAGAGCGACGCGCTGTTCGACAACCTGCGCGGCGACCTGCCGGCCAAGCTCGGGCTCGACTACGCGTCGCTGGCCGCCGCCAATCCGGCGCTGGTTTGCGTGCATCTGTCCGCTTATGGCCGCACTGGTTCGCGCCAGGCGTGGCCCGGCTATGACTATCTGATGCAGGCCGAGGCGGGATATCTGTCGCTGACCGGCGAACCGGACGGTCCGCCCGCGCGCTTCGGCCTGTCGATTATCGACCTGATGACCGGCACGACCGCCGCGATGGCGCTGCTCGCCGGCGTGCTCGAGGCACGCAGCGCCGGACGCGGGCGTGACCTCGATGTGAGCCTGTTCGATGTCGCGCTGCATAACCTCGCCTACGTCGCCACCTGGTACCTCAATGGCGGACACACCACCCGGCGCGAGCCGCGCTCGAGTCACCCGTCGCTCACGCCCAGCGAGCTGTATCGCACGCGCGACGGCTGGATCTTCCTGATGTGCAACAAGGAAAAGTTCTGGGGCGTGCTGGCCGAAGTGCTGGGCAAACCGGAATGGATCGACGATCCCGAGCTATGCAATTACAAGGCGCGGCTGGCCAATCGCAATCGGGTGCGGCGCGAGCTCGACGACGTGCTGATGACGCAGGACACCGCCACCTGGATGACGCGCTTCGCCGGCAAGGTGCCGGCCTCGCCGGTCTACGACGTGGCCCAGGCGCTGGGGAACCCGTTCGTTGCCGAACAGGACCGGGTGCTCGATTTTGTGCATCCCGAACACGGCCCGATTCGCGGCGTCGCCTCGCCGGTGCGCATCGACGAGGCGTTGCCCACGCGCGCCGCGCCGCGCATGGGCGAGCATACCGAGGCGATTTTGCGCGACCTCGGGTACGACGATACCCGCATTGCTTGGCTGCGCGAGAAAGCTGTGGTGCAATAATAAGGCCCTTAATCGCTTCCTATCGCCGCCTTTGAAATCCGCATGACGACACTGCTCAACCAACAGCCTCGCTATTTGCAACTGGCCCAGACGCTGATCAACGAGATTCAGGCGGGCAAATACGGCATCGGCGATCTGCTGCCGACCGAATACGATCTGTGCGAGCAGTTCGGGGCCAGTCGCTTTACCGTGCGCGAAGCCGTCAAGCGGCTGGTCCAGATGGGCCTGGTCGACCGCCAGGCCGGCGTCGGCACCCGTGTGCGGGCGCAGCAGGCGGTCAGCGGCTACCAGCAGGTCATGCAGCAGCTCGGCGATCTGCAGCAATACACGGCCGACACCGAACTCGACATCGTCTCCCGGCAAACCATCGAGATCGACGAAAGCCTGTGCGGCCTGCTGCGCGCGACTCCCGGCGAGACGTGGCTGCGCATCGAGGCCTTGCGGCGCTCGGGCGAGTCCCGCTACCCGATCTGCGTGAGCGAGATTTACATCCACCCGGCATTTCGCACCGTCGAGAACGTCGGCTCCGCGACGCACGAGCCGATCTACACGCTGATCGAACGCCAGTTCGGCGAACAGATCACCGAAGTGCAGCAGGAAATCCGCGCGGTAAACGTCACCGGCGCACAAGCCCGGCAGCTCAACGTCAAGGCCCGCTCCGCGGCGTTGTGGATTTGCCGGCACTATATCAATCGACGCGGCGAAGTCGTGGAGGTGGCGATCAGCACACACCCCGCCGAGCGCTTCAGCTACTCGGAGAAGTTCCAGCGCGACTGGCGCCCCGTCTGAACAACTTGCCCGATCATGTCCGTCCATAGCTATCTGTTTGTGCCGGGTGAACGCCCGGAACGTTTCTCCAAGGCGCTGGACAGCGGCGCCGAGCGAATCATTCTCGATCTCGAGGACGCCGTGGCGCCCGCCGCCAAGGGAACGGCGCGCGCGGCCCTGGCCGAATGGCTGCAGGCTCGCGGCGGGCCCGATATGCGCATCCTGGTGCGCGTGAACGGCGTCAATACGCCGTGGCACGCCGACGATATGGCGCTCGCCGCCCTGCCAGCCGTCGCCGGCATCATGCTGCCCAAGAGCGAGGAACGCGCCGCGTTGAGCGCCGTGCGGGCCCGATTGCGCCCCGGGCAGGAACTCCACGCGCTGGTCGAGAGCGTGGCCGGCCTGGTGCATCTGCGCGAGATCGCGGGTACGCCCGGCCTCACGCGCGTCGCCTTCGGCTCGGTGGATTTTTGCGGCGACGCCGGCATCGGCGGCGACGATCGGGAGCTCGACGCGATACGCACGCAGTTGGTGATCGAATCCCGCTACGCACGGCTGCCGGCGCCGGTCGACGGCGTCGCGCTGGCCATCGACGACGCCGCTGCGCTCGAAGCGGAGGTGCTGCGGGCACGACGTTTCGGGTTTGGCGCCAAGCTGTGCATCCACCCCAAGCAGGTCGCGCTGGTGCAACGCGGCTTCCTGCCTTCCGATCAGGAGCGCGCCTGGGCCGAGCGCGTGCTCGCGGCGGTGGCTGCCGACCCGCATGGCGCCATCGCCATCGATGGGAAGCTGGTCGACAAGCCGGTCGTCGATCGCGCCCGGGCCATCTCGGCGGCAGCCGTACGCCCATGAACGGCGCTCGCCGGGCGATCGGCGTGCTGTGGACGCGCGCGGCACTGCCCTTCCCGCTGCGCGTGCCGCTGACCGCCACGAATCAACTGGAGCTGCGCGGCGTCGACATCCCCTATGCGCTGCGCATCCAGATGCTGTCCGGCACATTGACGCTGACTGGCCAGCCAAACCGCCGGATCATTCATGCCGGTCAGGACGCCGAATTGCCGCCTGGCACCCCTGTGGACTATCTGCTCGCGGCAAAACCATGCGCGGGCATCGCCGCCAGAGCCATCCTCACCTTCGAGACCGATCACCACGCCGGATGCATGGCCGCCCCCGAAGGCACGTCATTGGCCGCAGCGCTGGGCCGTCAGGTTTTTCGCGCACCCAATGCGCAGTGGCGGGCCGACACGCTGGCCAGGCGTTGCCAGTTGCCGCAGGGCACCCTCCATGGCCTGCTGGCGCAGGACGGCACCAATCTGGCAGCCGTGGTTGAGCGGCAGCGCGTATTCGCTGCGCTGGTGCAGATGATGACCACCGGGCTCGCCCTCGAGCAAATCGCCAGCGCCGTCGGGCTGGGCACCCCCACGGCCATGAGCGAGGCATTCCGCAGGGTCGTGTGCATCGACTGCGATGCGTTGGAGCGAGCGCATATCCGTTCGCGGCGGCTTGCGCACCGGCACGACGACACCACAACCGCTCACTTTCCGGCCAGACTGCCACGCGGATTCTTCTCCGGCGCGCAGCCCGGGCTCACTTGATCTCGGCACCGCGCTCCTGCAGCAATTCGCGCAGAACGCTGCGATGGCAGCGACTTTCGTCGACGCAGTAGCAGCCCACCGAAAAATGCGTGGTATGCGACAGGGCCGCCAGCAGGTCGAGCACCTTGCCGTGCTCGCTGGTATTCATCTCGGCACGGAATTTTCGCTTGAAGCGATTCCAGTCGGCCTCGCTTTCGGCGGCCTGGGCCTCGGCAACCAGCTCGGGACTGGGTGAGAGGTTCGGCAGCCAGACGTCGTAATAATCGCGCTTGCTGAATTCGGCCTTCGGCACGCCGCGCGGCGGTCGCCGCACGGTGCCGATGCGCAGGCCCTCGTCGGGCGCGCGCGGGGTGCCGAGTCGGATAATACGGACGCTCATGGCTCATCCTTCAAAACGAACAGCCTGCGCCGCTCAACGCAGGCCAGGAGCGGGATAACGCTTCAACGCAACGGGGAATATGCCGTCGGCACCAGAATCTGATTCTCGATACGCTCGACAATGATCGCCTGTGCCTCGCTTTCGGCCCGCTTGGCCTGCCATTGCGGGTCCGCGATAAAGGCGTCCCATTTGGCCTCTCGCTCGGCCAGGCTCTCCCACTCGAGCAGGTAGGTCAGCGCCTGATTGGTCGGCCCGATGGCGGTTGTCCAGAACGCAACCGGCCTGATGCCGTACTTTTCCCAAAACCTGAGGGTAACGTTCTGGAAACGGTCATGCAGCGCGGGCAGACGGCCCGGGGCGCAGTGATAGATGCGCAGCTCGTGGATCATGGAATGGCCTTTTTCATGACTGTGAAAAACAAGACCTGTGCGGTGTGACGGCGGCGCCGCTCAGGGAAGGTCGACGACGATATTGCCGACCAGCTTGCCGCCCTCGACTGCCTCGTGCGCCGCGGCAATATCGTCGAGTGCAAAGCGCGCGGCGATATGATGCACGAGCCTGTCGTGCGCCAGCAGTGCATTGACGCCGGCCAGCACTGCCTCGCGGTCGGCCGGCAGCAGATCATAGATCAGGAAGAAGCGCACCGCGATCGAGCGGTACAGCAACATGCGAAACGGCAACGGGACATCGTCGGCCTGATTCGAGCCGTAACAAACCAGCGTGCCGTGCGGCGCCAGTGCACCGTCGCGCACGTAGGCGGCGGTGCTCGACAGATCCATGTCGATCACGGCATCGACGCCGCGTTCGTCGGTCAGCGCCTTGATGCGCGCGGCCACCGGCTCCAGCTTATAGTCGATCACCGCGCTCGCGCCCGCCGCCGTGGCATTGGCCAGCCGGGCTGCCGAGCCGGCGGTGCCGATCACGCGGGCTCCCTGCTGGGTGGCGATCTGCGTCACATAGTGGCCCACCGACGAACCGGCGCCAGTCACGAGGATCGTCTTGCCGGCAACGTCGCCAAGCAGGCGTACCGCCTGGTAGGCGGTCAGCACCGGAATGCCGAGGCAGGCCCCGGCAGCCAAATCGATGTGCTCGGGCAGCCATACGGCCTGCGCCTCGGGCACCACGATATACTGCGCAGCGGTACCCATCGGGCGCTGCCACTGGCCGTTCCAGAGCCAGACACGCTGTCCCAGGCGCGACGGCGCAACTCCCGCACCGACGGCGTCGATCACGCCCGCCCCGTCACTGTGCGGTATCACGCGGGGAAACGCCAGCGGCCGGCGCCGCGTCTTGACGTCCGAGGGATTCACCCCGGACACGGCAACTTTCACGCGCACTTCGCCGGGGCCCGGCGACGGCGTCTCGAGCTCCCCCACCACCAGCACGCGGCGCGCATCGCCGGCTTCGGTGTACCAGGCTGCTTTCATTCTCGTTGCCTTTTTCCAAGTCGATCAGAGCCAGGCGCACCGTTACGCGCCGCGCAAGCCAAGCTCACGCTTCGGCATCATTACATACTGCCACAAACGCACGCCGGATGGGTCTCCCCTCCCCGGGTTCAAGCCGATTCCAATTACTGCCAAATAAAACTAGAATGTGCTGTATTGGCGACATCCCCCCAGGCCAGGCTAGGATCCCCATGCCCAGCCGGAGCCGGGCTCGCCGCTCCGGAGAGGACGATGAGCGATCAGGCGACCGGGCCCCTGGACACCACGCCACCACCTCCGCCTCATGTGCCAGCCGACGAAAACTTCCGTTTGCTGATCGAGGCCGTCGACGACTACGCGATTTTCATGCTCGACCCGGCCGGCAACGTCGCCAGTTGGAACCCTGGGGCTCGCAAGATGAAGGGTTACGAGGCCGCGGAAATCCTCGGCCGGCATTTCTCGGTATTTCATACGCCGGACGATGTGAACGCCGGCCAGCCCGGCCGGGAGCTTGCCGGCGCCGCCGCGCACGGCCGCTACGAGAGCGAGGGCTGGCGCGTGCGCAAGGACGGCTCGAAATTCTGGGCCAACGTGATCGTCACCGCGATTCGCGACGACCAGGGCACATTGCGGGGGTTCGCCAAGGTCACACAAGACCTGACCGAGCGCCGCCGGCTCGCGGAGCTCGAGCAGATTCGCCGATTTTCAAGCCATATCCAGGCCGCGCGCGAGGAGGAGCAGGCGCGCATTGCGCGCGAGCTGCACGATGAGCTCGGCCAGCAGCTCACCGCGCTCAAGATGGCGCTGGCCGAACTGCATGGCGCGCTCGAGGCGCGCCTGGCCGATCTTCCACAGGCAGCGGCCGGCATGCAGGATATGCACCGGCTGATCGACGTCAGCGTCGCCTCGCTCAGACGTATCGTCGCCGGGCTGCATCCGATCGCGATCGAGACGCTCGGTCTGGTGCCGGCGCTCGACTGGCTCACCGAGGATTTCAGCCGGCGCTATGGCATCTCGGTCGAATTTCAGGCCGCGCTGGGCGACCTGACGCTAAGCGACGCGGCCGCTGCGACGCTGTTTCATATCGTTCAGGAAGCGTTGACCAACGTGGCTCGCCACGCCCGCGCCAGCCGGGTCAGCATCGACCTGAGCGCGCGCGACGGCGCCTGCCTGCTGCGCATCGAGGACGACGGCCAGGGCATGCGCTCCGACGCTCGCGCCAACACCCGGTCGTTCGGCCTGATGGGCATGCGCGAACGGGTCGATCGCCTGGACGGCAGGCTCGTCATCGACGACATGCCGGGGCGCGGTGTGCACATCGCCATCGCCATTCCCCTGATGAGTGTCCTCGCGCCCGGCGGCGACGGTCGATGACGCTTGCACCGCGCCCCGGGCGAGCACCGTCCGGCCCCGCGCATCGCCGTGTAGTCCTTTGCCTACAGATGTAGTCCCGCACCGATATTCAATCCAGCCATTGGCGTCTGGTTTTCATGGCCGCGGCTTTGCATACTGGAGCCATGAAATCGTGCCTCTCACCCAAATACCAGGTCTATCTGGTCGAAGACTCCGCCCTGATCCGCGAGCGTTTGCTGACCCGGTTAGCCGCCTTGCCGCTGGTGCATGTCATCGGCTTTGCGACCAGCGTGCGCGAGGCGATCGAGGGGATCGACGGACACAAGCCGGACGCCGTCATCCTGGACTTGAAGCTCACTGACGGCACTGGCCTGACAGTGCTCAAGCACTTGAAAGAGCACTTGCCGGGCGTGCTGGTGATCGTTCTGACCAATTATGCGGTGCCTTACATTCAGGACATCTGCATGAAAGGCGGTGCGGCTTTTTTCCTCGACAAGACGGCCGAACTTGGACGTTTGCTCGAGATTGTTCAAACGTTGTCGACGCAGCAAAAACAATAGATTTGTGACTCATCGCGCATTACGGAGCCCACCATGTCACTCGAAACATTAGCGTCATCCCCCGCAATTTCTGTCGCAGCGGCTTTTCCCAAGCGGCAGATCCATCATCTGCGCGAAGTTTCCGACAACACGGCGGCACTGCGTTGCACCTCGTGCCTGCTGCGCGACTTCTGCCTGCCCAGCGGTTTGAGCGCGCAGGATACAGAATTGCTCAGCACGCTGATCGCGGCGCGGCGCACAGTTCGACGCGGCCACGCGCTATACCACGGGGGCGATCCTTTCGAGAATATCTACACAGTGCGGGCCGGATCGTTCAAGACCCAGTTGTTCAATCCCGAAGGGCGCGAGCAGATCACCGGATTCCAGATTTCTGGGGAGCTGCTGGGTCTGGACGGCATCACCGGCGGCCAGCACGACTGCGACGCCGTGGCGCTCGAAGACAGCCAGGTCTGCGTGATTCCGTTCAAGCACCTGGAGCAGTTGAGCTTCGATATGCCGACCATTCAGCACATGGTCCATCGCCTGCTCGGTGCGGAGATTTCCCGCGAACGCAAGCTGCTGATGGTGCTCGGCAATATGTGCGCCGAAGAGCGTGTCGCGTCCTTTATCCTGGATTTCTCGGCGCGCCTGACAGCCCGTGGGTACTCGTCGAGCGAGTTCAACCTGCGTGTGACGCGCGAAGAAATCGGCAATTACCTCGGCATGAAAATGGAAACCGTGAGCCGCATTTTTTCTCGCTTCCAGGACGCCGGCTATATCGCGATGCGGCAAAGACTGATCCGCATCGTCGATCTGGACGGCCTGCGCGCCGTGCTCGAGCCGGCGCGGCTGAGCGCCTGAGCCAGCGGTCCGGGCGCCTTGACGCAGATCAAGCCGCGCGTGGGCGAGCGAGCGACAATCGCGCATTCCGGCCTATAGTGGGGGTGGCGCGCCGCGGATTGCGCTGCGGCCCAACATCTCAGCGTTCAGGGATCGATCATGTATCAACATATACTTCTGGCCATCGACGACAGCCCGACCTCGGCCAAGGCGCTCACCGAAATCAGCCACATCGCGGAACCCGGCGCCACGGTGCGCGTGGTCAACGTCGTCGAGGATCCGGTCCTGACCTTTCCGTCGGTGTACAGCGGCTACTACGACATCGAGTCGGTGCGCGACGCCATGCTTCAGGCCGGCCGCGAACTGTTGGGCAACGCCGAACGGCAGTTGCGCGGCTACGGCGTCGACGTGCAAACCCGTCTGCTCGATTTGCGCGAACTGGCCGTGGACATTGCCACCGCCATTCACGACGAGAGCGTTCGCTGGCCGGCCGATCTGATGGTGCTCGGCACGCACGGCCGGCGCGGTGCCAGACGCGTGCTGATGGGCAGTGTGGCCGAGCAGCTGATGCGCACCGCCACCCAGCCCGTGCTGCTGGTCAGGTCCGACGCGCCCGCGCAGCCGGCCGGCGAGGCCAGCCAGGCCACCGGCCAGGCCGAACCGCAGCATTGATCCTTGACCTGGTTTGCGAGCGCATGGAGCGACATGATGGCTTATCAAACGATTCTGGTTCACATCGACGACACGCCGCGCTGCGCCGCACGCATCGACCTGGCGGCAAATCTGGCCTCCGCGGGCAATGCTCATCTGGTCGGACTCTATTTGCCGGTGTTGCCGGCCGACTTCGCCTACCCGGCAATCAACCGCCAAAGTCTTCAGGCGGCGCTTGATCGCCGAACCGCCCCGGATCGGCCTCACGAGCAAGAGGCACGGCAAAAGTTCGAAACCGCCGCGGCGCGCGCCGGGGTACCCGCCGAATGGCGCGCTCCCCAGGGCGTGCCGGACGATCTGGCCGTCCTGCACGCGCGGCATGCCGATCTCATCGTACTCGGCCAGCATGACCAGCAAGCCCCGGCCGCACCGGTGCTCGAGCGTTTCAACGAGAATCTGATCCTCGCCAGCGGACGTCCAGTGCTGGTCGTGCCATATACCGGCCCGCTACCGCTCCGATTCGGCCGCGTCCTGATCGCCTGGAACGGCAGCCGCGAGTCGGCTCGTGCCGTGGGCGACGCCATGCCGCTGCTCGAACGGGCCGATCACGTCAGCGTGGCCATCATCGCCCCGACGACCGGGGAGCCGCGACTCGATGCGCCAAACGCCCAGGCGCTCGTCGATCAATTATCCCGTCACGGTATCTCCTCGACATGCGAGGTGATACCGGTGAGCCATGAAGTGGGTGTGGACAAAGCCGATGCCGGCGAGCTGCTGCTCACGCGCGCCGCCGACGTGGCCGCCGACCTGATCGTGATGGGCTGCTATGGTCATGCCCGCCTGCGTGAACTGGTGATGGGAGGCGTGACCCGCACGCTGCTGCGCACCATGACTGTGCCGACCCTGCTGTCGCATTGACGGGGCCGCGGCTCCGCATCGTCCGCCCTCAAACCCTGCCGGCACGAGCGCGCAGGGCCTGCAACTCGCTTTCGAGCTGTGTCACCCGGCGCATCAGCGTCAGCGCCAGTGCGAGACCGTGGCGGTCGAGCAGGAAGTCATCGCGCAAGCGGCGCGCCATTTGCGCGGTCGCCACGCCCTCCAGCGCAAACATGCGCGGCGATTGCGCCGGATCGACCGGATTGATCACCTCGTTGTCGATCAGATCCTCGATCTCGTCGAGCGACAGTCCAGAGATCTCCGCCAAATATTCGATCTGACACACGCCATCGCCATTGAGCCACACCGCAGTGGTACTTTGCAGGTTCATGGTGTCGCCTCCTTTTCGAGATGCTGCCGCAGGTTGACTCTGGAGGCGGCAGCCAATTGCTCATACAGGGCTCGCTCGTTCGCGCTGACAACTTTCGGGACCTCGATGCGCACGACCGCATAGAGCGCACCAGTGCTTCCGTCCGACGCGGGCAGGCCGCGACTGGCCAGCCGCAGCTTGGTGCCGGCGGTCGTGCCCGGCTTGATATCGAGCTCGACCGGACCGGCCAGCGTCGGGATCCGGACCACGGTTCCCAGCACTGCCTCCCAGGGAGCCAGCGGCAGGTCGATATAGACGTCCCGCCCATCGACCCGGTAAAGCGGATGCGGTTGCAGCGCCAGCACGACGTATAGATCGCCCGGCCGCCCTCCCTGATATCCGGGCCCGCCTTTGCCGGCCAGACGCAGGCGATGCCCGTCCGCCGCGCCCTTGGGCAACTTCACGTGAAACGCCCGCTCGGCGCGATGGGCCAGGCCGTTGGCGTCGAACTCCGGCACCTCTGCGCGCACCTCGATCCGGTCGCCGCGAAAAATCTGCTCCAGCGATACCGGCACCGCAATCTCGTAGTCCTGACCCGGGATGGGTATCTCGCGCTGGGCTTGCGCGCCATGCCTGGTACGCCGGAACGCCTCGAAAAGGTCGGCCAGGTCGACATTGTCGAAGCCGTCCCCCGAAGTATTGAAATGCTGCTGCCAATCCGGCGGTGGCGTGAACGACTCGCCGGCCGGCCGCCGGCCAAGATCATCGTAAGCCTGGCGCTTTTCCGCGTCTTTGAGCACCGCGTAGGCTTCGGCGATTTCCTTGAATTTGGCCTCGCCGTGCGGGTCCTTCGAAATGTCGGGATGGTATTTGTGGGCCAGCTTGCGATAGGCTCGCTTGATCTCGTCGGCCGTGGCCGAGCGCTCGACGCCCAGCGTTTGATAGTAGTCCTTGTATTTCATGGGAGCCTCGGGAAGGCCATGAGCGCATGGCGAAGCCGCCCCGCGCGCGGCGCCGGCGACGCTCGCACGCGACGCGATCCTTGAAGTTTAGGATTGGCCGGATCGAGGGCTTTGACAAAAATCAAGAGAGCGGAGCACCGGCGGCCCGCTCGGCAGGCGCTTGCCTACAGGCCGCGCAGCAGTATCTCCAGCACCCCGATGCGCAGCATGTTGGCGAGCGAGGGTGTGAGTTCGGTGAAAGCGACGCCATAGCGGACCATCGTCCCCGCCAGCTGGCTCTTCTGGCGCACCGCCGCTCGGACGTTGCACGTCAGCGTCTGGCCGTCGTCGAGGGCAAACTTGAAGCCGATTCGCAACTCCTCGAACGACTCGAGCGCCGGATAGTCGGTTTCAATGCCCGCTCCCGCCACGCTGAGGTCGACGATGCGCCCCTGCGAGAGCTGCGCCTGATCGCGCAGACGCCCGTAGAGCGTCGCCGCAATCGCGGTCTCGACCCGCAAATGGCGGCGCAAGCGAATTTCCCGCGCCACCGGGGGCAACGACAGATGCAGATGCGGCACTGGCGCTTCATACGCGCACAGCACGCTGGCGGGAAACTGATGAATCGCCACGCCGTTGAATACATTGACGTCGAACCGGCTGCCGGGCGCATGGCCGCCGTACTCGTCGAGCCCGCACGGGCACGATACGATCAGGCTATGTCCGTCAATCGCACCAAGCAACTCGGCTTCGAATCTGCGCGCACTGCCGGCCGGCTGCAGCAAAACGGTTTTGGCCCATTTTTTCAGCAGTTGTCCGGATCGGATACGAACTTCGCCAACTCGCGCCGCGTTCGCGCCGTGCGCCGATGTGGCCGCATGAGCCTCGAGCGGTGGCGTGAGTTCGATCGGGCTGGCCAATTGCCGGCCCCATTGCGCAATCTTTTCGCGCTGGGCTTCGGACATCACTGCCAACCCCTTGGCCAACATCAGTTGGCCGGCAGGGTCATAGATCGAATAGGGCAGCGGTTCGCCAATCTTGATGGCAGATACGGGGATTTCGAGCAGTTCCATGATCGATCAATTGAATTCGCCGCCGGACGGTCCCGACATTACCTGGTAAATAGCAACTGTCGTGCCAAGCGGCGGCACGCCCGGTCGAGGCCCGTGCCGCGCGCGCGTCCGACCTTGCCGGGCAAGGACCATCGCGCCGAGGCTGGTCTGCCCGCGCACCGCTGCCCCGTGCCGCGCCCACCCGCCTGTCACGTTACGCCGGCGGCCGCGTTACGTTACACATGCGGCAAATCGTGCAGAGGAGCGCCTGCTGGCTTGCCGGTCTCGGCGCCGCCCGGTATGCTCGTTTGACTTGCGGGCCGGCTGCGCGCCAGCGCCCGTTTTCGCGGGATTCGCCCGGCTCTTTTTGCGGGCGGTGCGAGCGATCCACCGGACTGCTGTCGAGGATGCGTGATGCCGTTTCGTCTTCCCCCATTGACTTCGCTGCGTTTTTTCGAAGCGGCCGGCCGGCTCCAGAGCTTCAAGCTCGCCGCCGCCGAGTTGAACGTGACGCCAAGCGCCGTGAGTCATGGCATCGTCTCGCTGGAACAGGCGCTCGGGGTCGAGCTTTTTGCGCGAGAGACGCGCGCGCTATCGCTTACACCCGCCGGCGCGGACTATCTGACTTACGTGGCCGAGGCGTTTGCGCTCCTGGCCACCGGCACGCAACGCTTGGCCGCGCACCGGGCCGAGCGCACCATCGCCGTGAGTTGCGCCCCCACCCTCGCCTCGCGCTGGCTGCTGCCGCGCCTGCAGCGCTTTCGCCGCCTTTGGCCGCAAGTCAATGTGAGAGTCGACACGTCGCGGCGGCAAGTCGGATTCCCGGCCGACGGCTTCGACTTCGCTATCCGGCTGAGCCGCGCGCCGGACGCCGGCGCGGATTGGACGCGGCTGTTCGGCGAGCAGCTGGTGCCGGTTTGCAGCCCCGCCTATCGGGACGCGTTGGGCGACGCTGCCGGCCGCGCCGATTTACACCGGGCCACGCTGATCCACGTCGACTCGGCCAGTGAAGATTGGCAAGCCTGGTGCGATGCCACAGGCATGGAAAGCATCGCGCTCGCAGGTGGGCTGCACGTCGATTCGATCCAATTGGCGTTCGAAGCCGCCGCCGCCGGGCTGGGCGTTGCGCTGGGCCGCCATCCGATGGTGGAGCGTGAGCTCGCCGCGGGCTTGTTGGTCGAGATCAGTCCGGCCATGGTGGCCACTCAGACCGCTTATTGGCTGGTTTGCGCCGACGGCGCCGATGAGCGCGCCGATCTGGCGGGATTCAAGCAATGGCTGGTGAGCGAAGCCGAGCAATTCACGGGTGCGAGTGAAGGCGCCACCGTGCGCTAGCCCGGCGACGAATGCGCGCCGATGCGCGTGGCTGGCGAGATGAATTTGCCTCACCTTGGGTCAAAATCTTTTCCTTTGTCGCGCCGGCCAGGCGCTGCCACACTGAGATTCAGGAGGGCCGGCGTGCTCCCGAGCGCACACCGGGCGCGGGGCGCCGGCCTGCGCTGCAACCCAGACCAAAGAGAATCTCGATGGGCAATACTGCTTCCCCGCTCGGTTTCATCGGGCTGGGCTCGATGGGCGAGCCCATGGCGCTGAATCTGGTCCAGGCCGGCATGCCGCTGCTGGTGTGGAATCGTTCCGAGGCCAAGACGGCCCGCCTGGCAAGCGCGGGCGCTCGCGTTGCAGCAAATGCGGCAGACGTATTCGCGGGCGCGGACACGATAATTTTGATGCTGGCCGACGACCTGGCGATCGACGCCGTGCTCGGTCGGGACAGCGCCGGCTTCGCGGTGCGCGTGCGGGGCAAGACTATCGTGCACATGGGCACGACTTCCCCCGCCTACTCGCGCCGGCTCGAGGCTGACCTGCGCAGCGTCGGCGCGCGTTACGTCGAGGCGCCGGTCTCGGGTTCGCGCAAACCGGCGGAGGCCGGGACGCTGGTAGCCATGCTGGCGGGCGAAGCGCAGACAGTGGCCGAGGTGAGTGCGCTGCTGCGGCCGATGTGCCGGGAGGTGACGGTATGCGGGGCCGTGCCCAACGCACTCCTGATGAAACTCGCGGTCAATATCTTCCTGATATCGACCGTCACGGGCCTGGCCGAATCGGTTCATTTCGCCGCGCGCCAGGGGCTCGACCTCCAGCAATTGGTGCGCATCCTCGACGCCGGCCAGATGGCCAGCGACGTCTCGCGCGTCAAGGCCCCGAAGCTCGTTGAGCGTGACTTCGCCGTGCAGGCATCGATCCCCGACGTACTGAAAAACAATCGCCTGATCGCCGAGGCCGCGCGCGAGGCGGGTATTGCCTCGCCGCTGCTCGATGTTTGCCACGCGCTCTATGAGGAAACCCTGGCGCTGGGCCACGACAGCGAGGATATGGTGGCTGTGCTCACCGCTATCGAAACCCGCACCTCGGCCGAGCCCGGCGTCTCGTCGTTCGCGCGCGACCTCGCGCCCTGGCTGGCGATGGCTCAGCGGCAATGAGGGCGGGCGGCTTGCCTCAGTACACGTCGAAATCGTCGTTGCTGCGAGGCAGTCCGTCGAGCAGGGCCTGAAGCCACCGGCCGCCGGCGACTGTCAGTAAGCGCCGCGCACAGTGCCGCATGCGGCGCGCTGCGAGCGTGCATATTTCAACGTGCAAACTCGGAAGTTCTCGCGATATACCCGTCAAAGGGCAAATAGCCATATTCGTCTCCCACAGGGCATTACTGGCGCGACATGGCCGCGGCCACACGCGGCACCAGCGCGGCGAACGCTTGCGCGAGGGTCGTCGTACCCCGACGCCATTGGCCAACACCGGCCTCGACGTCAATGCGGCCCGCATTGTGGGCGTCGTATAGATCACAAATCAGCCGCACGTGCTGCTCGCTCAATCCGGCCCGGCCCAGCATGGCTGCACGATGCTCACGGGGCACCGTGCGGGCAACCACCTCATGGCCGCTGACATCGCTCAGCACACGAGCCACGTCGAGTGCGCTTACGCGCTCCGGCCCTTCCATGCTGACCACGCGCGGATCGGCGGAGGCCGTCGCATTGAATGTATCGCTCAGCAATTCGGCGGCCAGGCGTCCGACGTCTTGCGCGGCCACGCAGGGAAAGCGTTTGTCGAGCGGCTCGTGCAGGCTGGGCAGGATGCCGGTGGCAAGCGCCACAGGCATGACGCGGGCCCAGTTGTGCATGTGCTCGGCCGAGCGCAGCAGCGTCAGGCGCGTGCCGAGCGGCGCAAGGCTTGATTCCAGTTCATGGAACAACTCGGTGATGCCGGTTCCGCCACGCAGCTCGGCACCGTAGTCGGACAGCGCCACGATGCGCGGTGGCGGATTCATCTGCAATGCGCTGGCGGCCACGTCGATCATATGGCGCATCGCCTGCGCCGGCAGGCTGCCCGATCGCGGCACCGGACATAGCATCTGTACCGCCTGCGCACCGTCGAGCGCGCGCGCGACGCTCACCGGTTCGCACAGATCAGCCACGGCGATTTCGCAACCGAGCCGGGCCAACGGCCCGGCCTGAGCGCTATCGCGCACCACCGCTCGCACCGGCCGCCCCGCCTCGCGCAACGCCGCGGCACTGGCGCGCCCGACGTTGCCCGCGGCCCCGAATATCACGAACATGCCAGACTCCTTGTCGATTTCTGTCTCATCCGTCGAGATCTTAGAAGTGCCGCCCCGGTCTGGCGCGCACGGAAGGATCGTGTTGCGCGGATTCGGATGACTTTTTACGACCACCGCGGCGACCCGCTGCCGATGCAAGCGCCACGGTCGCAGTACAATGCCAGCACCCTTGGCACTCCACGAGGCCCCCAATGAAGCTCGCTTCGCCTATTGCCCTGCCCCACAGCGGTACCCGCGTGCGCCTGCGCTCCAGCAAAGGCCTGGGTTGGAACGGGTTCGGAGCGGATCTGATGAGCGTATCGGCGGGTTTGCACCGCATCCCGGCCATGCCGGTGCATCGTATCGGCGTGCATGTCGGGGCGCCGGTCAAGGCGCATTGCCACTGTGAAAATCAGCGCGGCTCACGCATTCAGGCACACGGCGACGCCGACGTGATTCCCGCCGGGCTCGACGGACAATGGACCGACGACGCGAGTTGCACGATCTTCAGCATCTGGATCGACGAGCCGCTGGCGCGCCAGACCTTCGATCAATTGAACGTGAAACCTGCCCAGGCGAGCATTCGGCCACGACTGCAAATGCGCGATGCCCGCTTTCAGCATCTGGCCTGGGCCTTGCGCGCCGAACTGGAGGCCGACGAAGCGTCCGATCCGTTATATGCGCAGAGCCTGTGCACGGCGATGATCGTGCGCCTGATCGGCGCGGTGCCGTCGCTCGAGGATCGACGACGCAGGAAGCTGTCGCCGGTCGCGGCTGCCCGTCTGATCGAATACATCGACAGCCATCTCGCCGATCGTCTCACCCTTGCCGAACTTGCCGCCATAGTCGACTTGAGCGTGCCGCACTTCAAGGTGCTGTTTCGGGAGACCCTGGGCATGCCGGTGCATCGCTACGTGATACAGCGCCGCGTTGAACGGGCCAGTGCCCTATTGCGGCAAGGCAAGCTCGGTGCCAGCCAGATCGCGCTGGACACGGGGTTCGCGCATCAAAGCCACATGGCGCACTGGATCAATCGCTTGCTGGGGGTGTCGCCGCGAGACATTGTCGCCGCCAATACGCCCGCACGGGGCATGCGCGATGGCCGCTGAACAACCGGCGCCGATCATGCGTTCGGTCAGCGTGTGGGACGCACCGACCCGGCTATTTCATTGGCTGGCGGTGGTGCTGGTGGCCGCGGCCTATATCACGGCGCGGCTCAACTGGATGGACTGGCATGTGTGGATTGGCCAGGCGTTGCTGGCGCTGCTGCTGTTTCGCCTGCTGTGGGGCTGCTTCGGCAGCGATACGGCGCGATTCAGGACCTTTGTCACCTCGCCCGCGGCCGCATGGCAACACCTGCGGCATTTGACGCGGCGCGAGCCCGAC
This sequence comes from Pandoraea thiooxydans, assembly GCF_001931675.1. Lineage (NCBI taxonomy): Bacteria > Pseudomonadati > Pseudomonadota > Betaproteobacteria > Burkholderiales > Burkholderiaceae > Pandoraea > Pandoraea thiooxydans. Next base: position 1,550,120 of record NZ_CP014839.1, on the reverse strand, counting down.
GTGCAGGTCGGCCACAATCCGGCCGGCGGCTGGATGGTATTGCTGTTACTCGCGTTGCTGCTGGGCGAGACGTTGACGGGGCTGTACGTCAACAACGACGTCGCCGACAACGGACCGCTGACCGCCTGGGTGCCGGCGCCGATCGCCAATGCGATCACGGCGCTGCATGGACTGTTGTGGGATGCGCTCGTGGCTTGCATCGCGCTGCACGTGCTGGCGATCGCGCTGTACGCAGCCCTCAAAGGGCACAACCTGCTGCGTCCGATGTTCACTGGCCGCAAGCGCCTGCCGGCCGGCATTGCCTCACCGCGGCTGGCTCCGCCGGCGCGCGCCCTGCTGATGCTGGCGATCGGCGCCACGGCCGCGGCGCTGATCGCGAACTTCCTTTAGGTCAAGACGTCATTTCCCCTTGGGCGGGATAACCTGACCGCGAATTTCGCCGGCCGGGTGGTCTTTGGTATGGACGTTGACATAGGTGTCGCCGGCAAGAAAAGCCTTTGCCTCGGCAGGCGACAGCTTGGCCTCGCCCTTGATCGGGCTGGTTACCGAAGCGGCGCCTTTCTTCGTCAGCCAGACCCTGACCGGTCCGTTCTTGCCCGTCGCACCCGCGTGAATATGCGCCATCGTGGCCGCACTCGACAAACCGCTGAAGGTGACATCCCAGGTCACAACGCGTGTGGCCGGATCGTAGGTCAGCGCGGCATTGCCGGTCGCCGAGCTAGGCACCGCCGGCACCTCATGCGCGCCGTCGAGCGGCACCGTGAATGAAACCGGCGCCGCATTGGCCAAAGTCATCGAACCCGCCAACGCGAGCCCGCCAAACATGAGAACAGCCCGCCGTGACATCGAAATTCGCATTTGATTCTCTCCTATCCGGTTTGATCTGACTGAACAATCCCATGGAAGCGCGCTTTCTCGCGGCGCTCTCGCGCAACGCGAAACCGGCCCTGGCCAACTGCAGTGAAAGCAAAGCCGCGCTCGCCGCCGGCGCCGCTCGGACAACGACCAAGCGATACAGGTCGTCGTTGGGGGATGAACGCGCGCCGTGGCTGATCCTAGCACAGTAAAACGCATCGAGTCGGCCGCGTCTTCGTAGCCTGCCGGGGTCTGTCGGCCATGCGGGCCGCGCCGATCTGCGCGGCGCCAAGCGGCACTCCGCGCGCTTCGGACGCAGCGTTTTCTACATGACCATGTTGTCGCCGCCGGCGCGTTCGTGCAGCGGATCCGGGCTTTGCTGCGTGCCGCGCAATACGCCGGCATCGTCGAACAGGAAGTGATAGAGCTGGTACCACTGCCCGTCCTGCAGGAAGCGGTAGCTCCAGACTTCGCGCTTTTGCAGCGGGAAGTATGCTTTCTCCGCAGGCTGACCGAAGTGCTCGAGCACGTCCTGTTCGGTCCATTTATCGACCTGGGCCCGATAAAATTCGCTGGGCTGCAGCACCTGTCGCACACTGAGCACCTTGCCGTCGGCACTTGCATGCACCGCGGTGGTGACCTCGCCCATCGGCTGGGTCGGCCACATCAGGCGCCTGGTGCCGTCGGCCAGCGTATAGACTTCGCGCGGGGGCCCCAGTCTGGCGATCACGGCGGAGACCGGCTCGCCGGCCTGGAATGACTCCCAGGGCTGCGCACACGCGCCGAGCACCAGCGTTGCGGCGCAGGCCACTAGCCTTGCCGCGCGGCGAGACGCAAACAGATAGGATTTCGAAGATTGTCGTGTCATGCTGAACTCCCGCTCACGCGCCCCCGTCACGTGCGCCGATGGCGCGGCAAATCCATTCGTACGGCTCGGCCCGGCCAGGAAATCAGGCCGCCGACACTCAGCGCGCGCCGGCCAGTCCGGTGCGCTCGTCGAGGCCCAGCATCAGATTCAGGTTCTGGACCGCCGCGCCCGAGGCGCCCTTGCCGAGATTGTCGAGACGCGCCACCAACAGAATCTCGTCACCCGACGGGCTCGCAAAGGACATCAACTCGAGCTGGTTGGTGCCGCTGAGGGTATCGGCGCGAATGAAATCGCCGCGCAGCAGTTGCTCTCGGGAGTCCGCCGGCACAACGCTGACGAAAGCCGCATCGCGGTAATGTTCGGCCAATGCGCCGTGCACGGCGGCCGCATCGTCATTCAGCGCCTCGCGCGCCAGGGTGACGATCACCAGCATGCCTGTCGGGAAATGCCCTTCGCTGGGCACGAAAATCGGCCGGCGGCGCAGCTGCGCGTGCATCTGGATTTCCGGCACGTGCTTGTGAGCCAGCTTGGTGCCATACAGCGCGAACGGCTCGGGATCCTCGCCTTCGTGAATCTGTATCAGCGCCTTGCCGCCGCCGGTGTAGCCGGACACCCCGACAATGTGCATCGCCTGATCGGGCTGCACGACGCCGCGCTGCACCAGCGGGCGGAGCAGCGCGATCGCGCCGGTCGCGTAGCATCCGGGATTGCTGACCCGCTGCGCCTCGGCGATGCGTGCCCGCTGCCCATCGGTGAGCTCCGCAAAGCCATACACCCAGTCGGGGGCGGTACGGTAAGCGGTGCTCGCGTCGATCACGCGGACCTTGGGATTCTCGATCAGCGACACCGCCTCGCGCGAGGCATCGTCGGGCAGGCACAGAATCACCACATCCGCGCCGTTCAGTGCGCGGCGCCGATGCTCGAGCGAGCGCCGGTCGCTCTCGGCAATCGAAATCAGTTCGAATTCGTCGCGCTGCGCCAGCAGGTCGAGAATTTGCAATCCGGTGGTGCCGTGCTGGCCATCGACATAAATAGCGGGTTTTGCTGCCATTACATTTCCTTGAAACGCCGCCCGATCGGGACGGCCGGTGCATCGATATTGCCTGCGCGTTGACGCAGTGCTGTCTTATCCGTCAACTATAGCACCCCAACGCGCCCGCCGTTGCTGCGGCACACGGGCCGGGAACACCGGCCACGCCCGCCCTGCGCGCTGGCCACGTGGCGATCGGGCCGGCATGCCGCATCATTACGTCCACGCAATAGATGTAACAGCGGCGGCGGCCAGATGGAACGGCCAACTGCTTCCAAACCCCATAAAATAAGGCTTTTTTACCGAAGCACCGCGACGCCCGGTTACATGCAGACATGCGCGCTTACAAGTTGTCACGTTTGCACCGCGTTGCGGCGTTAGGATGGCGTCGCTCGGTGGCGCCTTGCCCGCCCGGCTTTGCTGGCCGACATGTGCCTCCCTCACCTGAATCAGGAGATTGCATCATGAAAAAAACTTACCGCACCGCTCGCCCGATCATTGCTTTGGCGCTCGCCGCCAGCGCGTTCCTCGCCGCTGGTTCGGCGCTCGCCTACGAAGGCCAGCCGCTTGCCGTCTACGGCCAACCGCGCCTGATGCCGGTCGATGTGAGCATCACTATCGGCCTGCATGGTGACCGCTACTGGGATGGCCACCGCTATTGGGATCGCGACGACTGGGTCCGCCACCATCCGCATGACCGGGATCCATGGCGCCACCGTCGCCCCGATCATGATCGCGGCCGCGGTCACGGATACGATCATGGACCCGGCCATGGCCGCGGCCCCGACCGTCATTGATGGCAACGGCCGAAGTCCGCACCGGCAAAGCGCGTCCGGAACATGGTCAAGTGCTTTGCCGGGTTCAGACACACCGGTGAAAATCTGAGGCAAATCAACGCATTGCCCAGTTTGCAGATCATTTATCCACAGTGTTACGAACAATTTCTGTGGACAAGTCTCACTGCGCGCTGGCCGGCGGGCAATCGCGCGCCGGCCAGGGCGGCCAGCGCTAGCGCGTCATCCCGGGAACCGCGACCCCGAACGTTTGCAGCACCAACACCGCGTTGAGCGCGAGAATCAGCGCGGCACCCGCCAGTGCCGATGCGGCGACGAGCCGGCGATTGACGAAATTGCCCATGATGTCGCGCCGGCAGGTGAAAATCGCCACGGCAATCATCGGTACCGGCAAGGCAAAGCTCAGCACGACCTGGCTATAGATCAGCGCCCGCGTCGCGCTGACGCCGCACGCGACGACCGCGAAAGCCGGCAGCATGGTTACAGCCCGACGCAACCACAGCGGCAGGCGCGTACCGACGAAGCCCTGCATGATCATCTGTCCGGCCATCGTGCCGACCACCGAGCTCGATACGCCGGAGGCCATCAGCGAGACCAGAAAAAGAACGGCAGCGCCCGCCCCGAGCATCGGTGTGAGCGCACGGTACGCGGTTTCGATCTCGGCAACCTCCGGACGGCCCGCATGGAACGCACCCGAGGCCATCACGATCATTGCCATGTTGATGAGCCCCGCCACCGAAAGCGCAATCACGACTTCCAGATTCGAGAGTTTGAGCAGCTTCCGGCGTGCGCCATCGGTACGCGCCGACGCACGGCCCTGCATCAGGCCTGAATGCAGGAAAATCGCATGCGGCATGACCGTCGCCCCGAGGATGCCGACCGCCACGGTCAACGCGCCGCCGTCCGGCAGTTGCGGTACGAGCGCGCCGCGCATGGCGGCCGTCCACTCGACCGGCACGATCAGCAATTCCATCACGTACGACAGTGCAATCGCCGCCACCAGTGCGCCGATGATCAGCTCGAGCGGCCTGAAACCGCGCTTCTCGGCTAACAGGATGCCGTAGGTGACGATGCCGGTGACAACCATGCCGGACATCAGCGGCAAATGGAACAGCAGCGACAACCCGATCGCACCGCCCAGGAACTCAGCCAGATCGGTCGCCATCGAGGCAATCTCGCTGATGCCCCACATCAGCAGCACCACGGACGGCGGAAACTGCTCGCGCACCAGCTCCGCGAGGTTGCGCTGCGTGACGATGCCAAGCTTGGCCGAGAGCGCCTGGAACAGCATCGCAATCAGGTTGGCCGCCACCACGACCCACAGCAGCGAGTAGCCATACCTGGCCCCCGCTTGCAGGTTGGTGGCGATATTGCCTGGGTCCATGTAGGCGATGGAGGCAACCACGGCCGGCCCGACGAACAGCAGCCTGGCGCGCAGCCCGACGCTGCGCGCGGCAAGCGCCTCGCCGATGGCCAGCGTGGTGCGTTCGCTCATCCCGAGTTGTGCCTGGGCGGTGGTCATTGCCAAAATCTCTCGTTCTTGTCGTCACGTATTTCTCACACATGAATCATGAAACGAGCGGCGCGAAAAGGACAATTGAATGTCCTGATCGCATCGATTGACGAAACCATCCGCCGCCAGGGCCGGCGGCTCGGGGACCATGCAAGCTAAAAGCGATCGGCTCTGAATGGGCGGGGATCGACCAGTGGCGCCTCGCCGGTGATCATCTCGGCGAGCAACCGGCCGGTGACGGCACCCAGCGTGAGGCCATGATGCGCGTGACCGAAGGCGAACCACAGGTTGCGGTGGCGCGGCGCCGGTCCGATGATCGGCATCATGTCCGGGGTGCAGGGTCGGCGGCCCATCCACGGCTCGGCGTCGATGCGCTGGTCCAGCGGAAACAGCGTGCGCGCCACCGGCTCGACCGCCGCCAGTTGCACCGGCGTTTTGGGCGCGTCACGATGCGCCAGCTCGACACCCGTGGTCAAACGGATGCCGCGCGCCATGGGTGCCAGCAAAAAGCCGCTCTCCACATCGAGCACCGGGTGATTGAGCCGAGCCCCGGCCATGCTGGCATAGTGCATGTGGTAGCCGCGCTTGACCGCCAGCGGCAGGCGGTAGCCCAGGCGTGTGGTGATGTCGTTCGACCACGGCCCAAGCGCGACGACAGCCGAGCCGGCCTCGATCGGCCCGGCCTCGGTCTGAACCGTCCAGGCATCCTGCAGCGTGGTGGCGTCCCCCTGCAAAACGCGCCCGCCCAATTGCTCGAAATACCGCGCATAGGCACTCACCAAAGCGTTGGGATCGCTCACCGAGTCGGCCGCGGTGTAGTGCAACCCGCCCAGCAGCGAGCGATCGAGATCGGGCTCCATCCGATTCAGGCGCGCTGCATCGAGCGCTTCGAACTCGACGCCGAATTCGCGTCGCCACTTCTCGACCTGCCGCAACTCTTGGTCCTGCTTGGCTGCCGAACGGAAGATCTTGATCCAGCCGCTGCGGCGAAGCAGGCCGTCGGCACCCGCCTCTTGCGCCAGTGCACGATGTTCGCTCACGCAATGCTCGATCAACGTCGCATAGGCTCGGGCAATCGCCGCGTGCCGCGCGGGCTGGGAATAGTGCCAGTATCGCCACAGGAACGGGGCGATCTCGAGGATCGCATCGTTGTGGTAACGCACGTCGGGCGAGCGGTTGCGCGCGTAGCGCAGCAGCGTGCCGAAGTCGCGCGGAAAAGCGTATGGATAGACACCTTCACGCTGGATCAGCCCCGCATTGCCAAACGATGTTTCATTGCCGGGCGCCTTGCGATCGACCAGCGCGACCGCGCGGCCGCGCTTTTGCAGGTGCACGGCCACCGAGACGCCGACGATACCGCCGCCGAGCACGACACTATCGAATTTCATTGGCACCCCGCTACGTTGCATTCGCAGCGAGCGCCGTCACGGCAACTTCCACGTCGCAGCCCGGCTTCATCAGCAGTGCTTGCACGCAGGCGCGCACAGGCGCATGGCCGGACGGCACCCAGGCTTCCCAGGCCGCGTTGAAGTCCGCGAAATGTTTGGGATCCGACAGCCAGATGCTTGCGCTGACAAGTTTCGTTTTGTCGACGCCTGCCAAGGCCAGCAAGGCATCGATGCGCGCGAGCACCTCATTGGTCTGCTCGGTCACCGAACAGCCGGCTGCATCGGGGACCTGCCCCGCCAGGTGCACGAAACCGTTGGCGATGACCACCTGACTCATGCGCGCGCTGGTTTGGATACGAATGATTTCGCTAGTCACGAGATTCCTCGATAAGGATGTTTAGAGCGCCGCCTTGCCCAGACCCGGATCGGTCGCGCCGGCGTCGAAGATCGGCGGCGCCGTAACGATCGATTTGAGCGCTGGCGTCGGTTGCGTGAGTTTGGCGAGGTCGGGTCGGGGCCGGCGCAGCGCCGCCGATGCTTCGAAGGCTTGCTCCATCGCATGAGCGACGCCCAGTGTCTTGCGGTCGCCGCGGAACGGGCCGACGATCTGCAGGCTGAACGGCATGCCCGATTGATCGACACCGCACGGAATGGTGATGGCCGGATGCGTCGTCAGCGTGACGATATAGGTCAGCGCCAGCCAGCGATAGTAATTTTCCTGGGCGCGCCCGTTGATCTGCGCCGCATACAATTCGCGCCACGGAAACGGCGAGACCGGCGTGGTCGGTGAAATGATTACGTCATAGTCGGCATACACCGACTGAAAACGCTGGAAGATCCTGGTTTGCTCGGCTTGCGCCCAGGCGCTGTCGGCCAGCGTCATCGCCGCGCCCATCTCATAATTGGCCCGTGTATTCGGCCCGAGCGCGCCGGGGTCGCGCGCATACGCGTCGCGCAGCCCGGCGACGAAACTCTCCGCGCGCAGCACGTCGAAGCAGCGATGCACGTCGCCCAGTTCGAAGCGTACTTCGTCGCACGCGCGAAACATCGGCTTGATCGCCGCCATGCGTTCGCGGAACAATGCGCCGATACGCTCGTCGACATCGCAGTTGTCGAAGTCCAGCGTCCAGCCGACGCGCAAGGTACCCAGGTCGACTGGCGCCGGCGGCATGAACTGCCGTGGATCGATTTCATGGCTCAGCGGATCGCCGGCCGAGATGCCGGCGGTGGCGGCCAGTTGCAGGCTCGTATCGGCCACCGTGCGGCCCATCGGCCCGACCACCGAGATCGGCGTCCAACCCAGCAGCCGGCGCGAGTTCGGCACGAGTCCGGGCGATGGGCGAAAGCCCACCACGCCGCATTTCGAAGCCGGGATGCGTAACGATCCGCCGGTGTCCGACCCCGTGCACACCGGCAGCATATCGCAGGCCAGTGCGGCGGCCGAGCCGCCCGACGATCCGCCGGCGTTCAACTCCGGATCGAACGGATTGCCGGTCGCGCCCCACACCGGGTTGCGCGTGTTGGCGCCCGCACCCAGCTCGGGCACATTGGTCTTGGCCACCAGCACGGCGCCGGCCGCGCGCAGGCGCTCGACCAGCACCACGTCGCGTTGCGGCACATGCCCGCGCGCCGATGGCGAGCCGTAGGTGGTCAACAGGCCGGCCGTGTCCTCCAGATCCTTGACGCCCAGCGGCAGCCCGTGCAGCAGGCCCAGCGGCTCGCCCGCCAGGACCGCCCGCTCGGCGGCGCGGGCAGCCTCGCGTGCCTGCGGGTAACAGGTCGCGGTAATCGCATTGATGGCCGGGTTGACGGCTTCGATGCGCTCGATGCAAGCCTCCAGCAGCTCGACCGGCGAAATCTGCCTGTTACCGATCAGCCGGCGCAGTTCAACGGCCGAGAGGGCCACGAGTTGGTCATTGTGATTCATCATGCTCCTTGTCAGGCAATTGACTGGCCGGTGCGGTCCTTGAGCCAGATCAACGGCAACAGCGAGACCGCGCAGGCGGCGGCCACATACCAGGCCGGCGAGAGCGGGTTACCGGTGCGCGCCACCAGCCAACTGGCGATAAACGGCGAAAAGCCACCGAAAAACGATGCGCTGACGACGTAACTGAGTGCGATGCCGGTCGCCCGCACATGCCTGGGAAACTGTTCTGGAATCATCACGAGCACAGGCACGATCTGCGCCGAAACGAACAGGGCAAGCACACCTGAAACAGCACACAGCATGGTCAGCGACGGATGCCGGGCAAGCAGCGCAAACGCCGGATACACGCCCAACAGCATCATAACGCGGGCGACGACGAGTACGCGCTTGCGGCTGAAGCGATCCGCAAGAACGCCGGCAAGCGGTGCGGAGATAAACAGCACCAATGCCGTGACCACTCCGGAGACAGTTCCGGCCATCGGGCTCATGTGCAGCGTACGCACTGCGTAGCTATGCAGGAAGAAAGCCGCGATGTAGACCGAAACCGAGCCGCCCAATTCTGCGACGGTGCACAGCAGGGTCACTTTCAGGTGTGTCCCCAGGGCTGCCTTGAGCGCGCCATGCGGGTGAGCCTGGCCGTCCCGGCGTGCGCCCAGCGTTTCCTCCAGCCGGCGCCGGATCAGCATGCCGGCAGGCGCCGCAAGGATACCCAGCACGAAGGGCAAGCGCCAGCCCCACGCCAGCACCTGTGCTTTGCCAAGCGAGGTATGAACCAGGGTAGCGACCAGTGCGCCCAGCACCAGACCCAGCGCCGACGCGGCGAAATTCCAGCTGGCAAAGAAGGCGCGGCTGTTGTCGTCGGCATATTCGACCAGCAGCGTCGTGCCGGGGCCGAACTCGCCTCCCGCGGCGAAGCCCTGGATGATGCGGGCGCTCAGCACGATCAACGGGGCGGCCATGCCGATCGACGCATAGGGCGGCACGCCGGCGATCATCGCGCAACTGAGCGCCATCAGCATGATGGTGAGCACCATGGCCTTCTTGCGTCCAACCCGATCCGCGTAAGCGCCGATCACGATACCGCCGAGCGGGCGCACGACGAACCCCACGCCGAACACCGCGATCGACAGCAGAAACTGATTCACTGGCGAGGCGGCCGGGAAAAACAGTTGCCCAATCTGAATTGCGAAAAAACTGTAGATCGTGAAGTCGTAAAACTCGAGCGCGGTGCCGATCGTGGTCGCGGCAATCACATTCGCCCTCGACAGACCGGCCTTTTCCAAGGTAAGCGTTGACACGATACGGCTCCCCAAACAGTAATGGCGAAATCGACCTGAGTTATCATATATGAGAAAAATAAAATTCTCGTATACGATAAAACCCTAATCAACGTGGGAAGACTCATGGCAAAACCGGCCACCCCTGGGGCGAGCTCCTCGACCCCGGGCACACCATTGGTGCTCGATCACAAGACCGTGGGCGCACGCATCCGGCAAGCGCGCAAGACGCGCGGTTTGACGTTGGCGGCATTGTCCGAACTGTCGGGGATTGCGGTATCGACCATCTCGAAAGCCGAGCGCGGCGATATCGCGTTGACTTACGACAAATTCGCCGCCCTCGCCCACGCGCTGACGCTGGAATTCGATCAACTCTTCGGGCGCGCCCGCGAAGCGGCAACCGGCGCGTTGCAGCCCTCGTTCACCGCAGCCGGCGAAGAAGTGATTTACGAGACACCGACCTATCGCTACGGAATGCTTGCCAATGACCTGAGCGGCAAACGCATGGTGCCGATGCGCGGCCATATCCGTGCCCGCTCGATGAGCGAGTTTGCCGATTACATCCGCCACGCCGGCGAAGAGTTTGTGTACGTGCTGAGCGGGTCGCTCGAACTGCGCTTCGAAACCGGCAGCGTCTTTCATTTGAAAGCCGGCGACAGCCTGTACTTCGACAGCGCCGTGGGCCATGTCTATCTGTCGACCGGCAAGCGCGATGCGGAGTTGCTGGTGTGCTGCGCCGACGCCCATGCCAGGCTTCCGGAAGGTGTCATCTGAGCGGGCGAATTCACGCAAAGCCGGCGCGTAAACGATGACGGCCCGGACGCTTGCGCCCGGGCCGTCATGCGGCTGTTGCGGCTATCGCCTTACAGAATTTTCGCGAGAAAATTCTTCGTGCGTTCGGCCTGCGGATTCGAGAAAATCTCCTGCGGCTTGCCTTCTTCGACGATGTAACCGCCGTCCATGAAGATGACACGATGCCCCACTTCGCGGGCAAAGCCCATTTCGTGGGTGACCACGACCATCGTCATGCCCTCGACCGCCAGGTTCTTCATGACCTGCAGCACCTCGCCGACCATTTCGGGGTCGAGCGCGGAAGTCGGCTCGTCGAACAGCATCACGTCAGGCTGCATGGCCAGCGCGCGGGCAATCGCCACGCGCTGCTGCTGCCCGCCCGAGAGCTGGTCGGGGTAGCTGCTTTCCTTGCCCGACAGACCGACCTTGGCCAGCAATTCGCGCGCGATCTTGTTGCTGTCTTCGACCGACATCTTCTTGACCTTGCGCGGGCCGATCGTGATGTTTTCCAGGATCGTCAGGTGCTTGAACAGATTGAACTGCTGGAACACCATGCCCACGTGCTGGCGCAGCTTGTGGATGTTCGTCTTCGGATCGGTCAGTTTCATGCCGGCGATTTCGATTTCGCCGCTGGTGACTTCCTCCAGCCCATTCAGGCAACGCAAGAAAGTGCTCTTGCCGCTGCCCGACGGGCCGATCACGACCACCACCTCCTGCGCATCCACGTGATTGTCGATACCTTTGAGGATCTCGTGGTGGCCGAAGGATTTATGGAGATTCTTAACGTTTATCAACTTGAAGCCTCCTCTCCATATAAGACGCGCACTTCGATACAGAGAAGATGATGACGAAGTACAGGGTAGCGATCAGGCCCCAGATCTTGAACGAGGCGAAGGTCGACGCGATCACGATTTCGCCTTTATAGACGAGCTCGATGATACCCACCGGCGCCAGCAAGGAAGTGTCCTTGATCGTTTGCGCGGCCTGATTGACCAGCGGCGGAATCATGCGCTTGAAGGCCTGCGGCAGCACGATGTAGCGCATCGTCTGGAAGCCGGTCATGCCGATGCTCGAGGCCGCCTCTTTCTGGCCGCGGTCGACGCCCAGAATACCGGCACGAATGATTTCCGTGACGTAGGCGCCCTCGTTCAGGCTAAGCGTCAAGGCCGCCGCCAGAATCGGATAAGTCAGTTGCCCGAACCATTCGTTGACCGGCAGGATCGCCGGCAGGCCGAGCACGATAAAGAAAAGCTGCACCAGCAGCGGCGTGGAACGGAAGATCTCGACGTACGCCGAGGAGATCCAGTTCAGCACGCCAAAGCGGGACAGCCGCATCAGCGCCGCGACCAGACCAATGATCACCATCAGGACGATGGCCACCAGAGAGTACTGAATCGTCAGGCGCAAGCCGTCGAGGATGACGGGCAGGTTTTGCCAGATTACATTCATAAGCCTTGGCCTATATTGCTCGCAATGACTTGGTTTGTTGCCATGGGTCGTCCGGGCTGCCGTAAATAAAACGCGCAGTGCAACCTCCGCACCGCGCGTTTGTCATGCCAGCCCGGCAGATGAATGAACGCTTAGTCGCTCACTGCCACGGCTGCCGGCTTCTCGACGCCATTGACCGCGCCGCTCACATCGCCGCCGAAGTATTTCACGAACAGTTGGTGATACTCACCGCTCTTCTTGATCTTGGCCAGGCCGTCATTGATCTTCTTGACCAGCGTCGGATCCTTCTTGCTGACCGCGATACCGTAGTATTCGCCGGTCAACAGCGGGCCCACGACCTTCACGTTCGGGTGCGCGGTCTTGAAATTCACGTTGACCGGGTTATCGAACACCACGGCGTCGGCACCGCCGGTTTCGAGTGCCTGGTAGGCCGTGTCGATGTCCTGGAATTGCTTGATGTAATTCGGATCGATGCCGTGGCTGGTCATGTAGTCGACCGACGAGGTAGCCTTCTTGGTGGCGACCACGTGGCCCTTCAGATCAGCGAAATCCTTGATTTTCGAATCTTTCTTGACCAGCACCGACAAGCCCGACTTGTAGTAGGCATCGCTGAAGTCGACGCTCTGCATGCGGCTCTTCTTGATCGTGATGCCGGCAACCGCGGCGTCGACCGAACCAGCCTGCAGGCTGGGGATGATCCCGTTGAACGGCATCGTCTTGATCTCGACGGTCATGCCTTCGGCTTTGGCGATGGCTTCGATCATGTCGATGTCGAAACCCGTCACCTTGCCATTGACTTCGGTTTCAAACGGCGGGAAGGTGGTGTCCGCGCCCACGACGATGGACGTCTTGCCGGCCGCCGAGGCGGTCGTAGCGCAAACGGAAAAAGCCAGTCCAGCGATCAACGCGGCGGCAAGTGAGGTAAGAAGTGATTTGTTTTTCAAGGAAATTCTCCTTTTTGAGGAATTATTTCAACCCGGAACAATACTGATGAATATTATTCTTATTGGGCCCCTTTTTTAAGTATGAGAGCGACGGAGTTCGGAAGTCAAGATGAAATCCGGCCGCAACTCGCACCCACTCACACGAAAATTATGCGGCATTCTAAGAGGATGCTGACCCGACGTCCAGTGGCAAAAAGTGATAAATCTGCGATGCCGGGCGCAACGAGCGGTTGCGGTACGCAGTGACAGGCGGAAAAGAATTCCTGCCCGTTGCCGACAAGGGAAAATGGGCCGAGCACCGAGAGTTGAAATTGCATCCCGATCCGATACCCGACATGCACACCGACATTCGCCCTCTTTTTTCGCATGATGCAATGACCTATCAGGCGCTGCGCTTGCGCGGGCTCCAGGAGAGTCCGACGGCCTTCAGCGCGAGCTTCGCCGAAGAACGCGACCGCACGCTCGCCGACATCACCCCCCGGGTCACGCCGGCGGCCGACGGTTCGAAGTGCGTATTCGGCGCATTTCGAACCGATACTCTGGTCGGCATGGTGACGATATTGAGACCTCAAGCCGCCAAAGTCCGGCATTGTGCGCAATTGGCAGGCATGTATGTCGATCCGGGGTTTCGCCGGCGCGGTATCGGCCGGGCGCTGCTGGGCGCGGTGATCGACCACGCCCGCGCCATGGGCGACGTGCGCCAATTGCGGCTCGGCGTCAACGCAGACAACACGGGCGCACGCCAACTCTACGAGGCCGTCGGGTTCTCGTGTTTCGGCATCGAGCCGGACGCGTTGCATGTGGATGGCCGATTTTATGGCGAGGCCCATTACGTGCTGCGCCTGGATCGCCGCACCTGATCGAACGAGCCGGCCCGGCACGCGCAAGGAGCACGAGATGGACGACCCTTATGATCTAAAGCGTTTTGTCGAGGCGCAAAATCCGGTGTATCAGCAGGTGTGCGAGGAGTTGCGCGGCGGCCGCAAGCGCAGTCACTGGATGTGGTTCGTATTCCCGCAGATCGAGGGACTCGGGCGAAGCTTCATGGCGCAGCGCTACGCGATCGGATCGCTCGCCGAGGCCCGCGCCTATCTCGAGCACCCTTTGCTCGGCGAGCGCTTGCGTGCCTGCACGCAAATGGTCAACAACATCGAAGGGCGCTCCGTCATGCAGATTTTCGGCGCGCCGGACGACCTGAAATTTCACTCCTCGATGACTCTGTTCTCACAGGCGGCGGCAGACAACGAGCCGTTTCGCGCCGCCTTGCAGAAGTACTTCGACGGCGCGCCGGATACACAAACGATGGCGCGCCTGACGCAGGCAACGCGCCGTCCGTGAAGCCTGCTCCCGGCGTTACACCGCCAGCGCCACCCGCCGGCGTTCGGCCGCCTGCATGAAGTGGTTGGCAACGACCACACCGATCGTCACCACGGTGATGAAGAGCGTCGCGAGTGCGTTCATTTCGGGGTTCAGCCCAAGGCGCACGCGCGAGAAAACCACCAGCGGCAGCGTCGTCGAGCCTGGCCCGGATAGAAAGGCCGAGGTCACGACATCGTCGACCGACAGCGTGAACGACAGCAGCCAACCGGAGACAAGCGCCTGCGAGATGATCGGCAGCGTGATGCTGAAGAATACCCGCAGCGGCGTGGCGCCCAGATCGAGCCCGGCCTCCTCCAACGCCGGATCGAGATCGCGCAGACGCGACTGCACGATGATCGCCACATACGAGACGCACAGCATCACGTGACCGATCCAGATCGTGAACATGCCGCGCTGCGAAGGCCAGCCGAGCAGCTTGCCCATCTCGACGAACAGCAGCAGCAGCGAAATGCCCTGAATCACTTCCGGGATCACCAGCGGCGCGCTGATCAGTCCATTGAAGAGCGTCACGCCGCGAAAGCGCCCCATGCGGGCCAGCACAAAGCCGGCCCAGGTGCCGATGAACACCGAGGCGAAGGCCGTCATCAAGCCGATTTTCAGCGAGAGCCAGGCGGCGTTGATCAACTCGGCGTCGTGCCACATGGCGGCATACCACTTGAGCGAAAAGCCGCTCCATACCGTCACCAGCTCCGAGGCGTTGAACGAATACACCACCAGGCTGAGAATCGGGATATAGAGAAACAAAAAGCCGATGCCCAGCGAGAGCGACTGCAGGGTGCGATTGGGTTTGATCATCGGCGCTGCTCCACTTGCTGCATCTGGAAATACTGGAACAGCATCATCGGCACCAGCAACAACAGCACCATTGCGCACGTCACCGCCGAGGCCATCGGCCAGTCGGAGTTGCTGAAGAACTCGTCCCACATCACACGGCCGATCATCAGCGTATTGGCGCCGCCGAGCAATTCAGGAATGACGTACTCGCCGACGGCCGGGATAAACACCAGCAGACAACCGGCAATGATGCCGTTCTTCGACAGCGGCAGCGTCACATGAACGAAAGTTTTCCAGGGCCGCGCGCCCAGGTCGTAGGCCGCCTCGAGCAGCGTGAAATCCATCTTGACCAGGTGCGCGTAGAGCGGCATCACCAGGAACGGCAAATACGAATAGACCATGCCTATATAGACAGCCGTATTGGTGTGATAAAGCGCGATCGGCTGGTGGATCAGACCGATCGACATCAGCGCGTTATTGAGCAGTCCGTTGTTCTTCAGAATGCCGATCCACGCGTACACGCGGATCAGGAACGAAGTCCAGAAAGGCAGCATCACGCCCATCATCAACAGATTGCGCGTGGCCGGATTCGAGCGGGCGATGTAGTACGCCATCGGATAGCCGAGCAGCAGGCACAACAGGGTCGAGATGCCGGCAATCTTCAGCGAGCTCAGGTAGGCCTCGAAGTACAGGCTGTCGGCGAACAGTTGCGCATAATGCGTGAGGTAAATCGCGATATGCGCGACGCCGTCCTTGAAGGTCACCAGATCGGTATAGGGCGGAATCCCGAGGCGCAGATCCGCAAAGCTGATCTTGACGACCAGTACGAACGGCACGAAGAAAAACAGCAGCAGCCACAGGAAAGGACCGCCGATCACGAGAGAGCGGCCCGAGAGCCAGCCGCGCTTGGCCAATGATTGGTTTTTCATTGCGTCAGCACCACGCCTGACTGGGAGTTCCAACTGATCGCCACGCGCTCGCCGACCTCCGGCGCGCCCATATCGGCCAACGCCAGGCTCGAGACGTTGGCGACGATGGTCTTGCCGGAGTCGATCACGACGTGGTACAGCGAATAGCTGCCCATATAGACGACGTGCGTGACGGCGCCCTCGGCCCAGTTGTGCGCGGCGTCGGGCCGAGACCGGCGCAGCACCACTTTCTCCGGCCGGATCGAGACGGCGACCTGCGCGCCGGACGGGCTGCCGATACCGTGGTTGATGTACAGCGGCACCATCAGCTCGGCGCTTTCGATCCGCACGTGATCGGCGGCCGACTCGGTGACCGCGCCCTCGAACAGATTGGTCGAGCCGATGAACTCCGCGGCAAAGCGGGTGCTCGGGTACTCGTAGACGTCGAGCGGCGAGCCGGTCTGCACGATCAGGCCGTCGCTCATCACGCCGATGCGATCGGCCATGGTCATCGCCTCCTCCTGGTCGTGCGTGACCATGATGCACGTCACGTCGACCTGATCGAGAATATTCACGAGCTCGACCTGGGTGCGCTGGCGAATCTGCTTGTCCAGCGCCGACATCGGTTCGTCGAGCAGCAGCAGCTTGGGGCGCTTGACCAGGCTGCGCGCCAGCGCCACGCGCTGCTGCTGGCCGCCCGAGAGCTGATTCGGCCGGCGTTTGGCGAAGCGCGTCATCTGCACCAGTTCGAGCACCGCCGCGACGCGCTCGCGGATCTCCGCCTTGCCGCAGCCCTCCTGCCTGAGGCCGAAGGCCACGTTGTTCTCCACCGTCATATGCGGAAACAACGCATACGACTGGAACATCATGTTCACCGGCCGGCGATAGGGCGGCATGCTCGCCATGTCCTCGCCATCGATCAGAATCCGTCCTTCAGTCAGACTCTCGAAGCCGGCGAGCATGCGCAGCAGCGTCGACTTGCCGCAACCCGAACTGCCCAGCAGGGCAAACAGCTCCCCTTTTTTGACCGATAAATCGACGTGCCGCACCGCCACCGTCTCGCCGAACTTCTTCACCACCCCGACCATCTGCACGAAATGGCCAGCGCGTTCGGCCCGCGACTCGTGCGGCATGGATGCCGGTTCATTCATTATCGACTCCACCCTCTTCAACTCGAAAAAAGCCTCCGGCGCGCCGGAGGCTGTCTTGAAACATGCGTGAAACACATTGCCGCGCCGTGCGCGACGCGAGTCAATACCCCGTTTTAAACTCGGTCCACAGACGAGTCTCGAGGTGCTGGATATTGATCGGCAAGGGTTTCAGCAAAAACAACGTCTTCAGTACGGCGGGCGGCGGATAGACGGCCGGATCGTTGGCTACGTCCTTCTTCACATACTTGCGCGCTTCGAGATTGGCGCTCGGGTAGTAGACGGCATTGGTGATCGCGGCATGGACCTGGGGCGTCTCGATGTAGTTGATCCACTTGAGCGCAGCCTCCTTGTGCGGCGCATCCTTCGGGATCGCCATCACGTCGAACCATACCGGCGCCCCGCCCTTCGGAATGTAATACTCGATTTTGTAAGGCTTCTTGGCTTCCTGCGCGCGGTGCTTGGCAATCACCACGTCGCCCGACCAGCCGAATGCGAAGCAGACGTCGCCGCCCACCAGATCATTGATGTAACCGGACGAATTGAACTGGGTGATGTACGGGCGGATCTTCTTGAGCACGCCCAGCGCCGCGCGGTAGTCCGCCGGGTTGGTACTGTTCGGGTCGCGCCCCATGTAATGCAGCGTCGCGGCAAACATCTGGTCGGGCGCATCGAGCACCGATACGCCGCAGCTCTTGAGCTTGGAGATGTATTCCGGCTTGAAAAGAATGTCCCAGTTGTCCAACGGGACGTTTTTGCCGAGGATCTGCTGCACCTTGGTCACGTTGTAGCCCAGCCCGGTCGTGCCATAGGCCCACGGCACCACGTATTTGTTGCCCGGGTCCGCACCGGCCACCAGCGCCATCAATTGCGGATCGAGGTATTTCAGGTTGGGCAGCTGCGACTTGTCCAGCGGCATGAAGATGCCCGCGGCAATCTGCTTGCCGGCGTAGTTGCTGGTCGGCACGACGATGTCATAGCCGGAATTGCCGGTCAGCAGCTTGGCCTGCAGGGTGTCGTCGCTGTCGTAATTGTCGTAGCGCACCTTGATGCCGGTTTCCTTCTCGAAATTCGGTATCGTGTCCTTGGCAATATAGTCCGACCAATTGTAGACATTGAGCGTCGTGTCCTTGGCCGCTGCCGGCAACGCCGGCAGCGTGCAGGCAATCGCCATGGCGATGCCCAGCATGACCTTGTTTTTCATCCCGTTCTCCGCTTTTTTAGAATCGTTGAAGCCCCGCTGGCCGGCCCATGGTTATCACGTTTGCCCGGACCTGGATGCTGAAAAAACCCGAGATTACTACCAAATTTGCGCAATTCAACAAAAAAATGCGCTGCGGCGGCGAACCGAACGGAAAATCGGCCCGCCCCGCAGCGCGGCGGGCTCTATTATTGTGGAAAACGCCTGGAAATTGAAGCGGCACTCACGCCTCGCGTCAGTGACGGGCCCGCTTCCGGCAAGGCCGATCCGAGGGGCCGTCAATTGCGCCGGTGCCAAAACACGAACCAGCCGGCCAGACCGGTCAGGCAACCGGAAATCGCCACGATAATCCAGAACCCATACGGGTTAATGCGCAACGGCAGGCCGCCGATGTTCATGCCGAGCAATCCGGCGATCAGATTGATCGGCAGGGCAATGACCGTCACCGCGGTCAGGATCAGCACGCTGCGGTTGGTGTGCTCGGCCACGCGATCGGCAATTTCCTCCTCGAGCAACTGGATGCGCTCTTGCAACCCGGCCATATCGCGCAGCGTCAGCGAAAACGCCTCGGCCGTCTGCCGCAAGGCTTGCGCATCCTCCTCCCGCACCCAGCGTGGCGGGCGATTGACCAGACGAAACAGCGCTGCCGGCTCGGGCGCCAGCAATCGGCGCAGCCGCACCAGATCGCGACGAATTCCTCCCAGGCTGGCGCGCTTGGGTAACTGGCCGCCCAACAGACGGGCTTCGACCTCGTCGGCGGTATGGGAGCCGCCCCGCACGATCGCGCGCAGCACGTCGGCCTGCTCCTGCAGCAGGCGGATCAGCAAGGCCAGCGGGCTGTGGAAAATCTCTCCCGCCTCGACATCCGCACGCACTTGCTGGACCGAGCGCAACGGCTGGTTGCGCACGCTCAACAGGCAGTGGGGCCCCGCGCTGAGCCACAAAGTCGCAACCACGGGCGGTTTTTTCTGGGTGAAGTCGTAATCGACGTCGTTGACCACCGCAATCATGGTCTTTTGCATCGACTCGATGCGTGTCGAGCGCGAGCCCTCGCGCAGCGTATCGCCAAAGGCTTCCGGCAGCGTCACGTGCTGCAACGGCCAGCCGTCGAGTACGCTCGGGATATCGTGAAACTGCAGCCAGAGGAATTCGTCGTCGGGGTGGTCTTTCTGCCTGAGCCAGACAATGGCGCTTGCTCCGTCAATCCTGTGGCCAACGCCATTGCCCGAGAAAAGATAACCGTGATCCAGCGGCGGGGGTTCAGCATCCCCGACTGGCGCGGCATGCGCGGGCGCATCGACGCCGGCCGGCATTGTCTTGGTTTGCATCCCCGGCTCCCATGCCTCGGTCGAACCCACGGGCGCCTTGCGCGCCCTCCCATCCGACGACGCCGCATTTAGACTCGCGGTATCCAATCGACGCCGGCCTTGACGTAACAGCGCTTGACAGCCGCCCAGGCGATCCGGCACGCAGTCTGCTCGCAGCCCGGCTCCTCGCGATGCGCCGCGTAAGCCTGGTTGAATGCGGCCCGATAAATCTCCTGCGCGTGAACCGGCAAGTGGCGCCGCACCGGCAACGGCAACTCCGCGATAGTGGCATATGGCATCGTCTGCTGCGCCCGAGTCCGGCACCGTCCAAATCGACCAGTCCAGTGTAGGGGTCTCCAATCCCGCACGGCTTGATTTTTATCAAGCAAGAAAGTCACCGCCGAAGCGACCTGCGAAGCCCGCCGCGCCGGTGTTTCAGATCTTCTTCGGCATGAATGCCAGCACCAGGATGGCGGCGCAAGCCTCCAGCACCGCCACGAAGTACAGACCGGACGACAACTGGCCGGTATGGACCTTGAACCAGCCAATCATGTAGGGAGCGACGAAACCCGCCAGATTGCCGATCGCATTGATCAGGGCGATGCCGCCGGCGGCCGCCGTGCCGATCAGGAACGCGGAAGGCATCGACCAGAACACCGGGAACGCCGCCAGAATGCCGATCGACGCGGCCGTCAAGGCGATCAGCGCAAACACTTCCTGATGCCGCCCGAGAAACACCCCCGTCAGTGTCAGGCCGGCGGCGGCCAGCAGGGCCGCCAGCGCGCAATGCAACCGGCGCTCGCCGTGGCGGTCGGAGTGAACGCCGTTGAGCACCATCGCGATGGTGCCCGCCAGGAAAGGAATCGCGGACACCAGTCCGATCTGGAAGTTGCCTTGCACGCCCATCGCCTTGATGATCGACGGCGACCAAAATGCAATGGTAGCGTTGCCAGCGACCACGCAGAAATAGATCGCCGCGCAAATCCAGACCCGTGCGTTGGCAAAAGCCTCCCGGCACCCGGCGTACTTGGACGGATCGTGCGCCTCAGCCTCGATGTCGAGGGCAACCAGCTCCTGCTCGGCGCCACTGAGCCAGTGCGCATTGCGCGGCTTTTCGGGCAAATACATCAGCACGGCGATCCCCGCGAGAATCGATGGAATGCCTTCGAGAACGAACAGCCATTGCCAATTGGCCAGGCCGCCTACCGACTCCATGCGGCTCATGATATAGCCGGCCACCGGCCCGCCGATGACGCCGGCGATCGCGAACGAGGTCATGAACAGCCCATTGATGCGCGCACGCCGCTCGGCTGGAAACCAATAGGTCAGATACAGCACCACGCCGGGGAAAAAGCCGGCCTCGAACACGCCCAGCAAAAAGCGCAGCGCGTAGAACTGCGTCGGCGTTTTGACATAGATCATCGCCATCGAGGCCAGCCCCCACAGGATCGTGATGCGCGCCAGCGTCTTGCGCGCACCGATCTTTTCGAGCAGCAGGTTGCTCGGCACCTCGAACAGAAAATAGCCGATGAAGAAGATACCCGCACCCAGGCCGTAGACCGCTTCGCTGAACTTGAGGTCCTGCAGCATCTGTAGTTTGGCAAAGCCGACATTGACGCGGTCGACCCACGCCAGCACGAAAAGAAACACCAGGAACGGAATCAGGCGAACCGTGATCTTGCGGTAAGCCTCATTGCGTTGGTCGGCCGAGGCAATCGGCGCGAGGTCTGAACTGCCGGTCATGGAAGACATAGGGAATACTCCGTGAGGGGGATGAGCAAGAGCACGGCCGTGGCGCGGCATCGGGCCGCCGCCACCGCCTGCACTACCAGTACGTCGGAGAACTAGGTGGAAATCCGTGGCGACGCGAGACCGGCCTCGATCGCGCCGGCCACTTGCAGCACGCGCGCGTCTCGCCCCTGCAGGCCGCATACGCCCAGGCCGATGCCCTGTGCCACCGGCAGCGACACAGCGCAGCCATCGAGAAAATTGATCACGCTCGAGTTGCGCAGCACCAGCCCGTTGACGGCGAAGAAATCTTCATCGCGTGCCAGGCTGTCGAGGCGCGGCGCAAGCACCGCCACGCTTGGCATGAGCCACGCGTCGGCTTCGCGCAGCCGGTGCGCGGCAGCCTCCTGCATGGCGCGGCGCGCCGCCAACAGTTCGATGTAATCGGTCGCGCTCTGCTGGGCGCCGCGCTTAATGCGCATCGCCACACGTGGGTCGTAGCAAGCGCCCCGTTCGGTCAGCAGCGTGCGATGCCAAGTCCATGACTCGGCCGCGCTGAAACCGCCGCCTGCGTTGATCGCCGGCAAACGCAGCAATTCCGGGAAATCGAACGTCACGATCCGTGCGCCGTGCTGCGACAGACGGGCAAGCGCCGCGTCGAACGCCTCGGCCACCGCCGGATCGAGCCCCTCGCCCACGAAGTCGCGCGTCACGTACAGGCGCAGCCCAGCCAGCGTCGCGGGTCGAGTATCGAGCACTTCGCCGCTGAGCACGGCATCGAATGCCGCACAACACGCCACCGAGCGCGCCAGCGGGCCTGCCGAGTCCAGCGTGGTCGACAACGGCACGCCTCCGTCCATCGGTATGCGTTGCGCGGTCGGCTTGAAGCCGGTCAGGCCGCAAAACGCCGACGGAATTCGGATCGAGCCCCCAGTATCGGTGCCCAGCGCCGCGACCGCCATGCCGGCGGCCACGCTCAACGCCCCGCCCGAGCTCGAGCCCCCGGTGACGCGGGCGGAGTCGAACGGATTGCGCGGCGTTCCGTAGTGAGGGTTGAGCCCCAGGCCGGAGAACGCGAATTCGCTCATATTGGTGCGCCCGATCAATACCGCGCCCGCCGCGCGCAGACGCGCCACCGCCGTCGCGTCGGCCTGAGCCGGCGCATTGCCGTCGAGCGCCTTGGAGCCTGCGCGCGTGACTTGCCCGCGTATGTCAAAAAGGTCCTTGATCGAAACCGGCAAGCCGGCCAGAGGCGATGCCACCAGGCCCGCCGCGCGCGCCTGATCGGCCGCGCGCGCAGCGGCCAGCGCGCCGGCCGCGTCCACCTGAATGAACGCAACGCCACCGCCGTCGATATGGGTGTCGATGCGCGCAAGCGCCTGCTCGGTCAGGGCGACGCTGGTGAGGCGCCCGGCGGCCAGTTCGGCGCCCAGTTCTGCAATGGTCGGGGCGGCCGTGCTCATGCTGCCACCGCCAGGCTGTGCACACGGTAGGCATGGCGCAGCGTCCGCTGCCGCACGGGGTCGTGCAGTTCCACTTCGAATGCGTCGCCATGGCCCAACTCGCCAATCACCGCCTGCGTGCCACAGAACATCGCCGTGCCCGCAGGCAGGGCGTCCTCTCCTGTCAGACGGCGAATCAGCTCGCGCGGGTCGAGCAGGCTGGTGACCGCCCCTTCCTGATAAAGCTCACGCTGGCCATCACGCATGCGCCAGCAACGCATGACCAGCGCATCCCAGTGATCGGCCACTTCGTCGAAACGCCAAAGTCCGGTGCCGACCGGCTTGCCGCACATCTGCTTGGAGACCGTGACGTCGTAGGCTTCGACCTTGCGATCGGTGTGATCCGAGCCGACACCGATGTAGAGTCCTTGCGCGGCGGAGCCCTGCAGCAGCACGAACTCGATCTCGCCGGACGAGTCGTCACGCGGCACCTCAAGCACGTCGTCGGTACTCAACAGCGAGGCGGCCAGCGGGTAAAAGCACGGCACCACCGTCGGCGGCCTCACGCCAATAGCCTCGAGCTCGCGAATGTGGTGGCGCACGGCACCGGCGTCGCGTCCGGTCCAGCCGGCGATGATCAGGCGCTGAACGTCGAGGGCGAGTTTGCCCCCGCCGTCCACTTGAAAGTGCAGTGTCGGCATCGTTATGGCCTCTTGCGAAAGATGTCGGGTTAAATCGTCCGGATAATGTTTTTCCGGAACTCGTCGATGTGCTCGCGCACCGCCTCGCGCACGGCCGGCACGTCACGCCGCTCGAGCGCGTCGATGATCAGGCGATGCTCCTGGTAGACATTTTCCAGGTGCTTGGGGTCCGATAGCGACAGGAACCAAAAGCGCGCCTGCTTCTCGTGCAGACTGCGCAGCAGGTCGGCCAGCACGCGGTTGCGCGAGGCGGCCGATAAGGCGTTATGGAATTTCAGGTCGAGCGAGGCCAGCCCGGCGATATCGCGCCGCGCGATCAGATCGGGCGACGGCGCGATGATCTCGCGCATTGCCTCGAAATCGCTGTCGTGAGCACGCTCGGCGGCCAGCGTAATGCACAGCACTTCATTGGTGGCGCGCACCTCGATCATGTCGAGCACTTCGTTGAGCGACAGCGGCGTCACCAGGATGCCCTTACGCGGCATGATCGAGACCAGTCCCTCGACCTCGAGACGGTGCAGCGCCTGGTGGATCGGCGTGCGGCCCAGGCCGAGCAGCGTCGCCAGCTGCGCCTCGTTGAGCGGCTCGCCAGGACGAAACTCGCACGAAATGATGCGTCGCTTGAGTTCCTCGTAGGCGCGATCGCGCAGCGACCCAGCCGGCGCTGTCGCGGACGGCGCCCCGCGCATATCCTCCCGCTCGCCCACCAATCGGATCAAATTCGGCATGACAGCTTTTCATCAAGTGAAAGTGCTGTGATGTTAGTCTGAAATATCAGATAGCGTCAATTCTGCCGATCTCGGGGTTAACACTGATTCGGCCGCGGAGTCGTCCCGGCCGGGGGCAACGGCCTACATCGGCCAACGGACCGGCCGGGCCTGTCAACGCGGGGTTAGCGATTTTTCGAGACGATGGCGCGTGCGGCGTCCCGTCGGCCCTGCGCCGCATGCGGCACCGTTGGCGTGCGGGCCGTCGCGCAGCTCGCCACGCCTTGACAAGGCGCCGCGGAGCCACACCCATGCTCGCGCCCGTGCGCCGCCAAACCCCGAACGTTAGGCACGCGCGACGACCATGGCAGTCGCCGATGCCGCTCGGTGTCGCCCTTGTGCGCCGGAACCGCCAGGCCCCGCCGATCACCGGCCCGGCTCGCGCCGGCGGTTCGCTCGGCCTGCATGATGCCCTTGTCCAGGCGGGCGTGGAGAGCTTCTTCGGCGATCACCTGTTGCATTGCCAACACGATCAATCCGGCCACCAGCAACACGTCGCTGGCGAACGCCACGGCATAGAGTGCCGAGGCGCTTGCCGGGCTGCCGATCAGCAAGGCAGACTTGCCGCTGCCTGCCAGCGTCAGCGCCAGCGGGGCCAGCGCGCTGATGGCCAGCACGCCGTTGGCCACGCCAACCATGATCCGCCCCAGCCGCGTGTCTCGCCAATGCCGCCGGCTCACTTCACGGATTGTCAGCAAACGAAACGGTGTGAAAAAGAACGCCACCAGCACGGCTTGCTCGATTAGCGATCGCTCGAACATAACTGCCGCGCCATACAGCACCCAGAACAGGCCGCACGCCGCGAAACCCGCACCCAGCCGCGCGCTGGCGCCGAACAGCCTGCGCACACCCGACCATGTCAGCACGCGGTACTGCAAATTCAATGCCGCCGAGGCGATCAGCCAGACGTCGCCACGCGTGGCGGCATACGCCATGCAGCATGCCATCGAGCCGCACATCAGGGCCAGACCGACCGCCCAGTACCGCAAGGCCTTGGTTTGCGCGAACGCGTGCGAGAGGCAGGTCAATACCAGCGTACTGCCAACAAAAATTGACAGGGCCAAGGTATCGAGCGTGGGAACGTCGAGTCTCATCTGCTCTCCGGCGTAAATTGAATTCGGGAAGACCCCGGCGTCCCGGGCGGGGGCCGGCATGGGCGGTGTCGGTCAAATGCGATGCCGGACTCGAACCGCGAACTCACGCGAGCACCGCGCGTTCCTGCAGCAACGCGCCGAATGCCGGCGCGCTCAACGGCTCGCCGAGCAGGAAGCCCTGCATCTCGTCGCACATCAGGTTCTTGAGCTTGGCCAGTTGCGAAGCGGTCTCGACACCTTCGGCGACGACGTCCATATCGAGCGAATGCGCCATGGCAATAATGGCCGACACGATAGCGCCGCCCTCGAGGCCCTGCTCGTCCAGCCCATTGGTAAAGAAGCGGTCGATCTTGAGTTGCTTGACGCGAAAGCGCTGCAGGTAGGCCAGGCTGGAATAGCCGGTACCGAAGTCGTCGATCGCAATTTCGAAGCCGTGATCCTGAAACTCGCGGATCATTTCGACGGTGCGCGGCGCGTCCTGCATCGCCACCGTTTCGGTAATCTCGAACATCACGCGCTCGCATGCGACCTGCTCGGCGCGCATGATGCCGACGATCGTACTCACCAACTCGGGCTGCACCAACTGGCGCGGCGACAAATTGATCGCCACTTTCACCGGCGACAGGCCGCTTTGCTCCCAGTCACGGATTTGCCGGCAAGTCTCGCGCACGACCCAATAACCGATCGGCACGATCTGGCCGGACCGCTCGGCGACCGGGATGAATTCGAGCGGCGGGGGCGAGCCGAACTCGGGGTGCGTGAGCCGCAACAGCGCCTCCGCCCCGGCCAGCTTGTCCGAGTCGCCGCGGAATTTGGGCTGAAAATTCAGCGAAAAGTAGCCTTGTTCGAGCGCGTCGAAAAGCGCATTTTGAATCTGCAGCGTACGCACTGCAGCATCGTTCATGCCGCTCTCGAAAAAGCGATAAGTGCCGCGCCCGCTGCGCTTGGCCTCGTACATCGCCGCGTCGGCATTTTGTAGCAAGACGTCCGCACTGTCGCCGTCTTGCGGAAACAGCGCGATGCCGATGCTGGGCGTGACCTGCAGCGACTGGCCGTCGGCCCAGCCACCCCGGCGCATGCGCTCGAGCAGATTTTGCGCGGTTGCCTCGACTTCGGCCGGCGAGGCAGCGTTTTCGAGCAGCACGACGAATTCGTCTCCGCCCAGGCGCGCGACCATGTCGCTGCCATGCACGCATTTGAGCAAACGCCGCGCGAATGCCTTGAGCACTTCGTCTCCGACCGCGTGCCCGAGCGAATCATTGATCGTCTTGAAACCGTCCAGATCCATGAACAACACGGCGACGATGCTGTTATCGCGCCGGGCCGACTGGATCGCATATTCGAAGCGTTCGGTCAGCGTGCGGCGGTTGGGCAGATCGGTCAGCATATCGAAAGTCGCCATGCGCACGATCTGGCCGTTGAGCAACGACACCGAACCGATCAGAAAGGTGGTGCGCGCGTCGAACCGCGTCAGCATCAGGGTGACGATCAGGATCGCAAAGGTGAACAGCGTGACGGTGGTCGCCAGCCATTGGGAATTGACGCCGTTGGCGGCACCGCAGATCGAACCCAGCGGAAATTCCGCGGCAGCCATGCCAGTATAGTGCATGCCAGTAATCGCAAGGCCCATCACAAGCGCCGCGGCCGCCCGTTTTTTCAACACATTGCCATGCCCAGCGTCGCTCAGCGCCTGGGCAAGCCATAGCGCGGCGCTCGACGCACCGATGGCGATCACAATCGAGGCAATCACCAATGTGGGGTCATAGCGAATGCCGGGCGACATGCGCATGGCCGCCATGCCCACGTAATGCATGCCGGCAATGCCGAGCCCCATCAGCACGCCGCCGGCCAGCAGGCGCGGCGGGCTCAGCTTGGCACGTGTGATGATGAAAAGCGCGAACCACGACACCGCGACCGCAATGCCCAGCGATGCGCCGGTGATCGTCAGGTCGTAGCCGAGCGGAATCGGCAGCGAGAACGCCAGCATGCCGACAAAGTGCATCGACCAGATGCCCACGCCCATCGCCGCCCCTCCACCCGCCAGCCAGAGATGACGGGCACGCGAGGGTGCCAACAATGAAATCCTCCCCGCCAGATCGAGCGCGGTATAGGACGCGAGTGTCGCCACACCCAGTGACAGCGCCACTAGCCAGAAGTTATAGGTGGTGAGCATAAACGGTAGAAGAGCCAGCAACCCCGGGGGCGAAAAAAGCCATAGACGTCTGTTTGACGGCATCCCTCACTCATTCTTTAGCCCCATAGGTTTGTTTTTTTTATGTATTTCCGCAATCCCCGCCACAAGCACCGTGCCGCAGGTCGGTCGAGTTTGCCGGTCAACTTTGCCGATCGATTCAATCGCTTCGACAGTGCTGCGCAACCCGCATCGCCGCAAGCATCTGTCGAATGAAACGCTGTTTGTTACAAAACGTAAAACCCGCGGCGTGCCAGCACCCGAAATATTGCCATCGATTGATTCAACCGGTTGATATTTTGTTGTTCTAACAATGCATTGCAATCCACCAAAAGACTGATAATTTCCGTCAATTCATTCATGGAATTAAAATAATATTTAGTAAATCTAAATACATTTACATATCTTTACAGCATCACAAAATCCTTTTGATTAGTCTTACATCGCCGACCGGGAATTCGTAATGCCCCGGCAAACGTTATTCCGTGATTTCACGGCCATTCATCGCCGCAGTCGAGCCAAACGCCGCGCACAGCGGCCAGGCCTCGGCCCAGGCACCCGTCATCGTGTCCGAGCGACCGCCGCCGGAGCGGCGCCGCGCCACCTTCAGCGCGCCGCAGTGCCGATGACGCAGTAAACGACGAATCGCAGCGCCCGAGCCGACGCGCCGGGCGCGGGTCCGATATTGACGCGGCACTCGGCCAGAAACCGGCAAAGAGGAAACTATGCCCAATGAATTGGAAAAGGTAAGCCGCCTGCAAGCCCAGGACATCCTGCTGGCCAGACAGGCAAGCCCACTGGAAGTACCCACGGTCAACCGATGGCGCGTCATACCCCGCGTGGCCGGCTACGGCGTGGCTCTGCTGATTGTCTGGATGCTGCTCTCGATGATGCTGCCCACGTTGTTCTCGCACAGCTCCGAGCGCGCCGTAATCGACGCACCGGTCAGCCTGGTTACCACACCGGCCGATGGCATCGTCACCGCCCAGCAGGTCAAGGTCGGTAGCCAATTCCATGCGGGCGATACCTTGATGACGGTACAGAATCCGAATGTCGATCGCTCGCTGTTGGTCGACCTGACCGGCAAGCAGCTCGACAACCAGCAGCACTACGATGCCGCCAAGGCCAAGCTCGCCGCCGATCAAACCCTGCTGGCAACCACCAATGACGAGATAACCAAATACCAGGCTGCGCTGCAACGCACGCATTCCACCAACGAGCAAGTGCTGGCATCGCGAGTGGCAATGGCAAAAGCACAGGTCGATCATCAGGAAACCATCGTCAACCGCAACCAGGCGCTGCAATGGGCGGGTGCGGTCAGCCAGGCATACACCGACTCGTCGCGCAGCCAATTGGCGGTGCTTCAGAGCAACGAGCAGCAAGCCCAGGCCGAGTTGCAGAACGCGCGCAGCGAGAGCGCGGCGGTCCGCCACAAGGTTTTCAATGGGGCCTCCGACGGATCCGTGGCGACGCTGATGCAACGGCGTGACAGCCTCAAGGCCGAGATTGCTCAGCTCGACGCCCAGCTATCCCAGTATCAGAGCGCCGGCGATCAAATCAACGCCCTGATTGCCAAGGAACAGGACCGCCTCGATCGCCTGACCAACATGCCGATCAAGGCGTTCGACAGCGGCGTGGTCGAACAGGTGCTGGCGCCGCCGGGCACGCGCGTGGCAGCCGGGGCAACCCTGATTCGCGCCACCAATTGCGACGACTCGCGCGTGGTTGCGGTATTTCCGCGCAGCTTCAGCGATGCCCTGTTGCCCGGCTCGCCGCTGACCGTGCACGTCGATGGCGTGGCCGGCCCGCTCAAGGCGACGGTGGCGCAGATCCTGCCCAGCGCGCCGGCCGGCGAGCAGGCGCGTTACCTGGTGCCATTTCCGCCGGTTGAGAAAAATGAAATCTATCTGATCGCCAAACTCGACAAGCCGCTGCGCCTGGGCAATGGCGGCTCGCCGCAGAGCACTTGCGCGATGGGACGCTGGGCCGAGGTCAACGCCGGCAAGTCTTGGTGGAACCATTTGAGCACCCTGCTGTGACAGCCGCCGCCCTGCGCGCCTTGCCCGCGTTCCTGGCACTGGCCGCCGCGCTCGCCTGCCAGCCCGTGTTTGCCGCTTCGACCACGTCGACCACGCCGCCCGCGGCCCGCCCGGCTGCGCAGGCGCAATTGCTGAGCGAAGGTTGCCGCACGCTCGCGGATGAAGTCGCTGCCGTGCCCGGCCACGGCCCGCTGTTTCTGCAAAGCTACCGGGCCGCGCCAGGCCAGCCGCCGCTGGCGCCCGCCCTGCGCCACGCCGCCTTCGTGTACGACAACGCGCTGGCCGGCATCGCGCTGCTCGCGTGCGGGCGCACAGGCGATGCACGCCGCATTGCCGATGCCCTGGTCGATGCCAGCGGGCACGACCGCTACTACCATGACGGCCGCTTGCGCAACGCCTATCGGGCCGGACCGCTCGGACCGGGCCCGGCGGCCCTGCCCGGCTGGTGGGACGCCAAAAGCCGCCGCTGGTTCGAAGACGGTTACCAAACCGGCACGGCCACCGGCAACGTCGCCTGGGCCGCGCTGATGCTGCTGGCGGCCTATCACGCCAGCCACGACCGGCGCTACCTCGACGCCGCAGCAAAAATGATGGGGTGGGTCGACAGCACGGTGTACGACGCCACCGCGCCGGCCGGCTACAACGGCGGCTATTTCGGCGAGGAGCCCACACCGTTGCGGCAAACCTGGAAATCGACCGAGCACAATGTCGACGCGTATGCGGCATTTCACTGGCTGGCCCGCCTCACCGGGCAGGCACGCTGGCGCACCGCGGCAGACCGTGCGCGCGGCTTCGTCGCCGCGATGTGGCAGGGCCCGTCCGGGCGCTTCGTGATCGGCACCCAAAACGACGGGCACACGCTGAACACCGCCCCCTCCGCGCTCGATGCGACGTTGTGGCCGCTGATCGCCATTGGCAACGCGCCACCCGAATGGGAGCGCGCGCTCGCATGGGCCAAGAGGCATCACCGCATCGACGGCGGTTACGGCTTCAAGGCCGACCCCGACGGCCTTTGGACCGAGGGCACCGGACAGGCCGCACTGGTGCTGCAACTCACCGGCCACCCCGGGCAGGCCGCGCCGCTGTGGCCGATCCTGCTGGCGCAGCGCTCGCCGGCGGGGTTGCTGTTCGCGACCCCCGAGCAGCGCATCAGCACCGGCCTATCGATCGGCCCGACCTCGAAAACCAACGATTTCTACTATTTCCACCTGCCGCATCTGGGCGCAACCGCCTGGGCGGTGCTCGCGGCCGCACGCTGGAATCCATTCGTGCCGCAAAACGCTCGCCCCGCCGTCGCAACTTCGCCATGAAGGAAGCCAACGATGTATCAACTCTACTTCGACAATCAGACGCTGCTCGACATCAATTTCGGCACGCTGCTTTTCGTGATGCTGCTGGGGCTGCTGGGCGACCGCCGACGCATGGCGGACCGCGTGCTCTATGGCAGCGTCGCGGCGCTGTTGCTGGGCAATTATCTGGTCTGGCGCGCCACGCAAACACTGCCCGATTTCACGCTGACCTTTCCCAGCGTATGGGCCTATGCGTTCTTCGGCTTCGAAGCCATCACCGTGGCGTACACCCTGCTCTCGGCCCTGATTCTGGTGCGCACCAGCAATTACACGCCCCGTGCGGACCGGGCCGAAGCGGCGCTGCGCCGGCGCAACGACCTGCCGGCGGTCGACATCTTCATTGCAACCTATAACGAAGGGCTGGAAATTCTCGAGAAGACCATCGTCTCGGCCATGGCGATCGATTACCCGAACTTCGTCGTGTGGGTGCTCGACGATACGCGGCGGCCCTGGCTCAAGGAATTTTGCGAGCAGGTCGGCGCCAACTACCTGACCCGCCCCGACAACGCGCACGCGAAGGCCGGCAATCTGAACAATGGCCTGCGGCAAACCGCATTGCAGAGCAACGCGCCATACATCATGGTGCTCGACGCCGACTTCGCGCCGCACAGGAACATCCTGATGCGCATCGTGGGCCTGTTCGACGAACCGAAAGTCGGCCTGGTCCAGACGCCGCAGTTCTACTACAACGCCGATCCGATCCAGTACAACCTGCGTTCGACCGAGTGCTGGGTCGACGACCAGCGCGCCTTCTTCGACGTGGTGCAACCGGCCAAGGACGCCTGGGGCACGGCGTTTTGCATCGGCACCTCGTTCGTGGTGCGGCGCGACCTGGTCAATCTGATCGGCGGCTTTCCGACCGGCACCGTCACCGAGGACATTCACCTGACCTACCGGCTGCTGCGCCATGGCTACATTACCCGCTGGCTCAACGAGCGGCTGAGCGTCGGACTCTCGGCCGAGGGCTTGCCAGAATTCATCAGCCAGCGCAGCCGCTGGGGACTGGGCACCATCCAGGTCGCGCTGACCGCCGACGGCCCGCTGCGCGGCAAGGGCTACACGTTCACCCAGCGGCTGCACTACATCCACGGCATGATGCTGTGGCTGAGCCGCCCGTTCACCCTGATGCTGTTGGCCGGCCCGCTGCTGTACTGGTATTTCGGCACACCGACCATCTACAGCTCGCCCACGCAGTTCCTGGCGTATGGCCTGCCGGCGCTGATCGCTTTCTGGGGCTATAGCATCTGGATCACCGGCTCGCGCGCGCTGCCGATATTCACCGAAGTCACGCAGATCGCCTCGGCGCTGACCGTCACGGCCACGCTGGCGAGCGCCATCGTCAAGCCCTTCGGCCGCCCGTTCAAGGTCACCAACAAGGGGCTCGATCGCTCCAGGCTGATCGTGCACGGCAAGCTGGCGTTGTTCTATATCGCGCTGATCGTGCTGTCCGCGACCGGATTGATACGGGCATTCCTGAGCGACCCCGACGCCCCCGGACTGGTGTTCAACACGGTCTGGACCACTGTTGCGCTGCTGCTCTACCTCGGCTCGATGCTGGTGTGCATCGAACTGCCGCGGCCGCGCCGCGAGGAGCGGTTTCCGTATCGCGCGTCGGTGCGGGTGCGCGTGGGCAATAACGAATTCGCCGGCATCTCGACCGACCTGTCGTGCAACGGGGTAGGCGTACGCAGCACACAGGCCGGCGTGATCCCGCTGCATGGTCATGGCGCGGTTTGGCTCGCACCGATCGGTTGGATTCCATGCCGTATCGCGCGCCGCCAGGGCGATCTGATCGGGATCGAGTTCAAGCTCGACATGACGATGCGGCACAAACTGATTCGCCTGCTGTTCGGCGCGCCGCCGCACAACGTCGCCAACACCGCGCGGCCCCGTCTGGCGCTGTCTCGCCTGTTGCGGCGCACCTTCTACGGCTGACGGCACGATTTCCATTACTTTCCACGACGCTCTTCCCATGCATAAATCCTGCTTATCCCTGCTTTTGGCCGGCACGCTCGCGGCCTGCTCGCTCGAGCCTCGCTATCAGCGGCCAGCCGCGCCGGTGCCGCAGGCGTGGCCAAACGGCCCGGCCTACCGGATCAAGCCGATGGGCGAGCCGCCCGGCGCGCCCGGCAGTGTGCCGACGGCCTCGCGGGCGGCCGCCGACATCGGCTGGCAACAGTTCTTCGTCGACCCGCACCTCAAGCAGTTGATCTCACTGGCCCTGGCGAACAACCGCGATCTGCGCATTGCCGTGCTCAACATTCAGAAGGCACGGGCCCAATACGGCATCCAGCGCGCCGTGCAATTCCCGACAATCAACGCGTCCGGCGGAGAGATCAGCCAACGTCTGCCGGGTTCGCTGCGCGCACCGGGCCAACCGGCGCTGGTCAACGAGTACACCGCCGGCATCGGCTTCAACGCATTCGAGCTCGACTTCTTTGGTCGCGTGCGCAGTCTCAAGCATGCTGCCCTGCAGTCTTACCTTGCCACCGAAGCCGCGCAGCGCAGCGTGCAAATCAGTCTGGTCGCGCAAGTGGCCGACGCCTACCTGACGCTGCAAGCCGATCAGGCGCTGCTCAAACTCTCCCAGGACACCTTGCAGAGCCAGCAGCACGCCAGCACACTGGTCAGCCGCAGCAAACGCGCCGGCGCGCTGGCCAACCTCGACATGCAGCGCGTGCAGACCCAGGTGGACAGTGCGCAAGTGGCGGTCGAACGCTATACGCGGCAAGTCGCGCAGGATCGCAACGCATTGCAATTGCTGATCGGCGGTCCGCTGCCGGCCGACTTGCCGCAGACCGGCACCTTCGCCGAACAGCCCGCATTCGAGACGTTGCCTGCGGGCCTGCCTTCCGATTTGCTGGAACGGCGTCCCGACATCATCGAAGCCGAACACCGGCTGGAGGCAGCCAACGCGAACATCGGCGCGGCCCGCGCGGCGTTCTTCCCGTCCATCACGCTGACCGGCGCACTGGGTCTGGCCAGCACCAGTCTGGCCAGTCTGTTCAGCGCCGGCATGGCCTGGACCTTCGCGCCGCAGATCAGCGTGCCGATCTTCGATGCCGGCAGCAACCAGGCCAAGCTCGACGTGGTCAAAGTGCAAAAGCGTATCGAAGTGGCCACTTACGAGAAAGCCATTCAGACCGCCTTTCGCGAAGTGGCCGACGACCTGGCCGCACGCGGCACACTGACACGTCAGGTCGCGGCCCAGCAGGATCTGGTCAAGGCCGCGCGCAAAACCTACGATCTGTCGAACCTGCGCTTTCGCGGCGGGCTCGACGACTATTACATCGTGCTCGACTCGCAGCGCTCGCTGTTCAGCGCGCAGCAGGATCTCATCACCATGCGCCTTGCCGAGCTGACCAACCAGGTCAATCTGTACAAGGCGCTCGGCGGCGGCTGGAGCGCGGCCACACCGCCGCTGGCGGCCGCGTCCGCGGCACCGCCTCAGCCGCCCGCGGCCGCCCCGCCGGCCACGCCCTCGTCCGGCTCAATGCCGCAGCCTCGATAACACGTTCCACACGCACCGCGCTTGCGCGCCACAAAAGGACCTCCAGCCATGCTTAAAGTCACCAAAGCCGTTTTTCCCGTCGCCGGTCTCGGCACCCGCTTTCTGCCGGCCACCAAGGCCAGCCCGAAAGAGATGCTGCCGGTGGTCGACAAGCCGCTGATCCAATACGCGGTCGAAGAAGCGGCCGCGGCCGGTATCACCGAGATGATTTTCGTCACCGGCCGCAACAAGCGGGCTATCGAAGACCATTTCGACAAGGCCTATGAACTGGAAACGGAATTGGAGGCGAACGACAAGCAGACCCTGCTCAACACGGTGCGCTCGATCAAGCCGCCGCAGATGGCATGCGTCTATGTGCGTCAGCCCGAGACGCTGGGCCTGGGCCACGCGGTGCTGTGCGCCGAGACCCTGGTGGGCGACAATCCGTTTGCGGTGATTCTTGCCGACGACCTGATCGCCGGCGAGCCGCCGGCGCTCTCGCAAATGCTCGAGGCGTTCGATCACTATCACAGCTCGGTGCTGGGCGTGGAGGAAATTCCCCGCGAGCGCACCCGCGCCTACGGCGTGATCGACGGCAAAGCCTGGGACGACAGCATCATCAAGCTCTCCGGCATCGTCGAGAAGCCGGCTCCGGATGACGCGCCGTCCAATCTCGGCGTGGTCGGCCGCTACGTCCTGATGCCCACCATCTTCCGGCATCTGCGCCGGCTCAAGCCCGGTGCCGGCGGCGAACTGCAGCTCACCGATGCGATCCAGACGCTGCTGCAGGAAGAGCAGGTGCTGGCCTACCGCTATCGCGGCACCCGCTACGACTGCGGCAGCAAGGTGGGTTACCTGAAGGCGACTGTCGAATACGCGCTGCGCCATCCGGAAGTGCGTGAGGAATTCACCGAGTACATCCGGCAGATCGCTTTGCCGGCCGACTTGATCGGGGCCTGAGCAGACGGCAGCGCCGGCCCGGCGGGAAATTCTTCGCCGCGGCGCATCACGGGCGGCGGCTCAGCGGTTACCATTACAACGTTTTTCCATATCCGCTGCCGTCCCGCCGGCCGCCGAGGCCCGTGGCAAACGCGCCGAACGCGGCGCGGCGGCCGCCATCCTTTTGCCGATCACACCGATGTCGACCGAGTCGCGCGCAAGCGTTCTACAGCAAATTCCACGCAGTGTCTGGGTGTTGGGCTTCGTCAGCCTGTTCATGGATATTTCATCGGAAATGATCCATAGCCTGCTGCCGATGTTCCTGATGGCGGGCCTCGGTGCCAATGCCGCCACCATCGGGCTGATCGAAGGCCTGGCCGAAGCGACCGCGCCGATCGTCAAGGTATTCTCCGGCACGCTCAGCGATTACCTGCGCAACCGCAAATGGCTCGCCGTCACCGGATATGCATTGGGCGCGCTGAGCAAGCCGCTGTTCGCGATTGCCCCGAGCGTCGGTTTCGTGGTGGCCGCGCGTGTGACCGACCGGGTCGGCAAAGGCATTCGCGGCGCCCCGCGCGATGCGCTGGTCGCCGATCTCACGCCGCCGCAGTTGCGTGGCGCGGCGTTCGGCTTGCGCCAGTCGCTCGACACGGTCGGTGCGTTTCTCGGCCCGCTCATGGCGGTTGCCGTCATGCTGCTGTGGGCCGACAACTTCCGGCGGGCCTTTTGGCTGGCGGTGATCCCGGGCGCGCTGGCCGTCGCCCTGCTTGTGCTGGCGGTCAAGGAGCCGGCGCACGAGTCCGGCGACAAGCGTGTCAACCCGATCCGGTGGGACAGCGTCCGTGAGCTCCGCGCCGCTTACTGGTGGGTGGTCGCGGTCGGCAGCATCTTCGCTTTGGCGCGTTTTAGCGAAGCCTTCCTGGTCTTGCGCGCGATGGGAAGCGGTGTGCCGATCGCCATCGTGCCGCTGGTGATGGTCGCCATGAACGTCGTGTACGCGCTGTCCGCTTATCCGTTTGGCAAGCTCGCCGACGTGATGAGCCACGCCCGGCTGCTGATCGCCGGCCTCGCGGTGCTGATCGCCTCCGATGTGGTGCTCGCGCACAGCGCCCACTGGAGCATGGTGTTAGTGGGCGTCATGCTGTGGGGACTGCATATGGGGATGACGCAGGGACTGCTGTCGACCATGGTCGCGCGCGTCGCACCGGCCCGCCTGCGTGGCACGGCCTTCGGTCTGTTCAATCTGCTCAGCGGCCTGGTGACGCTGGTGGCCAGCGTCATCGCCGGCAGCCTGTGGGACCGCGTCGGCGCCGCGGCAACCTTTTACGCCGGCGCCGGCTTCAGCCTGTTGACCATCGTGCTGCTGTCGTTGGTGCGCAGCCCCGCAGCGCACACGCACCCCTGAGCCGCGCCAAGGCCAGCGCAGGCAATCGGCAAACACCGCGGCCGGCAGCGCACATTGCAATCGGTGGGATCGTCGTCACACTCAGTGACACTTTTTGCCGGCCTGGCCGGCTTCACCGGTGCTCGCGTCGAGGCATGCGTCCTCTTCGACCTGCACCGTGACGTGCTCGATGTTGAAGCGCTCGGTCAGGCGCCGCCGGACCGCCGCGACCACTTCGCGCGACGGCGCGCCCGGCGCCGGATGCACGTGCAGCGTGAGCAAATGCCGCTCGCCGGTGATCGACCAGGCGTGAATGTGATGCGCGTCGGCGACCTCGGGCACGTGCCGCTCGAGATCGGCCTTGATGTCGGCCAGACTCATGCCCTCGGGCGTGCCCTCGAGCAGGATATGAGCGGAAGATTTAACGATGCCCCAGGCGCTTTTGAGGATGATCACAGCGACGAAGATCGACAGCAGCGGATCGATCGGCGTCCAACCCGTCGCGAGAATCACGCCGGCGGCAACGATCGCCGCGGCCGAGCCGAGCATGTCGCCCATCACATGCAGCCAGGCGCCGCGCAGATTCAGGTTTTCGCGGTTGCCGGCATGCAGCACCAGGAACGCGCCGATATTGGCCGCCAGCCCGACCAGCGCGACGATCAGCATGGTCTTGCCGACCACCGGCACCGGCGCGGCGAAGCGCTGGATGGCCTCGATCACGATCCACGCCGCAATCACAAATAGCGCGCAACCGTTGACGAATGCCGCAAGTATCTCCAACCGCTTGTAGCCATAGGACAGCTGCGCGGTCGCCGGACGCCGCCCGTAATGAATCGCAAGCCAGCTGAATCCGAGCGCGGCAGCGTCGCTCACCATATGGCCGGCGTCGGCCAGCAGCGCCAGCGAGCCGGACAGCAAGCCCCCTGCGACTTCGACGCACATGAACGCCGCAATGATGACGAAGGCCCAGCCGATGCGCCGCTGATCGGCCACGCCGTGCAAATGATCATGTCCCGCGTGGCTGTGTCCTGCATGACTGTGCCCGGTGTGGCCGTGGCCGGCATGCCCATGCGCGCCATGCTCGTGATCGTGCGGCGCGCCCCTGGCATGGTCGTGGTGATGAGGGTGTGACATCGAAAAGCTCTTGGCTGAATGGCGAATACGTTATTATATACACATATAAACACATGTTGATATGAAAACCGGAGTTGCCATGAATGCCGCCGATCTGAGCGACGACCAAGTGGTGGAGTTGGCTGAAATGTTTCGGCTCATGGGCGATCCGAGCCGGCTGAAAATCATCGCGGCGTGCTTGAGCGCGCCGATGTGCGTCTCGGACATCGCCGCCAAGCTCGGCCTGTCGCAACCGCTGGTCAGCCATCACCTGCGCCTGCTGCGCGCGGCACGGGTATTGCGGGCAGCGCGGCGCGGCAAGCAAATCTTCTATGAGGCGGCCGACGACCACGTCAGGCGCATGATCGACGACATGGCCGACCACGTTTGCGAGCATCCGCCGGCCGATCTGGACGACGCCTCGCGCGAGCATTGACGCCGGCCGCCCGCCTGCCGCCTAGCGCCTGGTGAACACAACATGCGTCGCATGCGCGGTGGCGACGTGTTCGCTGCGCTCGAACCCCAAGGCCGGCAGATCGAGATCGCCGAAAAAATGCTCACCCCGGCCGAGCAGCACCGGCGCAATTGCAAAATGAATCTCATCGACCAGACCGGCGCGCAAATATTGTTGAATCGTGGCGACGCCGCCGCCCAGACGTACGTCCTTGCCGGCCGCCACTTCGCGCGCCCGGGCCAGGGCCTCGTGAATCCCGCCCGTGACGAAATGGAACACCGTACCGCCCTCCATTTCGAGCGGCGCCCGGGCATGATGGGTCAATACGAACACGGGGACGTGATACGGCGGATTGTCGCCCCACCAACCTCGCCAGGCCAGGTCGGGCCATGGCCCGCGGATCGGGCCGAACATATTGCGCCCGAGAATCCAGGCGCCGACATTGTCGAAACCGCGAGCGGCGAAATCGTCGTCGATGCCGGTGCTGCCGGTGCTGGCGCCGCCACCGCCGTGCATGCGTTGGAAAGTGCGTGTGCCGAACACCCACTCGAACAGAGCGAGGCCGCCGAGACCGACCGGGTTTTCGGCATCCTGACAGGGGCCCGCGCCGTAACCATCGACGGAAATGGAGAAAGCATTGACGCGCAATTTGCTCATGCGAGGTCTCCGGTTTGATCGACCGCGAGCGGGCGCACCGGCCGCACCTCGACACTACCGTATTTGGCCGGCGGAATACCGCTGGCAATCTGGATGGCTTCGTTCAGATCTTTCGCGTCGACCAGATAAAAGCCCGCCAATTGCTCTTTGGTTTCGGCAAACGGCCCATCGTATAGCGCGGTTTGCCCGTTACGCACCCGCACCGTGGTAGCGGTGTCGACAGGGTGCAGCGGCTCGGCCGCCAGCAGGCGCCCGCTGTCGGCCAGGCTTTGGCCGTAGGCGGCGCACATTGTGTCAGGACAGGCGTCCCAGTGTTCCTGATCGAGATAAACGAGGCACAAATATTTCATGACGTCTCCGTGTAGGCTTGCAACGGCAGCAAGGATTGCGGCGCCGCCCGGGTGCCGCACCTCGCACACTCAGATAGGCAGATTTTCGCCATTGACGATCCAGGGCGTGCCGAACCTGTCGACCAGCATGCCCCAGGTCTTGGCCCAAAACGCCGGCTGCATCGGCATCGTCACGGTGCCGCCATCGGCCAGCGCGTCGAACACGCGCTCGGCTTGTTCGACGGTGTCATAGTTCAGCGTCAGCGAGACACCCTTGATGCCCTCATAGGGCATGCTGGGCGGGCAATCGCCGGCATACAGCGCGCCCATGCTATCGCCGCCCTCGAGCGCGAGGCGCGCGTGCGCGATGAGCGACAGGCTCTCCTTGGGCATCTGGGCGCACATCGGTGAATCGCCGAACGTCATCATCAATTCAAGCTTGCCGCCCAGGGCACGCTCGTAGAATTTCATGGCGTCGGCGCAATTGCCGTTGAAAGACAGGTAAGCGATCGGCTGAGGCATGACCGGTTCTCTCCATTTGGATAAAGTGACAAAAGCCGGTTGGCCTTTGTACTCTCTAGTCGAATGGCAAACGGTGAAATCGACACTCTCCGAAAATATTTTTCCGAGCGATTTTTTTGCAACCGCCCGCTATGCCTGCAGGTCTCTCAGGCGCTTGAGCAGAAAACGCTTTTCCGGCGCCTGTTGCGCCAGCGCCAACGCCGCCTCATAGGCGATGCGCGCCTCGGCCGGCCGGCCCTCGCGCCGCAACAGGTCGGCCTGCGCGGCATGGGCCAGGTGGTAATTGCGCAGTGCGTCATGGCTCAGCAGCGGCGCCATCAGCGCCAGCCCTGCGGCCGGGCCATCTCGCATGGCCACCGCGACGGCGCGATTGAGGGCTACGACCGGCGTCGGCTCGAGACGCAGCAGTGCATCGTACAGGCCGACAATCTGAGCCCAATCGGTGTCGCGCGCATCGCGCGCCTCGGCATGCACCGCGACGATGGCCGCCTGCAGGCAATAGGGACCAAAACCTCGCCCGGTGAGTGCCGCCTGCACCAGCGCGCACCCTTCTTCGATCAGCGCGCCGTCCCATCGCGTGCGGTCCTGCTCTTCGAGAGGGATCAAGTCGCCGTGCACGTCGGTGCGCGCCGCGCGGCGCGATTCATGCAGCAGCATCAGCGCCAGCAATCCCTGCACTTCGGGGTGGGGTTGCAGCGCGACCAGCATGCGCGCGAGCCGGATCGCCTCGCCCGACAAATCGGGGCGCACCGCGCTCTGACCGGACGATGCGCAATAGCCTTCGTTGAAGACCAGGTATATCACCCGCGACACGCTTTGCAGCCGCGCCGGCAATTCGTCGGGCCCGGGCACTTCGTAGGGAATACGCGCCGCGCGAATCTTGGCCTTGGCCCGCACGATACGCTGTGCCAGCGTCGCGGGGGCGAGCAGAAATCCGCTTGCGATGGCCTCGGT
This sequence comes from Pandoraea thiooxydans, assembly GCF_001931675.1. Lineage (NCBI taxonomy): Bacteria > Pseudomonadati > Pseudomonadota > Betaproteobacteria > Burkholderiales > Burkholderiaceae > Pandoraea > Pandoraea thiooxydans. The sequence continues at coordinate 1,509,412 of NZ_CP014839.1, read as the reverse complement.
GGTCAGTCCGCAGACCTCGCGCAGGGTCAACGCGATGCGCGCCTGCTCCGACAGACTGGGGTGGCAGCAGGTGGCGATGAGCCGGAGCTGGTCATCCTCGAGCACCTCGGCCGGCGTATCGAGATCGGTTTCGTCGGGCAGGTTTTCGGCAAATTCAGCAACATCGCTCCACGGTGTGAAACGCGCCTGACGCCGAATCTGATCGATCGCCTTGAAGCGCCCGGTCGAGACCAGCCACGCTATCGGACTGGCGGGCACGCCCTCCTGCGGCCAACGCTCGGCGGCCGCGGCGAACGCATCATGCAGTGCGTCTTCGGCCAAATCGAAACTGCCCAGCAGACGCACCAGCGTGGCAAACACCTTGCGGGCCTGGTCCCGGTACAGCCGATCGATCGTCTCGCGCACCTCCGGCGGCGCTGCGCCGTCGGCCTGGAGCGCCTGGCCGGCGGGCGCGCCGCTGGATTTGAGCGTCATGTGCTTTCCTGGTAATGGCGGCATCCGACGACGAAGTCCGGACATGCACGCCGCGCGATGATTTTCGTCCCCGCCAGGCAAACACGCAACCGTCAGGCTCGGCTGGCCGGGCCGGCGATGCGATGCCGCCCGCGCCCGGCCCCCATCAATCGCTGAGGGTCTCCGCCAACTGCCTTGCCTCCTGAATCGCGCACAAACGGGCGCCGCGATCGATATCGCTGCCGAACAGGGTTTTTTCGACGGTCACCGCGTGTACTGTCGAGACGCCGACGAACTTCAACCATGCTTCCAGATAGGGGCGCTGAAAATCGAAGTTCTCTGCCGGCGTGATTGACTGCGCCGAGTAATCCAGGCCGCGCGCGTAGACCGTCACGGCTGTCTTGTCGCGCAGCAAACCGTCGAAGCCGCGCTCGGGGTCAAAGGCGAAAAGCAGATCCTTTTGCGAGACCAGATCGATGAAGTGCTTGAGTTTATAAGGGATGCTGAAATTCCACAGCGGTACCGAAAACACCAGCACGTCGGCCCTGTGCAGGCGACTGGCAAGCTCGCGCAAGGTCGACCAGGCGGCCTCCTGCGGCGCGCTCAAGGCCGCCCCGGAGAGTCCGGCGTACTTGGCCTGCATTGCGTGTTCATCGAATTCCGGCAGTCCGCAGCCCCACAGATCGAGCGTGTCGATCTCTGTCGCAGGCCGTCTGGCCAAATATCTTGTGATGAACGCATCGGCAACTTCAAGCGAAGCCGATCGATCCTTGCGGGGGGAAGACTCAATGTGCAAGAGCGTCGTCATGGTGTGCCACCTATCGGGAAGAGGACAACCAAGTCATTGCAACATATTTTCATTCGATATATAAACAGTATATTTTTATCAAATTAATCTTGAAACAAAATATATGTTAGACCCCCTGCTGCTGCGCAGTTTTGTTGCCGTGGTCGACGAAGGCGGTTTCAGCAAAGCCGCTGCGCATCTGAACCTGACCCAGTCGGCCGTCAGCGGCCATCTGCACAGGCTGGAAGAGCAAATCGGCAAACCGCTGCTGCGGCGTACGACCCGTTCGGTGGAAATCACGCCGGACGGCGAACGCCTGATCGGTTACGCCCGCGCGATTCTGGCGTTGAATCGCGATGCCTTGGCCGAGTTGACCCGTGCGCCGTTCCAGGGGCGCATCCGCCTGGGTGTATCGGAGGATTTCGCCGAGTTGCCGCTGTTGCGCGTACTGCAGACTTTCGTCGATCGGCACTCGGGGGCCGAAATCGACGTGCAGGTCGGCATTCCCGGCGCGCTGCTGCCGCTGATGAAGCAAGGCACGCTCGACCTGGTGATCGGTTCGCAGTGCGAGGCTCGCGAGCCAGGCCGGCTGCTGTGGCGCGAACCGCTGGTGTGGGGATGGTCGGCTCAGGCCAGTCGCAATCTGCCGGCGCCCTTGCCGCTGGCCTTGTTTCCCGAGCCATGTCCTTACCGCGAGGCCGCCCTGGCGCGCCTGGCCCAGGCGGGCATGGCCCAGCGCACCGCAATGGTGTGCACCAGCATGGCCAGCCTTCGCGCGGCCGCGCAAGCCGGCTTCGCGCTGGCCCCGATGCCGGCCAGCCAGATCACGCCCGAGCTCGTCGTGCTGAACGCCGAGCAAGGCCTGCCGGTTCTGCCCGATGCGGAATTCCGGTTATTCGCACCGGCTGTCAGCGAGCGAACGATGTTGCATCTGCTGATCGAGGCCATCATGCAAGGCTGTGTGGGGCGGTGGGCCGCGCCGCGCAAGCGCGGCAAGGCCCCGGCGTAGCCGGCGAGGCCGCCGGCCTTCATTGCCGAATTCGCGAAGCTCGGCCTGTACCGGCTGTCGAACCGGCTCGATGAACGCGCAGCATCCCGCCGAAATCTGGCCGAGCGATGCTCGGGTGCATCACGCCACTCTACCTACCCCATAACGCGCCGCCGGCACCGAGCGCGACAGGTTCGGTCCGAGCGCGACGCGGGCCGATTCGAAAGCTTGCCAATGGGCTGCGTCGGGCAGCGACGGCACGGTTGCGAACTCGCCCAGGTCGAGACCCGCGAGCGCGGCATCGACGAGGTCTTCGGCGCTCATGACAATCTCCTGCGGCAAGTGATCGACCGGTTGACCGGCAATGTCCCAGAACTCCGTGCGAGTGGCGCCTGGCAGCACAACCTGCACACGCACGCCGCGCGAGGCGAGTTCATGCGTCAGCGATTGGCTAAAGGCAAGCACGAAGGCTTTGCTGCCGCCATACACGCCATTCAGAATCTCGGGCGCCACTGCAACCATCGAGGCGATATTGACGATGGTGCCACCACCGCGCGCGACGAATTGCGGGGCAGCCGCATACGTCAGGCGCATCAGCGCCGTCACGTTCAGATCGATCATCGCGTGCATGCGATCGACGTCGGCCTGGAGCAGCGGCCCGGCGCCGCCGATACCCGCGTTGTTCACCAGCATCGTGATGCTGGCGTCGGTACGCAATATCTGCTCCGCGCGCCGCACGCCCTGTGGCGCGCCGAGATCGACGGCGATGACTTCGACCGAGCGGCCGGTCGAGGTCGTCAGGCGCCGGGCCAGTTCGTTGAGGCGATCCTGGTTGCGTGCCACCAGAATCAAATCGTAGCCGCGCCGGGCCAATCGGTCCGCATAGACGGCGCCGATACCGGACGACGCACCGGTGATCAGGGCGGTGCCCTGGTCCGCATTGTGTTCTGTGCTTTGGGTCATTGCATTGCTCCATGTTTGCAGTCGAGGCGGCGGCCGATCCCGTATCGGCCTGCATGACGTGGAGAATAGGCGCATAATGCGATGACTCAAATGTCATATATGCAACTTTTTGAGCCATCACATGAGGAACACCATGCTGCGCATCGGTATCGTCCTGTACCCTGGGTTTCAGGTCATGAACCTTGCCGTCTCGACGGTGTTCGAATTCGCCAACCTTGCGCTTGGCAAGCCTGCTTATGAAGTGGCGCTGCTCTCGGAGCACGGCGGGCCCGTGCCGGCATCGGCCGGATTCGCGGTGCATACGCAGCCATTCGACGAGAGTCGCTTCGATACCGTCCTGGTGGTCGGCGACAACGAAATCATCGAACCGTCACCGGCTCTCCTCGACTTTGTGCAACAGGCCGCGCGCACCAGCCGCCGCATCGGCGCAACCTGTACCGGCGCGTTCAATCTGGCCCAGGCCGGCATACTCGACGGCCGACGCGCAACCACGCACTGGTTTTTCGCGGCGAAATTCCGGCACGACTATCCGAACGTGGCACTCGAGGAAGACCGCATTTTCATTATCGACGGCCCGGTATGGACTTCTGCCGGCATGACCGCCTGCATCGACTTGGCGCTGGCGCTGGTGGAGAAAGACTTTGGTGTCGAGGTAGCGAGGCAGGTGGCCAGGAAGCTGGTGGTTTATCACCGCCGCGCCGGCGGCCAGTCGCAGTTTTCGGCATTGCTCGAACTGGCCCCGAGGTCCGATCGCATTCAGACTGCGCTGGCCTATGCCAAGCAGCATTTGCACACAGCCCTGTCGGTCGAGCAATTGGCCGAGGCGGCCCACCTGAGTCCCCGTCAGTTCAGCCGGACGTTTCGTGCCGAGACCGGGCAATCCCCGGCCAAGGCGGTCGAGCATCTGCGTCTCGAAGCCGCACGTCTGATGCTGGAGTCGGGACGGCACCCGATCGACGTGATCGCCCGCGAGACCGGCTTCGGCGATCGCGAGCGCATGCGCCGCGCGTTCCTGCGTGCCTTCGGCCAGCCGCCGCAGGCGATCCGACGCACGACGCGAGGCGAGCACGCGCAGCCGAATTGACGAAATCGGAACAGCGGGACCGGCAGCGGTTCAGGCGTCGAGAACAGCCCCTGCCTTCTGCCCCAGGCCAAGCCGCTCGAGCAGTCCCGTCAGGGCTTCGCTGCAAGGCTGCCGCACTTTGAGCGAGAGCAGCGGATCGGCTCGGGTGTGCCCAAGATTGACCGCAGCGATCGGCTTGCCCCACTGGCTGGCCAGCACACAGAAGCGATAGCCGGAGAACACCATCAGCGAAGATCCGACCACCAGCAGCGCGTCGGCCTGCTCGAGCGCGCGCCGCGCGGCATCGACGCGTTCGAGCGGCACGTTCTCGCCGAAAAACACCACGTCAGGCTTGAGCATGCCGCCGCAGTTCCGGCATGTCGGAATACGAAACGTTTCGAAATTCTCGACTTCGAGGTCCGCGTCGCCGTCCGGCGCCGGTTCGGCCGACCGGGCAGCCGCACGCTCGGCAAAGTGCGGATTCTCTGCCACCAGCACCGCCTGGATGTCGGCGCGCGCATGGTTGGTCCGGCAAGCCAGGCAGATCACCTGCCCGATATTGCCGTGCAACTCGATCACATCCCCGCTGCCGGCGCGTTGATGCAGACCGTCGACATTTTGCGTGACCAGCTGCCGCACATGCCCCGCTTCGGCAAGGCGCGCCAACGCATAGTGCGCGGGGTTCGGCGCGGCCTGCGCCACCACCGGCCAGCCGTGCAGGCTGCGCGCCCAATAGCGCTGACGCGCCAGTGTGGAGCCAAGAAATTCCTTGAGCTGAATCGGCTGCCGTCCGCGCCAGGCGCCCGTCTCGTCGCGATAACCGGGAATCCCCGAGGCGGTGCTCAGACCCGCGCCAGAGAGCACCAGCAAGCGCGGATGGCGCGCCACGAAACCGTGCAGCGCATCCGCGGCCCGCGCGTCGTGGGTTGGAGTCGGCTCTGACGGCGCCATGAATGTCAGGCGATCGCGTCGAGCGCCTTGGCCAGCGTCGCAACGCTACGCTCGACGTGGTGCAGTTTATCGAGACCGAACAGACCGATACGGAAGGTCTTGAAATCGGCCGGCTCGTCGCACTGCAGCGGCACGCCGGCGGCGGCCTGCACTCCGGCTGAGACGAATTTCCTGGCCGACTGGATGGCCGGATCGTCGGTATAGCTGACCACCACGCCCGGCGCCTCGAAGCGGCGCGCGGCCACGCTCTTGAAGCCTCGCTCGGCCAGCAGCGCACGCACCCGATCGCCCAGCATCTGTTGCTCGGCGCGCACCTTATCGAAGCCATAGGCCGCCGTTTCGGCCATCACGTCGCGCAGGCCGATCAGGGCATCGGTCGGCATCGTCGCGTGATAGGCGAAGCCGCCCTGCTCGTACGACTCCATGATTTGCAGCCATTTACGCAGGTCGCAGGCGAAACTGGTGCTGACGGTGCCGTCGATGCGCTCGCGCGCCTGAGCGCCGAGCATCACCAGCGCGCAACACGGCGAAGCGCTCCAGCCCTTTTGCGGCGCGCTGATCAGCACGTCAACGCCGCATGCCTGCATGTCGACCCAGATTGCGCCGGAGGCAATGCAATCGAGCACGAACAGGCCGCCCACCGAGTGCACGGCATCGGCGACCTGGCGCACGTAATCGTCGGGCAGGATGATGCCCGAGGAGGTTTCGACGTGCGGCGCGAACACCACCTCGGGCTTGCCGGCCTTGATCGCCGCTACCACCTCGTCGATCGGCGGCGGCGCGAACGCCGCCTGCGGGCCGTCTTCGACCGGCCGCGCCTTCAGCACCTGGGTGGCGGCAGGGATGCCGCCCATCTCGAAAATCTGGGTCCAGCGATAACTGAACCAGCCGTTGCGGATCACCAGGCATCGCTTGCCGGTCGCGAATTGCCGCGCGACCGCTTCCATGCCGAAAGTGCCGCTGCCGGGCACGATGATCGCCGAATGGGCGTGATAGACCTGCTTCAGCGTGTTCGAGATGTCTTTCATCACCCCTTGAAACAGGGCAGACATATGATTGACCGCACGATCGGTGTACACCACCGAATATTCGAGCAGTCCGTCGGGATCGATGTTGGGCAGTAGGCTAGGCAATTTGGTCTCCAGCGAAAAGGCGTGAAAGTGGCGCAGCCGATACGGTCCGAACGCGCTGTCCGGCCGCCGACCGAGGCAGCCGCGGCTCCCCGCTGCGCCCGCGGTCCGACTCGGCCTGATGGAATCCGATTCTAGACCATTGCGACATTTCGTGGGATACACCGATCCGCCCCCGAAACGGGTTGTCCCGCGGCGCAACCGCAGCGATGGCGGCGCGCTGCCTTTTTCAACCTGCCGCGGCCAACGCGCCAGAGCAACTGCTGCCTTGCCCGGCGGTGCATCCGTAGCAGTGCTCGCCGACCTGGATCGGGTTTCCCTCGAGCGATTCGTCGAGCAGGATCGACAGCGGCACGCGGTGCCGGCCGTCCTGCACGAGCGCAATGCCCAGCATCTGATTGAAATCGCAGTCGTGCAAATACCCCTGCCAATCGACGCTGATCAGCTCCCGGCACATCACGCCGTCGAGATTGACAGCCTGATAACTTTGCTTGAGCAACGCCATATAAGACGCGAATTCGCCTCTCGACACCAAGGTGCTGCCGAACCGCTGAATCGGCATGTTCGTGATGGTGATCAAACGCGTGAAGACAATCCCGAACTGCTCGCCCAGAATGCGGCGATAGTCGGCTTCGAGCGTTTGCTGCGGCGGCGGCAACACGGGGCCCTGGGGGTTGTAGACCAGGCTCAGGGACAACCCGGATCCCGGCATGCCGTAGCCCAATGCGTTGAGCCTGCGCAGGCCGCGAAGACTCGACTCGAACACCCCGTCGCCGCGTTGCTTGTCGACGTTCTCCATCGAGTAGCACGGCAACGAAGCGACGATCTCGACGCCCTGGCCTGCCAGGAAATCGGCCAAGGTTTCGTGCCCAGCGACTTCGAGAATGGTCAGATTGCAGCGGTCGATCACATGCACGCCCACGGCCCTGGCCTGCGCGACCAGCCAGCGAAAGTTCGGGTTGAGCTCAGGCGCGCCGCCGGTCAAGTCAAGTGTGCCAACGCGATGTTTAGCCAGTACCGCCAGCACGGTGTCGATCACCTCCCGGCTCATGGTTTCGGTGCGGTGCGGGCCTGCCGCGACATGACAATGCACGCAGGACTGGTTGCAGCGATACCCGAGGTTGACCTGCAGCGTCTGGAGCGCGCGGCGGCGCAGCGCGGGGAAATCCGTTTTTTGCAGCAGCGGGAATGTATTGTGCATGGCTGGTTACCGGGCGAAGGTGAAGATCCATCTCTCGTTTGACGGGCCAGACGCGGCTTTCTTACACCGGCGCGGCAAAGATCCCCGGCCGCTTTGCATAGCTTTTCACGGTTTTGCCATGGCCGCCAGCGCCCCGCCATCGGCCGGTCGAGCGAAGTACCGCCATTTTTGCGCGCACTGTAATAAACCCTGGGCATCCTCGTCCAATAGGCAAGCGGGTGGGCTGCGTCGCCGGTCGGCGCGGCATCTCGACACACGGGGCACCGACAGTATCATGGTCGGGCGCGCAGCGGCGGCCGATGGTTCCGCCGCCGATCGGGTGATTCGCAAACGCCCTCCCTTCACCACTCTGATCCATGAACGATTTGGCAGGCGAAGATCCTTATCATGAACTTTCCGGGCTGCGGCGGGACATGCTGCGTTTTGCCGAACTGCAATTACGCGATGTGGCCGCTGCCGAAGATGCGGTCCAGGACGCCATGGTAGCGGCCATGGCGCGCATCTCGACCTTCGAGGGCCGCGCGCAGATCAGCACCTGGCTGTTCGCGATCCTGAAGAACAAGATCATCGACATCCTGCGCGCGCGCTCGCGCTTCGTGCCCCTGGAGATCGACGTCGACGACATTCCCGAAGACACCTTCGACGGGTTGTTCGACGACCGGGGCCACTGGGCGAAACACGAGCGCCCCGCGGCCTGGGGCGATCCGGTAGACGCGCTGTCTCGCCAGCAGTTCTGGGTGGTATTCCAGGCTTGTCTGGATCGCCTGCCCGTCAATACAGCACGCGTTTTCATGATGCGGGAGTTTCTGGGGCTCGGCGTCGACGAGGTTGTCGCCCAGCTGGGCATCTCGAAAACCAATTGCGGCGTCATTTTGCATCGCGCCCGCATGACCTTGCGCGTGTGTCTGCAAACGCGCTGGTTCGACACCAAGGAGCCCACATGCTGAGCTGCAAGGAAGCGACCCGCCTCGCCTCGAAATCGCTCGACGAAGCACTGACCCCGGCCGAGCGCGCCAGCTATAAATTTCATTTGATGATGTGCCCGGGTTGCCGGCACTTCCGGCAAAACCTCCTCTTTTTGCGGCAAGCCGGCGAGCAGGCCAAGCCGATGCCGCCTGCTGACACGGCGCCCGCCGAATAGCGTTCGAGACACGCCAGACAGCGCCAACCTCCGGAGACACACGCCAATGAATCTGCTTTTCGCCCGGCTCGATCGGGCCAGCTGGAACAAGGTACACACCGCCATCACGATCGCGCTGGGCGTGGGCTGGCTGCTCGACGCCTTCGAGGTGACCATCGTCAACAACGTGATCGGGGTGTTTCGCGACCAATGGCATCTGAGCAATCTGCAGGCGTCCTGGGTGCTCAGCATCTGGTTTGTCGGTATCATGTTCGGCGCCTACGTGTTCGGCTATCTGGCGGACCGCTTCGGACGCAAGCGGCTATTCGTCGTGACCCTGGCAATGTACGGGACGTTCACGTTCCTGACGGCCTTTGCCTGGAACTACCCGTCGCTGATGGTGCTGCGCCTGCTCACCGCAATCGGCGTGGGGGCCGAATATGCGGCGATCAACGCGGCGATCAGCGAATTCATTCCGGCCCGCCATCGCGGCAAAACCAACGCCACGGTGATGAATTTCTGGTCGCTGGGAGCGATTCTGGCGGCACTCGTCACGCTGTTCCTGATCAACCGGCTGCCGCCCGATGTCGGCTGGCGCGCGGCGTTCGGCTTCGGTGCGCTGATCGCGCTGTGCGCCGGGCTGGCGCGCCGCTATATTCCGGAGTCGCCGCGCTGGCTGGCGGCGCACGGCAATCTGAACGAGGCCTCGGCCGTCGTCGAGCAGGTCGAACAGGGCCGTTTCGACTCACGTGCCAGAGGCAACGGCCGGCCCAGGCAAGCAGCCAACACCCCCGATCGCGCAACCTTCTGGATGCAAACGCGCGAATTGATCGAGCGTTATCCGTGGCGGCTGGCGCTGGGCAGCCTGCTCGACTTCTCGGAAGCGGCCGGCTACTACGGATTGTTTGCCTTTCTGGCGCTGTTCATTTTGCCGGCGGTGCATGTCAGTACGCATTTCGTGCCATGGTTCTACTTGATCGGCAACGTCGGAGCCCTGCTCGGCGGGGTAACCGTCGCGCTACTGCTCGATCGCGCGGGCCGCAAGCTGACTGTGCCGATCGCCTATGCGCTGGCCGCGGCAGGCGTTTTACTGATGGCCGCGGCGACCCAGACGCACGACTGGCGCTGGGTTCTGGCCGCCTTTACCCTGGCCAACCTGTTTGCCACCGGCAGCTGGATCTCGGCGTACCCGACTTTTTCCGAGATTTTCCCGACCCATTTGCGTTCGACCGGCATCGGCCTGTCGGTCGCCGTGGGACGCCTGGGCGCGTTCGGCGCGCCGCTGGCGCTGACGGCGGTGGCAACCCATTTCGGCATGATGCCCGCGCTAATGCTGTTGGCCTCGTTCTGGCTGATCGGCGCGCTGGCCATGGTGCCCTGGTATTTCAGGGGGGTCGAGGGCAAGGGCGTGCCGCTCGAAGCAATGTGCCGATGAGCGCGTTCGAACCCGTTCATGCAACCACAAAGGCGCAATATGGAGCAGATTGATTTCGGCATCATCGGCGGCAGCGGCCTGTATCGCATGGCCGAACTTCAGGACATCGAGGAAATCACGCTCGACACCCCGTTCGGGCCGCCATCGGATGCGCTCATTACCGGCCGGCTAGGCCGCGCGCGCGTGGCGTTCCTGGCGCGCCACGGCCGCCATCACTCGCTGCTGCCCGACGAGGTGCCCTACCGCGCCAATATTCATGCACTCAAACAACTCGGGGTGCGCTACCTGATCTCGGTATCGGCAGTCGGCTCCCTGCAGGAGGCGATCCGCCCGCTCGACATGGTGCTGCCCGATCAGTTCATCGATCGCACGCACCGGCGCGAGCAGACTTTCTTCGGACAAGGCATCGTCGCGCATATCGCTTTCGCCAAGCCGGTTTGCACGGCACTCGCCGACCTGATCGCGACCGCCGCCGCCCAAGCCGCACCCGAGGTTCGCCTGCACCGGGGCGGCACGTATGTTTGCATCGACGGGCCGGCGTTTTCGACCTATGCCGAGTCGCAGTTATTCCGCAGCTGGCAGGCATCGGTCGTCGGAATGACCAATCTGCCCGAAGCCAAGCTCGCGCGCGAAGCCGAAATTGCCTATGCGACCCTGGCACTGGTGACCGATTACGATTGCTGGCATCCGACCCACGAGAGTGTGACAGTCGAGTCGGCCATCGCGAACCTGGGGCGCAATGCAGCCAACGCCCAGCGAGTCATTTATCGTGCCATCGAGTTGCTGGCCGACGCGCCGCTGGCATCGGCCGCGCATGATGCGCTGCGCACCGCGCTGGTTACACCGCTGGCCGACGCGCCGGCGCAGACCAAGGCGCGGCTGGCCGCACTGCTCGCCAAATATGAATAAGACGTCAATCGCTCTGTCGATCGTCGTGCCGGTACTCAATGAGGCGAGCGGCATCGCCGTCGTGCTGCGCCGGCTTGCGCCGCTGCGCGCGCTGGGCGCCGAGATCATCGTGGTCGACGGCGGCAGCGACGATGCGACCCGCGAGCTGGCGGCGCCTCATGCCGACAAACTGGAGCGGGCGCCACGCGGCCGTGCCGCGCAGATGAACGCCGGCGCTGCCTTGGCACACGGCAACGTGCTGCTGTTTCTGCATGCCGATACCCTGTTGCCCGCCGGTGCCGACCGACTGGTAAGCGCCGCGCTGTGCGACGGAACCCGTGTCTGGGGCCGCTTCGACGTATGCATCGAGAGCCGCCATCGGCTATTGCACGTGGTCGCGGCAATGATGAACCTGCGCTCCCGGATCACCGGCGTGGCGACCGGCGATCAGGCCATCTTCGTCACACGCCTCGCATTCGAGCAGGCGGGCGGCTTTGCGCCGATCGCGCTGATGGAGGACATCGCACTGAGCAAGCGCCTCAGGCGCATCTCGCCGCCGGCGTGCATCGACACGCCGGTCATTACCTCGGGGCGGCGCTGGGAGACTCGCGGTGTGTGGCGCACCATTGCACTCATGTGGGGACTGCGCCTGGCTTACGTTTGCGGCGTGGCACCGGCCACGCTGGCGCGCTGGTATGGCAGCCTGCCGGTAGCCCCGGCCGCGCCCAGGGAGCATCAAGCCGATGGTCTTTCCCGCTGACGGTCATATCGCGGTGTTCACCAAGCCGCCGGTCCCAGGCCTGGTGAAAACGCGCCTGGTCGCCGCGCTCGGTGCCCACGGCGCGGCCGCGATGCATGAGCACCTGCTGGTTCGCACGCTGCGCACGGTCACCGGTACCGGCGCTTCGGCTTCGCTATGGATCGCCGGCGACACCGCCGACGCGGCCCTGCGCGCATGCACCGACGAGTTCGCCCTGCCGGTTCATCGGCAAACCGGCGACGATCTCGGCCAGCGCATGGCTGCGGCACTGCGCGCCTCGCTCGGCACTTACCGGCGCGTTTTGCTGATCGGTTCGGATTGCCCGGTGCTGACGACCGCGCACCTGCATGAAGCGGCCGACCGACTTGACCATGACACGCCGGCGGTATTCATTCCGGCCGAGGACGGCGGCTATGTCCTGGTCGGTGTTTTCGCCACGCCGGACGAGCACCTCGCCACGCTGTTGCACGCCGCTTTCCACGACATCCCATGGAGCACCGCGCATGTCATGCGCATCACCCGCGAGCGCCTCGCGGCCGCGCGCGTTCACTGGGCCGAACTGCCGCCGCTGTGGGATATCGATCGTCCCGAAGATCTCACTCGCTTGCGCGACACGCTGCGCTAGCGGCAGCACGCAATACGATGACGAACGAGCGATGCACGGCCGACGCGTCGTCCCGGCTCACGCACTCGCTCCGCGCCGCCAGGCATGAAAGCGCGCCAGCCATGCAAGCACGCGCTGCGGCGCGTGCGCCCGCTTCCAGGCGCCGGCGGCGTATTTGTTGGCCTCGGTCATGGTCGGGTAGATGTGGATGGTGCCGAGTATCTTATTGAGTCCGATACCATGCTTCATCGCCAATATATATTCGGCTATCAGCTCGGCGGCATGTTCGCCGACGATCGTCACGCCCAGAATCCGGTCCTTGCCTGGCACCGTCAGCACTTTGACGAAGCCGTGCGCTGCGCCGTCGGCAATCGCGCGATCCAGCTCGCCGATGTCGAACTTCGTAATTTCATGCGCAATGCCTAGCTCCCGCGCTTCCAGCTCGTTGAGGCCGACGCGGGCGATTTCCGGTTCGATGAAGGTGGCCCACGGAATGACTGAATAATCCGCCTTGAATTTCTTGAACGGGTCGAACAGCGCGTTGACGGCTGCGTACCATGCCTGATGAGCCGCCGTGTGCGTGAACTGAAAGGGCCCCGCCACATCGCCGGCGGCGTAGATATTCGGATAGCGCGTCTGCAAAAAGGCGTTGGTCGACACCACGCGGGTGGCCGGGATGTCCAGATCCTCCAGGCCGTAGCCAGTCAGATTCGCCGCGCGCCCGACAGCCACCAGCACGGCATCGAAAGGGATACGGAGGTCGTGGCCATCGTGCTCGGCAATCAAGATTTTTTCGCCGCGCTCGACCACGAATTGCCTGGCACGATGTCCGGCGAGCACGGCGATACCTTCGGCCTGAAACCGGCGGGTCACCATGTCGGACACCTCCGGATCTTCACGCATCAGGATGCGGGCTGCCATCTCCACTTGCGTGACCTGCGCACCGAGACGCGCAAAAGCCTGCGTCAACTCGGTGCCGATCGGCCCGCCGCCCAACACAACCAGCCGGCGCGGCAGCTCGCGCAAGCGCCAGACCGTGTCCGACGTGAGATAGCCGACATCGTCGAGCCCGGGGATGGGCGGCACCGCCGGGCGCGCGCCGGCGGCGATCACAATGCTGCGCGTGCTCAGGCGCCGAACCTGGCCGTCGCTGCCGGTAATCTCCACTTCCCACGGCGAGACGATACGGGCGCGGCCTTGCGCGACATCGACGCCCAGACCGGTATATCGCTCCACCGAGTCATGCGGCGCGACCGCCGCGATCACCGCCTGCACGCGCTGCATGACGTCGGCGAAATCGAATTCGGCGCGAGCCGAGCGAATGCCGAATTCCCCCGCACGGGCGATCTGCGCGAGCAGTCGGGCCGATCTAATCAGAGCCTTGGATGGCACGCAGCCGGTGTTCAGGCAGTCGCCGCCCATTGCGTGCTGCTCGACCAACGTGACCTTGGCCTTGAGGGCCGCGGCAATATAGGCGGTCACGAGTCCGGCGCTGCCGCCGCCGATGACGATCAGATTGCGATCGAAGCGGCTCGGCTTGGGCCAGCGTGCGTAAGCCCTTCTCGCGCGCAGGATTTCGACCAGCTCTTTTGCGAGCAGCGGAAACACACCCAGCATGGCGAAGGCGCCGAGCAGACCCGGCGACAGAATGCCCGAGAGCGAATGAATCCGCGCCAGTTGAGTGCCGGCATTCACGTAGACCAGCGTGCCCGGCAACATGCCGAGCTGGCTGACCCAGTAGAACGTGCGCGTGCGCATCCTGCTCAGGCCGAGCAACAGGTTGATCAGAAAGAACGGGAATGCCGGCACCAGGCGCAGCATAAACAAATAAAACGCCCCATCTCGCGCGAGCCCGGCATCGATGGCCTCGAGCCTGCGGCCAAAGCGACCGACGACCCAGTCGCGCAGCAGGTAGCGTGAGCCCAGGAAAGCCAGCGTCGCGCCGATGGTCGACGCAAAGGAAATCAGCAATGTACCGAGCGCCAGGCCAAACAGCGCGCCGCCGCCCAACGTGAGAACCGCCGCACCAGGCAGCGACAGCGCGGCGGCGACGACGTAAAGCACGAAGTAAGCCGTCATGGCGGCGATTGCATGAGCCTGGGCGTACTTGCCCACCGCGTGCACACTGACGCTCAGGAATTCGATACTCAGATAGCGCTCGAACCCGAACAAAAAGAAGACCGCCAAACCCAGGCATAAAGCCAGCAGCACAGCGATCTTGTGACGCGTCATGATCCATCCCCGGGCTCGGCTCGCCGCACGCAATGCGTCGAACCATTAGTATCCGACGCTGCGCTCTCGAGCGCGCCGCATATCATGCTCATCTGACGGGCGACCCCAGGGATTATTACAAGAGAGCGCCGATGGGCCTCACGGCAGCTTGGCGATCAACTGGTGTTGCGCCGTCACCCCGATCGCCCCGCGCGACACCCCATGCGATTTGCCGTCGGCGTGATACACCAACAGCACAGCATTGACGCTGGTCAGTGCATGCGGTGCGGCAAGTGTTATGGCGCCGCGTCCGTCCTTGCCCGCAACGAAGTTGTTATCGGCGCCACGGCCATCGAGTGGCGTGAAGCCAATCGGCTTTTGATCGAAATGATTCTCGAACAGGCTGTAGACGCCCCCCGGCTTCAAGCCAGCGAAGACCGCGATGACTTTCTCCCCACCGGACGGCAGCGGCATTAGCACCACCTCGCCGCGGGCTCCGAGCCATTGCCCCAGATCGAAGCCCAGCGCGCGGCCGTCCGCGGAAAACACCGGTAGCGTCGCCTTGTCGGCCAGCAAGGCATTGCGGTAGCCGGCCACGTGCCGGATGCCCTGCGGCCCCACAGCCGCTGGCGCGCCCGGAGCCCGAACGAACACTTGCGGATCGAGCGGCTTCGGTTGACGCGTCTCGCGCGAGAAGAACGCTGCATGCGTCTCGAAGGGCAGCGTCGTAGCGGGCTGCGCGAGGCCGGTGCCGGCAAAAGCTGTGCCGGCAGCCAACAGGGTAATTGCCGGTGCAATCAATGATTTGGTCAAACGGGCAAACGGGTTTGCCATGGCCATGCTCCGCAAAAGATGAAATGAAAGAGATTGCGTTACGACAACGCGCTTTAGTAAGACGAACGGGTCGCAAAAATATTACGTTTGATTGCGCCTGGCGCGAATCAGGCGGGCTCGGGCGGCAGTCCCCGTACCGGGTCTGACGCGCCAACATAAAAACGTCGATACATGTAATGTTGAGAGCCGGCCGGCGACTAATGCACCAAGGCCTGCAAACGTTGCAGCGCCCTACCCGCGTACCCAGCCATGCGATCATGAACCAGGCCGCCGTCCGTCTCCTGACTTTTCTTTCCTTATTGGCGTTGTTGGCCATGGCCGAATATCGTTGGCCGCAACACGCTGCGTCACCGATGCGCCAACGGCGCTGGCCGGTTAATTTTGGCCTGGGAGCAATCAATGTCCTGTGCCTGCGCCTGCTGCTGCCCTGGCTCGCAGTGGACGCCGCGTTTTGGGCACGCCAAAAGGACTTCGGTCTGCTGCATCTACTGCACGTTGCCCCCTGGGCCGCCGCGGCAATCGCTTTTGTCGCGCTGGATCTGACGATCTATACGCAACACCGCCTGATGCACCGGATCGAAATACTGTGGCGCCTGCACCGCGTGCATCACACGGATATCGCGCTCGACGTCAGCTCGGGCGTGCGATTCCATCCGCTGGAGATCCTGTTGTCGATGGGCATCAAGATCGTAGCGGTGCTGCTGCTTGGCGCCAGCCCGGCGGCGGTTGCGGCGTTCGAAATCGTGCTGAGCAGTTTTTCGCTGATCACGCATGCCAATCTGCGCCTGTCTTCCCGGCTCGACGCGGCGCTGCGCTGGGTGTTCGTGACGCCCGATATGCACCGCATTCACCACTCGGTGCGGCCCGAGGCGCACGATACGAATTACGGTTTCCACATTTCCTGGTGGGATCGCCTGTTCGGCAGCTACCTGCCGCAGCCACAGCTGGCACAGGACACCATGCCGCTGGGACTGACGATATTTCGCGAGGATCAGGCCCAAGGCCTGGCGGCGTTGCTGATCCAACCAGCGAAACAATGGCATTGAGCTCGATACGGCGCATTCCGACGCCGCACACACGCCATGACCAGGATCAATCTACCTGGCTCGGACAGGCGCAGTATGCTAACTTTAATGCGGTTGTCGACCCCCCCTCACGGAGAACGATCATGGGCGCCCCGAGTCAGGCAAGCAATGCGGCAATTCCCTTCAACCGGGTGGTGATCGCCGTCGATGCGTCGCTGGCATCGTTGCATGCCGTCAACTACACCCAACATTTACTTCCAGCCGAGGCCCACATCCGCCTGGTGAGCGTCGCGCAAAATCCCCGCGTGCTGCTGCCGATCACGCCGCTCGTCGGCGACGAGCTGAGCGCGGCGCGCGCCGAACTGCTGCGTGACGCCGGCGATGCGCTCAATCAGGCCAAGGACGTTTTGTCGCAGCAGGGCCGCACTGTCGAGACCGAACTTGTCGACCTGTCCAAACAGGGCGGCGACGTCGTGCACGCGCTGACAAAAGCCGCCGGCGCGTGGCATGCCGACTTGCTGGTGGTCGGCGCGCGCCAGCATCATGGCCTGTTGCGTTGGGTCGAGGGTACGGTCTCGGAGCCTCTGGCTCATATGGCAGGCTGTGCGATTCTGGTTGTTCCGGCCCAATACGATGCGTCGCCGCTGGCCGCGCCGCGCCGCATCCTGTGCGCGATCGACGGCAGCAAGGGCGCCACCCAGGCATTGCGCCAGGCGGCCCGCCTCACCAGCGGCCAGACCGATTTGCGCACCGTTTATGTGGTCGATCGCGCCGTGCGGCTGACCGACTTCGTACCGATTCACATGCTGGAGGAGGCATTCGTCGACGACGGCAAGCAAGCGCTCGAAAACGCCCGGCAGTTGCTGGCCGGCACGCCCGGCGGCATCGACACGGCAATGATCAGCACCGAGACCACCAACGACGATATCGCCCATGCGATCGTGCGCGACGCGCAGCAATGGCAGGCCGATCTGATGGTGCTCGGCATGCACGGCCGGCGCGGTATCGCGCGCTGGCTGCTCGGCAGTGTGGCCAGCCGCGTCGCTCATTTGACGCCGGTGCCGCTGCTGCTGGTGCCTGTCAAGGACTGATAGACGCGATCCTTCACGGCGCC
Organism: Pandoraea thiooxydans; assembly: GCF_001931675.1. Classification (NCBI taxonomy): domain Bacteria; kingdom Pseudomonadati; phylum Pseudomonadota; class Betaproteobacteria; order Burkholderiales; family Burkholderiaceae; genus Pandoraea; species Pandoraea thiooxydans. The sequence goes on along the minus strand of NZ_CP014839.1, from coordinate 1,491,885 downwards.
AGGGCCGCGACCAGATTGAAGAGCCGGGCCACCGCCGGGCTGAGCAGCAAGAGCAGCATGACCAGCGTCACGGCGCTCGTTACCCCCCACAACGCGAGATTGAGGCGGCGCGCATCGGCAGCACGCCGCCGCGGCACCGCGCCGCGCGCCCAGAAAATCAGCGCGACGTTACCGCCGACCAACGCGACGAACGCCCAGGTGCGCGCCAGCGCGGGCTCGACGGCGTTGCTCAGCAGGCCTGCATAAAGCCCCAATACGATCAGGGTCGCCAGGGTACCGGCCAACGCGGCCTGCACCAGGGTGCGATTGGACAGCAGGCGCGCACCCTGGCGACGCGGCGCCTGGCGCATCGTATCGGCCCGCTCCGGCTCGTTCTCGAAGACGATCGAGCACACCGGGTCAATGATCAGCTGAAGCATGACCACATGCACCGGTGCCAGCAGCGGTGGCCACCCGGCCAGCACCGGGAGTATGGTGGCACCGATCATCGGAATATGAACCGCCACCGTGTAGCCGATGGCGCGCATCAGGTTGGCATGGATGCGCCGGCCCAGTCGGATGGCCGAGACAATCGGCGTGAATTCGTCGCGCAGCAGCACCAGCGACGCCGCCTCGCGCGCCACCTCGGCGCCCCGCTGGCCCATGGCGATGCCGATATGCGCAGCTTTGAGCGCCGGCGCATCGTTGACGCCGTCGCCGGTCATGGCGACGACCTCGCCGCGCCGCCGAAACGCGTCCACCAGCCGCAGTTTCTGCATCGGCTGAATGCGGGCGAAGATTTGAACCCGGTCGATGATCCGGTCCAACTGCGCGTCGTCCATTTCGGACAGCGCGGCGCCGCTGACTACGCGCGTCGCATCGAGACCGACTTCGGCCGCGATCGCTTGCGCCGTGGTCGGGTAATCGCCGGTGATCATCACCACCCGAATGCCTGCGGCGCGGCACGCCGCAATCGCCTCGGCGGCCTCGGGGCGCACTGGATCGAGCAGCCCCACCAGTCCGACGAATGAAAATTCGAAATCGTGCTGCCTGGCCGGCCACTCGCTACCCGGATGAAGCGCCCGGGCCACCCCCAGCACGCGCAAGCCGCGACTGGCCATTTGCGCCGAACGCTCAAGCAGCGCGGCGGTTTGCGCCTCGTCCAGGTGGCATAAATCGCAAATGGCTTCGGGCGCGCCCTTGCAGGCGACCGGATAATGGCTCAGGTCCGGCGCGTGCCAGCCGTGCGACATCGCAGGCAAGGCCGGGCTCAGGGCGTATTCCTGAACCAGCGCCCAATCTCCGTGCAAATGCTCGGTACCGCCAAGGTACCGTTGCCCGGCCCGTTGAAAGGCGCGCTCCATCGGATCGAACGGCTCGATCTCGCTGGCGAGCACCAGATATTCGAGCAACTCGTGATAGGCCTCGCCAAGCTCGGGCAGCGTGTCGTCGACGACTTGCTCCTGACCTTGCGCGAACAGGACCCGTACCGCCATGCGGTTTTGCGTGAGCGTGCCGGTCTTGTCGACGCACAGCACCGACACCTCGCCAAGCGTCTCGATCGCGTTCAGGCGGCGCGTGAGGACGCCCTCGGCAGCAATCCGGCGTGCGCCCAGCGCCATGAAAACCGTCATGATCACGGGAATTTCTTCTGGCAGGATGCCCATGGCGAGCGTGATACCCGCCAGCAAGGCCGGCACCCACTCGCCGGTACGCCAGCGGTACGCCACGGCCAACAGGACACACAGGCAGAGCGCGACGATCGCAAAGCGGTTGACGAATGCGCGTGCCTGCAACTGCAGCGGGGATTGCGCCTGGGTGATCCCGCCGAGCGAAGCACCGATGCGACCGAGCGCGGTGGAGGCCCCGATGGCGCTGACGATCATGCGTCCCTGGCCCTGCACGACCATTGAGCCGAAGAACAGCTGCCGGGCTGCGGCAAGCGCCGGTTCCGGCAACGTGCCATCGCACGACTTGGCGATCGGCACCGACTCGCCGCTCAACAGCGACTCGTCGACGCTAAGCTCATGCGCCTCGAACAGCAGGCCGTCAGCCGGCACGCGGGCGCCCTCGCCGACCACCACGACGTCACCCGGCACCAGTTCGGTGGCCGAGACGGCTTGCAGCGTGCCGTCGCGCAGGACCTGCGCGCGCGGTGCGCAGAGTTCTCGTAACGCATCCAGCACCTGGCGGGTCCGATGACTCTGAAACGCCGTCAGGGCGACTACCAGCAGCACGAAGGCCAGCAGGGTCAATGCTTCGATGCGGTCACCCAGCGCCAGATATACCGCACTGGCGCCCAGCAGCAGCAAAAACATCGGTTCGCGCAGGACTTCGAGCAGGGTCTCCCACCACCCCGCGCGCGCGACCGCGGCGATCTCGTTGCGGCCCCATTGGGCCTGCAGCGCGGCCGCCCGCTCGCTCGACAAACCCTGCCGCGCTTCGGCGCTCGCCGCCACTTCGGACTCGGAAGTTGTCATGTCTGCCGGGCGCGAAGACGGTTGCATCTGATCGGGACCTTGACGTGGCGCCGTCGGCGCATTGGGGGATCGCATGATGGGTCTGCGGGCCAGGCCGCGCGGCGCCAAGCGGATGACTCGCGCAACTTTTTCAGTGTGATGCGACCGGCCCTGGCTCGGGTTGACAATTGTCAAGCAGCCACGCGCCTCCTGAGTCACGCGGCGCGCCCGCGAACCTGACTGGACTACAGCCACTCGTCGGCAAATCGCTCGGCAAGAAAATCGATGAATTGCCGGGTGCGCGCCGGCAGCCGGGGCGCGCGCACCCACAGGGCATTGAGCGGCACCGGCGTGGGCTCGAAAGCGCTCAATAGCCGCTCGACCTTGCCGGCTTCGAGCAGCGGACGGATCTGCCACAGCGTGGCGATGCCGATGCCCATGCCGCAGGCGACGGCGCGATTGACCGCATCGGCATGATTGGCCTCGATGCGCCCTTTGACGGAAACCGCAATCTCGCCCTGCTCGGGCGACTGGAAGCGCCACAGGCGCGGATGCGCGGCGTTGGAGCGGATCACGCACTCGTGCGCGACAAGATCGGCCGGTGCGAGCGGCCGACCGTGTCGTTCGAGATATTCAGGCGATGCGAAGACCACGCGGCGCACCGACGCCAGGCGCCGCGCAACCAGCCGCGAGTCAGGCGTGTCGCCGATGCGGATCGTGACGTCCGCGCCGCCTTTGACAGGATCGCGATACTCGTCGTCGAAGTCGAGCGCGGCGCCAAGCCCGGGATGCCGCGTGAGGAATTCGCTCACCAGCGGAACGACGTAGGCCGGCCCGAACTGCGTGGCCGCACTCACGCGCAGTGTGCCGCGCAGATGGCTTGTTTCTTCGGCCACTTCGGCGCGCGCGGCCTCGAGCTCGGCAAACACGTCCTGCAGCCGCTCGCGAAAGCGCTCGCCGGCGGGTGTCAGGCGCAAGCTGCGGGTGGTGCGTGCGATCAAGGTCGCGCCGACTTCGGCTTCGAGCGACTGCAGCGAACGGCTCACCGCCTGGAGCGACCGCCCCAGCCGCTCGGCGGCCGCGGTCAGACTGCCCGCCTCGGCAATGGCGACAAATACTTCGAGATCACGCAGCGACAGCATGAATTCTCCATAAAAAATGGATTATCAATGTCATTCTATGCCAATTATCAATTAATTCATTGATAGTAGGATGGCCTCGTCAATCACAGATCGAGAGGCCCCATGGATCCCCACTGCATTAAGGCATCGGCGTCGCCGGCGGCGCGTGGCGTCACCGCAGCGCCCTGCCAGGCGTTTTCGTTAAGCGTGACGCTGATTTTTGCCACCCTGGTCGGCACGGCGGTTCTGCCGCTTTACGCGTCGCAAGCCCTCATCAACGGACTCGACGTGTCGCTGCATTTGGGCGCGTGGACCTCGCTCGTCACAGGACTCACGCTGCTCGGCTACGCGGTGGGCCTGTTCGCACTGGTGCCGCTGGTCGACCGCCTGCCGTTGCGCCCGCTGATCGGCACGACCCTGGGCGCACAGGCCGTGGCACTGACATTCGCCGCGTGGACGCCATCGGCCTCGGGTTTTCTGGCCGCTTCGTTTGTCATCGGTGTCTCGGCCAGCGCGATTCAGATGCTGATTCCGGCGGCCGCAGCACTGGCCGGGCCGGCCGCGCGCGGCAAAGTGATCGGCAATGTGATGAGCGGGCTGATGCTGGGCATCCTGCTGTCGCGCCCGCTGGCGGGGCTGGCCGACGGCACGCTGGGCTGGCGCAGCTTTTTCGTCGGCGATGCCATTTTGCTGGTGCTCACTCTCGTGCTGGCGTTGCCGCGCGTGCCCGCGCTGCGGCCGGCGGCGCGCCCCAGCTACCGATCGCTGGTGGCCTCGCTGGGCCGGCTGGTCGCCGAGGAACCGGTGCTGCGCCATCACGCGCTGTGCCAAGGCCTGCTGATGGCCGGCTTCAACGCCTTTTGGACCAGCGTGGCGATCGTCCTCGCGCGCCCACCGCTGAATCTCGGGCCGTTACAAATCGCCCTGTTCACCCTCGCAGGCGCGGCCAGCGTCGTGGTGGCGCCGCTGGCCGGGCGCGCCGGCGACCGTGGCCGTGCCGGGCCAGCCGCTCGGGCCGCGCATCGCATCGCCCTGTGCGGCACGGTGGTCGCCGCGCTGGCCGTGAGTGCGCACCTGCCAGCGCCGGTCTCGGTACTGCTGCTGGCCGTCGCCGCCTGCGTGATCGACGCCTCGGTCATCGCCGACCAGACCCTTGGCCGGCGCGCCATCAACCTGCTCGCCCCGGAGGCGCGCGGCCGTCTCAACGGCCTTTACACCGGGCTGTTCTTTTTGGGCAGCGCCATCGGCGCCGCGTTCGCCGGCCCGGTCTTCGCATGCGCCGGATGGATCGGCGTGTGCGCGCTGTCGGCGGCTTTCTTCATTGGCGCGGCGCTGGTGCATCGCTTCTTTCTGTTCTCGCCGCACCCGGCCGAGCCAGCCGTTCACTGATCCCGTGTCAACCTGAGGTTCATCATGCCATCGAGCCGTACCACCATCACCTATCGCACCGTACCGATCGACGGTCTGGACATCTTTTATCGGGAGGCCGGTCATCCCGATGCGCCCACTGTCGTGCTGTTGCACGGGTTCCCCTCTTCGTCGCGCATGTATGAGACGTTGATCCCGCTGCTGGCCGCCCGCTTTCATGTGCTCGCCCCGGACTATCCCGGCTTTGGCCATAGCAGCGCCCCGTCGCCGCAAGACTTCGATTACACGTTCGACAATCTGGCGCATTTCGTCGGCCGCTGGCTCGACACCCTCGAGGTTCGACGTTATGCGCTATTCGTGCAGGATTACGGCGGTCCGATCGGATTGCGCCTGGCCGAGGCGCGCAGCGCGTCCGTTACCGCGCTCATCGTGCAAAACGCGGTCGCCCATGAAGCTGGTTTGGGGCCGCTGTGGGATACCCGCAAGGCCTTTTGGCACGATCGCGCCAGGCACGAGTCGGCACTGCGCAAGAATCTGATTTCTTTCGAGGCAACGCGCCTGCGCCATGTCGGCCACAGCCCGAACCCGCAGCGCTACGACCCCGATGCCTGGTGCGATGAATTCGCTTTCCTGTCGCGTCCCGGGCAAGTCGACATCCAGACCGAGCTGTTCTATGACTACCGCAACAATGTCGCGGCTTACCCGCGCTGGCAAGCTTGGCTGCGCGAACATCGTCCACCGTTGCTGGTGGTGTGGGGCCGGCACGACCCGTCGTTCGCCGTGCAGGGTGCGCTGGCCTATCAGCAGGATGTGCCCGAGGCGGAAGTGCATCTGCTCGAGGCCGGGCACTTCGCGCTGGACGAAGCAGTGGACGAGGTGGCCCACTTGACGCGGGAATTCCTGGGACGGCTGCCGACGACGCGGGCGGGTTAGTTGATTGATACAATCGCACGGGCGCCGCGGCGCTCCGGCTTATCGATTCGTCATCCAACCCTTTTCACGAGGAATTGCCATGTCCGCCCCCATCCCGGCCTCGCTCTCGATACACTCCCTGTTGATCGGCACCTGCGCGCCGATGCTCGGCAATTTGTCCGGCTTGCTCGACAAGGGCGCACAACTGGCGCAGACCAAGGGGTTCGATCCGGCCGTGCTGGTGGGCGCGCACCTTGCGCCCGACATGTTTGCGCTCGGGCGGCAGGTGCAGGTGGCCTGCGAGCTGGCCCGCAATTCGGTCGCGCGGCTGACGGGCCAGGCCCCGGCACCGGCCCAGGAACCCGGCCAGACAGTGGAGGAACTCAAAGGCACGATCGCCGCGACGATCGATTATTTGCATGGCATTGCCGCCGCGACATTCGAGGGCGCCGACACACGCGACATCGAGATTCAACTGCCCAACGACCGGGTGGCTCGAATGACTGGCGCGCGCTATCTGCGTGATTGGGCCCTGCCGCACTTCTATTTCCATGTGGTCACCGCCTACGACATCCTGCGTCATAACGGCGTGGAGATCGGCAAGCCGAATTACATGGCCCACATCGCCGACGCGATTCAACCGCGCGGCCAATAGCGTGCCGGCCTAGCCGACGGCCAACGGCGGCGGGCGCCGCGTGATCGGCTGAGCCTTGACGATCGCCGTATTGGTTTCCGCCTTGTCGGCGATGCGATCGAGGATCGCGTCGAGCTGTTCTATCGAGCGCACGAACAAGCGGGCGACGAAGCAATCCTCGCCCGTTACCTTATCGCACTCGGCGCATTCGGGAATCTCTTCGAGCAGCTTTTGTACGGTGGGCAACTGGCCCGGCAACGGGCGGATGCGCACGACCGCCTGCAGGGGGTAACCGAGTGCACGAGGATCGACTTCGACCGTATAGCGCCGGATCACGCCCCGCTCCTCGAGCCGGCGCAGGCGCTCGGAAACGCTCGGCGACGACAGGCCGACCTGTTCGGCCAGTTCCTTGAGCGACATGCGCCCATCGCCAAGCAACGCTTCCAGAATGCGTCGATCCTGATTGTTGAGCATTTTAATTTCCTCAGGAAAAATTAAAATATCCTTTATTTTATTAAAAATATTTAGCTTTTTTATTTATTTAAGTTATGGAATGGCGAGGTCCAATATGCGATTCTTAGCCCACTGAGCATTGCGGGAGAGTCTAATGGACACCAAGGTTCGCGGCACCCTCGAAATGACGGCGGCAATGGGCATTTCAGGCACCATCGGCTGGTTCGTCATCGCCTCGCGGCAACCCGTCATCGATGTCGTTTTCTGGCGCTGCGTGTTCGGCGCCGGCACGCTGCTCGCTGTTTGTGCGGCCCTGGGTCTGTTGCCCCGCCTGCGCTCGCCCCGTCTGGTGGGCATTGCCGCGCTGGGCGGCATGGCCATCGTCGCCAACTGGCTGCTGCTTTTCGCCGCATACTCGCGCGCGTCGATTTCGGTAGCCACGGCCGTATACAACACCCAGCCATTCATGCTGGTCGGCCTGGGGGCCCTGTTCTTCGGCGAGCGCTTCACGCTGACGAAACTGACCTGGCTGAGCCTGGCTTTCGCCGGCGTGCTCTTGATCGTGCAGGCCAAACCCGACGGCGGCAGCGACGCGGCAATCATCGGCGCGCACTATTTCAGCGGTATTGCGCTCGCATTCGGCGCAGCGTTCTGCTACGCGGTTGCCGCGGCGATTACCAAGAAGCTGGCCGGCACGCCGCCGCATTTGATTGCGCTGATCCAGGTTTGCGTGGGCATCGTAATGCTCGCGCCGTTCGCGCATTTGATGCATTTGCCTTCGATCGCCGGTGGCGAGGGCTTGCGCACCTGGGCGATTCTCGCGGTCGCCGGCGTGGTGCACACCGGCCTGGTCTACATCCTGCTGTATGGCGCGATCCAGAAGTTGCCAACGCACCTGACCGGCTCGCTTTCTTTTATTTATCCGGTGGTGGCAATTACGGTCGATTTTCTGGCCTTCGGCCACCGGCTGCACCCGATTCAACTCGCTGGCGTGGCGGCGATCCTGCTCGCGGCCGCTGGCATGAATCTGGGCTGGTCGCCCTGGCAAATACTGGAACGGGCCCGTGCGGCCCGCGCCATTCGGTAGCCGCCTGGGCGGTTGCCACACCACGACGGGAGAGCATTTGATCGAGACCTGGTTCGGCATGACGCTGCCGCTGCTGGTGCTGAGCGCACTGGTGATGCTCGGCGCGGGCGTAGTACGGGGATATACCGGCTTCGGTTCGTCGGCGGTAGCGGTCGGCACGCTGGCCATCGTGATGTCGCCGGCGCGCATCGTGCCGGTCATGTATTTGATGGAGATTGCGGCCAGCGTGACGTTGATCCCGGCGATTCGTCAGCACATCGACTGGCATTGGCTGCGTCCGCTGGCGATCGCCAATCTCATCGCCACACCCGTCGGCGTGTGGATTCTGTCGCGCTTCGACGCGGCGGCGCTGCGCCTGATGGTGGCGCTGTCGCTGCTGGCGCTCAGCCTGGTGCTGCTCAGCGGCTGGTCCAGGGCACCCACGGGCCGCCCGGCCGGCGCCCCGCTGCGCTGGGCCACCGGCGGCCTGTCGGGCATCATGAGCGGGATCGCCGCGATCGGCGGACTCTCAGTAGCGGCGATTTTCCTGCTCACCGGCGTGGCCGCCTCGCAACTGCGGGCGACCATGGTCGCGCTGCTGCTCATCATGGATGTCTGGGCGTTTGCGCTGTCTTATGCCGGGGGCATCGTTCACTGGCACACGCTGGCGCTTTTCGTGCTGATGGCGCCGGCCATGATGACCGGTATCCGCCTGGGTCATCGGCTTTTCAAACGCGACGCCGCGCGACATGGCAGCGACGGCAAGTTTCGCCGGCGGGTGTCGTGGCTGCTTTTGGCAATCGCCGCGGCGGGGCTGGTGCGCATGGCGCTGTAGGCACCGCCGCCGGTCGGGTTAATTCTCGGAGACTACGTGCGGCCACCCTTGCACGAATCGCTCGCGTGTTTGCGCAGCGCTTAGCGCTTCGCCGAAGTAGTAGCCCTGACCATATTCGCAGGACTTGGCGCGCAGGTAGTCAAGGGTTTTGGGATCCTCGATGCCTTCGGCCACCGTGGCCATGCCCAGGCTCTTTGCCAGGCCAAGGATGGCGTCGATGATCTTCTCGCTTTCGTTGCTGCGCTGCATGGTCTGGACAAATGATTTGTCGACCTTGACCTTGTCGAACTTGAGTTCGCGCAAATGGTACAGACTGGAGTAGCCGGTGCCGAAGTCGTCGAGCGAGATCTTGATGCCGGCATCCTGGAACAATCCCAGGATCGATTTGGCACCCTGAATGTCGCCCACCAGCGCATTCTCGGTGATCTCGATTTCGAGCCGCGAGGACGGAAATCCTTCTTCGCTGAGAATCGGCAGCAGTTGCGCGGGCAGGTACAGATCCTTGAGCTGGACCGGCGAGATGTTCAGAGAGAGGTGGATATCGTTGCTCCACTGGCGAGCATCGCGGCAGGCCTCGCGCAATATCGAGGTGGTCAGATCGGGCATCAGCCCAAGTTGCTCGGCCAGCGGGATGAATACGTCGGGCGGCACCGCGCCGCGCTGTGGATGATTCCAGCGCGCGAGTATCTCGAAGCCGCAAACCCGCTGATTGCGCATTTCTATAATCGGCTGGTAGTACGGACGGATCACGCCGGCCTGCACGGCAGCGCGCAGATCGGCTTCGAGCGCTGCCTGAGCGCGCATGTCGTTGTCCATGCTCAACTCGAAGAACCGATAGCTGCCGCGCTCCTCCTGCTTGGCGCGGCTCATGGCAATGTCGGCCGCGCGCAGCAGGCTCTCCGGATCGAGGCCATCGGCCGGGCACGACGCAATGCCGATACTCGCAGTCACCTCGATCTTGTGCTGTCCCACCAGAATCGGCACCTGAATCGCGTCGAGCAATCGCGTCGCAAGCAATATGGCGCCGTCCTTGTAGCCGGGATCGGCCTTGGCAATCACGCAAAACTCGTCGCCGCCCAGGCGCGCGACGGTGTCGCGCTTGCGTACTGCCCGCCGCAGTCGGCGGGCCACCTCGCTGAGCACGAAGTCGCCCACCGGGCGCCCCTGGAGATCGTTGACCGGCTTGAAGCGGTCCAGATCGATGACCAGCACCATATACACGGCGGCATCGTGCTGCGCGTGAAATGCCGCGGCCTGCAACTCCGACGCAAGGCCGCGACGGTTCGGCAGTCCGGTGAGCAAGTCATGCTGCGCCAGCAGCTGCGCAGCCTCCTGCGCCGCACGCGTGGCCTCATAGGCGTCTTCGAGCGTTTGCGTATGTTGTCGGAACACGCTCACGGCCCGGGCCATCTCGCCGATCTCATCGTCACGATTCAATTCGGGAACGTCGACGTTGCGATGTCCGGCGGCCAAATCCTTGAGTGAACTCGCCACACCGCCCAGCGGCTGGGCAATATCTCGCCGCACCCGCACCACCAGCCACAAGCCCAGCAGCAAGACCAGCACCGACGTCGACAGCACCAGCAAGTTGCCCCGCCGGGACAGTTGACTCGCCGCCCGGGCAGCCGCCTGCGCACCGTCCAGGTTCGCGCTGACCAGTCGGTCGATGGCAGCTTCGGCAAGCTCGAAGCGCGACTGCAGCACTCGGCGCAGTTGTGCCGGATCGCTCGCCGCGCCGGACGTGGCCGCACCAATCCAGGCGTCGTGCGCGGCGAAATAAGCGTTCAGGGCGGCGTCGAATTTGGCCACGTCGGGGTGCGTGTCGGCCGCTGCCAGATTCTCGTACTGATTCTGTAATTCGCCGATGGCGCGCCGATGCCGGCCGGCCTGCACTTGCGCGGCGCGGATCGCGCCCGCGTCGGACGCCAGCGATAAGTCGGCCTCGGCGCCCCGGAAACCCGAAATGTGATCGCGCAATTGTCCCAGGATCTGCGCACGGACGAGCCACTGCTGTTCGACCGCGGCCGTGCGCTGATTGACAGCGAAAAGGCTGAGCACGGTGACTGTGGCAAGCACCACCAGCATCGCGATGAATGCCGCAATGATGAGGCCCAGCTTCCTGCGGATGGAGAGCTTATGAAATGTCATGAATGTATCGATGCCGGCGACGTAAGGAGCCTTAGCACGCCACCCCTGAGATGTACTGCGCCGCGAGAGAACTCGCGCGATATCGGATAACGGATCGCACGAGCACGACGCGAGATGCGCTAATGCGGATCTTGAGACATTGCTGACTTTCTCTGATACTCGACGATGCCCGCCTCGGCTCGCCCCCGTGTGAATCCATTATGCGGCCCCATTTTTTGTTGTCTTTTTATGAAACGCCAATGTCTCATAAATTAACATTCCTAACAAGCCGGCCACGGCAGCAGGCGGCGCCGGACAGGGCTGGCGCCGGCTCGCCTGGTTTCCCATTTTTTGGGATTGAGCAAGTGTACCGCATACCTCGTCCGAATCGCATGCGGCGGTCCGGCGGCGGTCCGGCGGGTCAACCCGGCCGGACCGGATTGCTCAGTCAGGCGCAACCGGCTTGAGCAACACCTGTGCCGGCGGCACCGGCACGCCCGGGTGTCTCAGACAGTAGGCCACGCCGTTATGCAGCATTTCCCGCAACCTGCGGTAATGCCGCTCGCTTACGCCGATCTTGCGCGCTGCGACCGCTGTGCCGACATAAGCCACGTATTCGGCCACCGCCACGGCGCGCACTTGCTGGGGCAGCTTGGCGATGGCCGCGTCGGTTTCGGCGCATTCGACCTCGGACACCGGCACGAAGCGCGGCAGCGCGTGGCGTATGCGGTTCGGGTCGAGCGTCAGGCTGCTGGGTAGATGGCCGCCCTGCTGACTCAACTCGATCCAGCGCCCCCAGCTCTCCAGCCGGCGCTTTACCCGGGCGTGCGGATCGGTCTTGGCCCGGGCGCCGGGCTCGCTCACAAAGCGCTGGCGGTGCATAGAACGCTCCCGAAGACGAATGAAGATGATGTCGTGGCGTCGCTCATCGCACGTGCTCGCGCAAGTCTGCCGTGACATCCTCGAGTCTGGCGCGTTGGTCGTACACGCCCACCAGGTGCTGCTGGACACTCGCACGTTTTAGCTCGGACTCGAAACGTGTGGTAGCCGTCTTGATCAACAAAATATCATTACGGAGTACAAATAGCCCGAATGGCTCGCGCGCCCGAGTCAATCGATCGGCAATTCGTTTGAGGGCATAAGGCAGGCATCGTGGTGATAGCGTGTTTCTCAGCATCGTGGACTCCCTGGATGCGGTGTGCGTCCGACCGGCCAAGCCAGCGTCCGGCGCACGGGTTTTGAAAATTCCCGACTGCCCGGGCACAAGGCGCAGGGTCGGGTAATGAAAATCATTCTATACAGATTCGTATAATTTGAAACACCGGTTTCGTATAGAATCACACAGCGATTTTCTGCGACGGCCACTTCAAGAGCGTTGCAAAATTCCGCGAAATCAGGGCCGTAAATCGGAAACGTTCGGCCTGAGCATGCTGCGGCACCGGCACGGTGTTGTCCCCCTGATCGCGAGCTGCTTCCGGACCTCGATATGAAACAAGGTGAATCGCTGATTGCCCGCAATCTGGCTTGGTTTATCAAGCGCCACGCCACCAATCCTCATGCGCTGGCCGAGGCGATCGCCGCCAGCACTATCTGGCGGGATGTCCGGCCAGTGACGCAGGCCACCCTGTTCCGAATTCTCTCGGGGCAAAGCAAAGACCCCCGCACTTCCACGCTGCAGCCCCTGGCCGATTACTTCGGTGTCAGCGTGTCCGCATTGCGCGAATACGATTTTCAGAGTTCAGGGTTGGATAATTACGGCAACTCTGTACCGCTCTCGACTGCCGCACCGGCCGGCGGATCCTATCCGCTGCTGGCATGGGAGCAAACCGGCAACGGCGAAGAGGTCGCCACCCCGCAGCGCGCCCGGGCTCACTTCCCGGTGGATCTGGGTCCGCACGGATTTTGCCTGCGTGTCAAAGGCGCCTCGATGATTGCCGAGCCCGGCGTCTGGCCCTCGTTCCCGGAAGGGATCATTCTGTATGTCAATCCAGACTTAAGCGCCTCGACCGGCCACTTTGTGATCGTCCAGCGCCCCGGCCAGCGCGACGCCCTGTTTCGCCGTCTGGCCGAGGGCGACGGCGGCAACCGCTATCTCGAGGCTTTGAACCCGGCGTGGCCGGAGCGCTACGTGCCGCTGACCCCCGCCGACCGGCTGCGGGGCGTGGTAGTACACGCCGACATGATGCTGGTCTGACGCTTCTCCCGTCGGCGCCTTTATGAGCATTATTTCAATGGACTGTCACACCGCGACAACACGCTGGGCATCGGGCCTCGATTGCCCTGCTGCATGCATGGTTATTCGGCTAAGATATCGCCCATGAAGAAACTCCCATTCCGCGCCAACAGCCTGGTCACTCGCTTGATGTTTTTCGGGGTGGTGCTGGTGATATTGGGAGCGGTGTTAAGGTATTTCATCTTCATCGGATTGTTGCGCGACAACCTCATCCGGGTCTTCTCGACACAGCAGACCGCGCTAGCGCAGGTGGTTGCCAATGACGTCGATTACAAGCTCACTGAACGGCGCCATCTGCTTGGGCGTCTGGCCCAGGCCCTGCCGCCCGAACTAGTGGCCGATCCGGCGCGTCTGAGCGCCTGGCTTGCGGCTCGGCAACGTATCCAGCCGTTGTTTTCATTGGGGCTGTTGATAGCGGACCGACACGGAAAAATTATCGCCGATGCGCCGGACATAGCGGGACGTATCGGCCTGCAAGTGATCGAAATGTCGGTATTTCGCCAGGCGCTGGCAGGTCAGGAGGTTATCGGGCACCCCCTTATGGGCCCCGCCACCAAACAGCCCCTGCTGTCGATGATGGCGCCGGTACGGGACGCGAGCGGGCGGGTACGCGCGGTGCTGATCGGCCTGACCTCGCTGACCATGCCCGGTTTTCTGGATCTGCAGCGGCAGAAATCGGTACTGCATGCGGGCGGCTTCCTGCTGATTTCCCCGCAAGACAAACTGTTTGTCGCATCGAGCGATCCCAGCATGGTTTTCAAGCCGACCCCGCCGCCTGGGGTCAATCACCTGCACGACCGCGCCATGCAGGGTTTTCGCGGCAGCGGCATCACGGTCGACGCCAAGGGAATCGAGGAAATCTCGGGTATCGCGTCGGTGCCCAGCACCGGCTGGTTCGTGGTTGCGCGCTTACCCACCTCGGTCGCCCTGGCTTCGGTCAAACCGATCCGGGAAACCATCGTGTGGGCCGGTTTCGCCGGCGTCGTGTTGATCATACTGAGCGTCGGTCTATTCGTTACCTGGATGCTTCGCCCGCTGCATCACGCCGCCGATCAGGCCAGGCGCATGACCCGCGGCGAATTGCCGTTAAAGCCGCTACCGGTGGTACGCGACGATGAGGTCGGCCAGATGACGCAAGCGTTCAACCGGCTGCTTGCCAAGCTCGAAACCAGTCAGGCCGAACTCAAGCGCCTGGCGCACCTCGACATGCTTACGGGCCTGCCCAACCGCAGCCTGCTGGCCGAACGTCTGCCGCGCGCATTGGCACGTGCGGCCGCCACCCGCACGCTGGTTGCCCTGCTGTTTCTCGACCTGGACGGGTTCAAGCCGATCAACGACACGCTCGGCCACGACGCCGGCGACGATGCACTAAAGGAGATTGCCAGACGCCTGACGTCGGTGGTACGGCAGAACGACACGCTGGCACGCGTCGGGGGCGATGAATTCGTGCTGGTGGCCGGTGACTTCGCAGCCCCGGCCGAAGACGCAGTACGGCAATTGGCGCAAAAATGCATCGACTCGGTAGCCCAGCCACTGCACCTGAAGGGGCAGGAGTGTACGCTCAGCGTATCTATCGGGATCGCCCTGTGCGACGGCAATTTCGATGCCGATCGCCTGCTGGCGGCCGCGGACGATATGATGTACCAGGCCAAGCGGCTTGGCCGCGGTAGCTATATGCTCGAGCCGGACACCATCCGCCGCATGCCGGCAACGGCAACGGCAACGGCAACGGCAACGGCAACGGCAACGGCAACGGCATCTTAGGGTTCCGGCGGGGTTCGCCTGTGCCGGCGTCAGCTACGGAAATTTGTATTACGAGAATACGTAACCCGTCAGACGTGGCGTACTTGAAGTTTCCCTCTACATAAACCGCAGCGACAAGTGTCGGCGCCGCCCGCCGCTTTCGGTCAACCGCGCCCCAAAGGCACCAGATCAAGCGCCGGCGCGATCTGCCAGCAGTCCAAAGCGCAATTTTGCCGGCGCTTTTCATGCTCGCGCGCGACGAAATCCCGCATTTAGTCAAGTGCTATATCGGCCTACTAATGAACCGCTGTGTGAAACAGGCGCGCGATCGCTTTAAGATTTTTCGTAAGCCTCTATTCATCATCCCGAATTTACGATAGGCTTCGCACTCGCAAGTGCTGTTGAAAAACACAGTAGTGTCCACATTCCATGCGATAAAGTCATAAGCCGGTCGGATGCAATGTGCGGCGCTTGTCATGCGACGAGGGCATGACGATTGCGTTCATACAAGGAACCGGTTGTGATCAGGAGCAAGCGGATGGGTGATGGACTGGAACGTGCCAACAGTCGGCGGCGCCGGCTTGGCGCGAAGAAGACAATAAGAGCGATGACGGTCATCGCCCTGGGCGCGTCGCTCGCAGCGTGCGCGGTCGGGCCGGATTACCACACGCCGGCAGCGCCGCCGGGCAAGCAATACACGGCGACCCCGTTGCCGGCGCAAACGGTAGCGACTCAGGGGCTGGCGGGCAACGCCGGTCAGGCGCAGCACTTCGTTGCAGCGCAAGATATCCCGGGGCAATGGTGGACGCTGTTTCATTGCGCCCCGCTCGACGCGCTGATTCGTCAGGCCCTGGATAACAGCCCGACGCTGGCCGCAGCGCAGGCCGCCTTGCGGCAGTCGCAGGAAAATCTCAATGCCGAAGTCGGCAGCGCGCTCTTTCCCGCGTTCGACGCCAAGCTAGGCGCCTCGCGGCAGAAAACCTCGGGACTGACGATCGGCCAACCCGGCAGGAATTCGATTTTCAATTTGTACAACGCTTCGGTCAGCGTATCGTATTCGCTCGACCTGTTCGGCGGCGCGCGCCGCCAGCTCGAGGCCCTGGGCGCACAGGTCGACTACCAGCGCTACCAATGGCAAGCCGCCTATTTGGCGCTCACCGCCAATCTCGTCACTGCCAGCATCAAGGAAGCCTCGCTGCGTGCCCAGATCGAAGCCACCGAGCGTATCGCAGCCGATCAGCGTCACCAGCTCGATCTGCTCAACCAGCAATTCGAGCTGGGCGGCGTGAACCAGGCGGCCGTGCTGGCGCAACGCACCACATTGGCGCAAACGCTCGCCGCGCTGCCTCCGCTGCGGCAGGCACTCGACGTCACCCGCCATCAGATCGCCGTGCTGGCGGGCCGACCGCCCTCGGACGGAGCTTTGCCCGAGTTTCGGTTGTCCGACTTTTCCCTGCCCAAGGACCTGCCGGTGAGCCTGCCCTCGGCACTGGTGCGGCAGCGCCCGGACATCCTCGCGGCCGATGCAACGCTGCATGCGGCCAGCGCCAAGGTGGGCGTGGCAACCGCCGAGATGTATCCGCAATTGAATATCACCGGCAGTTATGGCACGGACGCGCTGACCCCGGCCGGGGCGTTCCGCGCCGGCAACGCGATCTGGAGTCTCGGCGCGGGGCTGCTACAGCCGCTGTTCCATGGCGGCCAGTTGCTGTCGCAAAAGCGCGCAGCCGAAGCCGCCTACGACCAGGCTGCCGCGCAATACCGGCAGACCGTTCTGCAGGCATTCCAGAATGTGGCCGACACGTTGCGTGCGCTGGATAACGATGCGCACGCACTGAACGCGCAGGCCGATGCGGAACGTGCCGCGCGTGCCTCGCTCGATCTGAGCCAGCAGCAGTACCGGCTTGGCGCGGTGAGCTACCTGTCGCTGCTCGACTCGCAGCGCCAGTACCAACAAACCGTCGTCAATCTGGTGCAGGCCCAGGCCGCGCGCTACGCCGATACGGCAGCCCTGTTCCAGGCGGTCGGTGGCGGCTGGTGGCATGACCAATCGAAACAAACGCAGCAAGCAGACGCGGCCAAAGCGTCCATGGAGAAGAATCGATGAAGAAGCGCATGGCAATCATGCTGATCTGCGTCCTGGTGTTGCTCGGGGCGCTGGTCGGCTTCAATCTTTTCAAAGCGGCCATGATCAAGAAGTTCATGGCGGCCAACTCGGCGCCGCCGGTCACGGTTTCGTCCATGAAGGCGAGTTACCAGACATGGCAGCCGCAACTGTCGGCCGTCGGCGGCCTGCGCGCGGTGCGCGGTGTCAATGTGACCACCGAGATCGCCGGACTGGTGCGCGAAGTGCACATCAAGTCGGGCAGCCACGTCAAGGCCGGCCAGGTGCTGGTGCAACTCAATGCCGATTCCGACATCGCGCAGTTGCATGCGCTGCAGGCGCAAGCCGATCTGGCGCAAACGGTCTACAACCGGGACAAGAAGCAATATGAACTGAAGGTCATCGCCAAGGCCACGCTCGACGCCGACGAAGCAAACCTGCGCAGCACCCGCGCACAGGCCGCCCAGCAAGCGGCGATCGTCGAGAAAAAGACGATTCGCGCGCCCTTCTCCGGCCGGCTTGGCATTACGACCGTCAACCCTGGCCAGTATCTGAACCCGGGCGACATGATCGTCACGCTGCAAGACACTGACACGCTGTACGCGGACTTCACGCTGCCGCAGCAGGACTTCAGCAAGTTGGCGATCGGCCAGACCGTGGTACTGCAAAACAACACTTACGCGGGCAAAACGTTTACCGGCAAGATCACCTCGATCAACCCGCTGGTCGACACGGCCACGCGCAACGTTCAGGTCGAGGCCGAGATCGACAATCGCGCGGGCAAGCTGCTGCCGGGCATGTACGCCACCGTCAAGGTCGACGTCGGTACGCCGCAGCGCTTCCTGACACTGCCGCAAACGGCCATCACCTACAACCCGTATGGCGCGACGGTATTCATCGCCAAGCCGGGTACCAAGCCGAACGCACAAGGCAAAACCATGCCGGTCGCGCAGCAGGTGTTCGTCACGACGGGCGCCACACGCGGTGATCAGGTGGCCATCGAGAAAGGCGTGACCGACGGCGAGGAAGTGATCACCAGCGGTCAGCTCAAGCTCAAGAACGGCACGCCGCTGATCATCAATAACTCGGTGCTGCCGGCGAATTCGCCGAACCCAACGCCGCAGGAACAGTGAGAAACCCGCGATGAATTTCACGGACATCTTCATCAAGCGGCCGGTCCTGGCGGCGGTGGTCAGCCTGCTGATCCTCGTGCTGGGGATCCGGTCGCTCTCCAGCCTGACCGTCAGCGAATATCCGCGCACCGAAAACGCGGTGGTGACCATCACCACCACTTATTACGGCGCGGACGCCAACACGGTGGCAGGCTTTATCACGCAGCCGCTGGAAGCCTCGATCGCGCAGGCCCAAGGTATCGACTATCTGTCGTCGAGCAGCACCAGCGGCACTTCGACGATCACCGCCACGCTGCGCCTGAACTACGACGCCAACCGCGCGCTGACCGAGATCACCACGCAGGTCAACGCCGTGCGCAATCAGTTGCCGGCGCAGGCCCAGCAGCCGGTCATCACGGTCCAGACCGGGCAGACCACCGACACGATGTACATGGGCTTCTACAGTGACGTGCTGCCCGGCAACAACGTGACGGATTACCTGTTGCGCGTGGTCAAACCCAAGCTGGATTCGATCCAGGGCGTGCAAACCGCGGAAATCCTTGGCGGGCGGCAATTCGCCCTGCGCGCCTGGCTGGACCCGCAGCGCATGGCCGCCCACGGCGTGACCGCGGCCGATGTCTACACCGCACTGGCCAACAACAACTATCTGGCGGCCCTGGGCACCACCAAGGGGCAGATGGTCAGCGTCGAGATGACGGCCGACACCGACCTGCATTCGGTCGACGAGTTCAAGCACCTGGTGGTCAAGTCGAAAAATGGCGCGCTGGTGCGCCTGCAGGATGTTGCCAACGTCACACTGGGCGCCGACAACTACGACTTCAGTGTCGCCTTCAGCGGCAAGCGCTCGGTCTTCATCGGGATCAAAACGGCGCCGGACGCCAACGTGCTGGACGTCGCCAAGCGTGTGCGCGATGCATTCCCGGCGCTTCAGGCACAATTGCCGACCGGGCTGACCGGCAAGATCGTGTATGACGCCACCGACTTCGTGAACACCTCCATCAAGGAAGTGGTCAAGACGCTGATCGAGGCATTGCTGATCGTCACGGTGGTCATCTTCCTGTTCCTGGGTAGCCTGCGGGCGGTGATCATCCCGGTGGTGGCGATGCCGCTGTCGCTGATCGGCACCTTTTTCGTCATGCTGGTACTCGGCTATTCGGTCAACCTGCTCACGCTGCTGGCATTGGTGCTGGCGATCGGGCTGGTGGTCGACGACGCCATTATCGTGGTCGAAAACGTCGACCGGCATATGAAGGAGGAAGGCAAGAAGCCGCTCGAGGCGGCACTGCTGGCCGCACGCGAACTGGGCGGCCCGATTCTGGCGATGACCGTCGTGCTGGTGGCGGTGTACGTGCCGATCGGCTTCCAGGGCGGCCTGACGGGCGCGCTGTTTACCGAGTTCGCATTTACGCTGGCCGGCGCCGTCGCGATGTCAGGCGTAATCGCCCTGACGCTCTCGCCGATGATGTGCTCGCGTTTCTTCAGCGCGCAACAGGAGTCCGGGCGCTTCGTGCAATTCATCGATCGCCAGTTCGATCGGGTGCACCATGGCTATCAGCGCATGCTGCGCAGCCTGCTCGATACCTGGGTCGTACTGGTGGTGATGGGCGCGCTGCTGCTGGCCGGCACCGTGTATCTGTTCATGACCTCGAAGTCCGAACTGGCACCGCAGGAAGACCAGGGCATCGTGCTCGCACATATGCAAGGGCCGCCCAACGCGACGATCCAGCAAATGGATACCTACGCCGATCAGGTCTTCGACGCGGCCAAAAGTATTCCGGAATACGCGCAGATGTTCCAGTTGACCGGCGTGCCGACCATCAACCAGGGCATCGGCGGCGTATTGCTCAAGCCGTGGGATCAGCGCAAAAAGAGCGCGATGCAATTGCAGCAGGAACTGCAGGAGAAGTGGAGCCATATCGCTGGCGCCCAGGTCGCGGCATTCCAGTTCCCGCCGCTGCCTGGCTCGCAAGGACTGCCGGTGCAATTCGTCATCACCACCACCGAGCCGTTCCAGAACCTGAACGACGTTTCGCAGCAGGTACTCGCCAAGGCGCGCGCCTCGGGCATGTTCTTCTTCGTCGACAGCGACCTCAAGATCGACAAGCCGCAGAGCACGCTGGAAGTCAACCGGGACAAGGTGGCCTCGCTCGGCCTGACCGATGCGGACGTGGGCAATACGCTGTCGGCCGCGCTCGGTGGCGGATACGTCAACTACTTCTCGATCGCCGGGCGCTCCTACAAAGTGATTCCGCAGGTGCTGCAGGTCGACCGGCTCAATCCGTCGCAGATCCTGAACTACTATCTGCACACGCCCAACGGTGCGGTGATCCCTGCCTCGACGGTCGCCAGCCTGAAAACCAGCGTAGTGCCGGAGTCGATCAATCACTTCCAGCAGTTGAACTCGGCCACCATCTCGGGGGTTTCGGTACCCGGCGCATCGCAGGCCGAAGTGCTGAACTACCTGACCAAGATCACCAAGGAAGTTGCGCCCAGCGGCTATTCGGTCGACTTCTCGGGGGCATCGCGCCAGTTCGAGCAGGAATCGGGCGGCTTCGTCTACACCCTGCTGTTCGCAACCATCATCGTATTCCTGGTGCTGGCCGCGCAGTTCGAAAGCTTCCGCGATCCGATCGTGATCCTGGTCTCGGTGCCGATGGCCCTGTTCGGTGCGTTGCTGTTCATCAACATCGGCTTCGCCTCGCTCAATATTTATACGCAGGTCGGGCTGGTGACCCTGATGGGGCTGATCAGTAAGCACGGGATCCTGATCGTGCAATTCGCCAATGAATTGCAGCGGGCTGGACGCAGCAAGCGCGAGGCATTGGAACAGGCGGCCGCGGTGCGGCTGCGCCCGATCCTGATGACCACCGCCGCGATGGTGCTGGGTGTCGCACCGCTGGTGTTCGCCTCCGGTGCCGGCGCGGCCGGCCGTCACGCCATGGGGCTGGTGATCTTCACCGGCTTGTCGATCGGTACGCTGTTCACGCTGTTCGTGGTGCCTGCCATGTATATGTTCCTGGCGGCCGATCACCACCACGAAGCGCGCAAGGCGGGCGCGATCGGCGAAGACGCCACCGGCCATGGCGAACCGGCCGTCGGCGGCACCGACTGACGCCAGAATGCACGCGCACTGTCGCGCGAGCATGAAAAAAGCCGGTTTCGACCGTAATGCCGTTCAGTTAAGAGCTGAACGGCATTTTTGTTTTGGGGTTGGAGTTGTAAACGGGGCGGCAAGCTGTTAACTTTGGTCGCGATGCTGAGCGACCACCTGAACTTCGTGCTGGATGCCACGCCTGCCGACCTGAGTCGGCTGGGCGCGCATCTTCCGCAGGAATGGATTGAGCAAGCGATTGAGGCTACGGGCACAGCAAGCATTCGCCGTCGGCGCTTGCCTGCCGAGCAAGTGGTTTGGCTCGTGATCGCGCTAGCGATCTACCGCCACTGGTCAATCAGCGAGGTAGTCGACAGCCTTGATCTGGTATTACCTAACGAAGCGACGTTTGTGAGCAAGAGCGCTGTGACCCAGGCTCGGCAACGCCTGGGCGATGCGCCGATGGCTTGGTTGTTCGAACGGACCGCACGAGCCTGGTGCCAGCAAGACGCTGCACGCTACGCCTTCAAGGGGCTGAGTCTGTGGGCCATGGATGGCACGACGCTGCGCGTCCCGGACAGTGCCGAGAATCGAGAGCATTTCGGTGCGCAAGGCTATGCCAGCGGCAAAGTGGCGAGCTATCCGCAGGTGCGAGCCGTGACGCTGACTTCGGTGCCGACCCACCTCGTCTCGAATATCGCGTTCGGTCGCTACGACACGAATGAGATGCTTTATGCCAAGCAATTGCTGGGGCAGATCCCGGATCACTCGCTGACGGTCTTCGACAAGGGCTTTCTGTCTGCAGAGATCCTGTGCGGCCTGACTGCGGGCAAGCGCAACCGCCACTTCCTGATTCCTGCCAAAGCCAATACGCGCTGGGAAGTGGTATCAGGTAAGCCCGAAGATGCCTTGGTGCGCATGCGCGTCTCACCACAGGCGCGGCAGAAGTGCCCTGAGCTACCTGAATGGTGGATGGCACGTGCGATTCGCGTGGCCGATGCGGGCGGCCGCGAGCGGGTGCTACTGACTTCGTTGACCGACCGACGCCGCTTCAAGGCGGCCGACCTGGATGCTTGCTACGAGCGCCGCTGGCAGGTCGAAACCAGCTACCGCGAACTCAAACAATCTATGCTCGGTAGCGAGCTGACGCTACGTAGCCGAACCGTCGAAGGTGTCTACCAGGAAATCTGGGGCGCTTTGATCGCCTACAACCTGATTCGCCGCGAAATGGCCAGCGCGGCCTTCGAGGCCAGGTGCGAACCAACCGAACTCAGCTTCGTGCGCTCCTTCCACCTTATCCAGCACGAGATGATGTGGGCCGCTCGCACGCCGGCGCTTGCCAAGCTTCCCGCAGTTCTTAAACGTCTGCGTGAGCACCTCAAGCGGCTCATCAATCGGCATAGGGGGTAGCCAATAGGCTACACCCCTGCCACACCACCCGGCATGCGGGTCCGCACCGGGCGGTTCGAGAAGTTGAGGTCAAGAGAGTCGGGGCACACCCAGGCTGTCGAAATAGGCAATGGTGAGCACACGATTCAGAGCCAGTCCGCTGTTTCGCCACCAGCAACGGCTGTTCGCCGCGACTCGTCGCGCAATTTCGGTGCTGGCCCCTAGCGCGCTCAATTCCCGGTAGATGGTCGGGCCGCGTTTCCACTGTTTGAGCTGAATGGCCCGTAACCGGTGACGAAGCCATTCGTCCAGCGTTAGCCAGACCCTCGGCGTTTGCGCCAACCGGTAATAAGCCCTCCAACCCAATAGGTAGGAGCGCAGTCTTTGCGCTACTTCCAACATGCTGCGCCCGCCACCGCGGCGGGTCAGCTCCCGAATGCGTTGCTTGAACGTTGCAAGTGCTTTGGTGGCCACTTTACGCTTGATCGCGCCACCCGCTGCCACCCAGAAGCTGTAGCCCAGGAATTTGCGACCGAACACACTCGCCACCGCGCTCTTGGTCTCGTTGACCCTCAAACGCAGCCGCCCGTACAGCTTTCGCAGCAGCGCCATCACCCGTTCGCCCGCCCGGCGTGAGCGAACGTACACGTTCGCATCATCCGCGTAGCGAACGAAGCAATGGCCTCGCCGTTCCAATTCCTTATCCACCTCGTCCAGCAGCACGTTTGCCAGCAGCGGCGAGAGCGGTCCGCCTTGCGGCGTACCCTCATAGCGCTCCTGCACCACGCCATGGCTCATCATTCCCGCGTTCAAGTAGGCTCGGATCAGCCCGATTACGCCAGCATCGCCGATACGCTTCTGTAGGCGGTCGATAAGAATGTCGTGATTGACCCGGTCGAAGAACTTTTCCAAGTCCACGTCCACGACCACCCGGCGGCCCGACTGCACGTACGATTGTGCGGCTAACACCGCGTCGTGCGCGCGCCGGCCCGGTCGGAAACCGTAGCTGTGCTCGCTGAATGTGGGATCGAGAATCGGTTGCAGTACTTGCAGCAACGCCTGTTGGATCAGCCGATCCGTCACCGTCGGGATGCCTAGCTCGCGCTCGCCTCCGTCCGGCTTCGGGATCGTCACCCGTCGTACCGGTTTTGGCCGGTACGTCCCCCGCAACAGTTCTTCTCGTATCGCAGGCCACGCCGTCACCAGATGTCGCGCAGTCCGGTCAATGTCCAGACCGTCAACTCCCGGCGCACCCTTATTGGCCCGCACCCGTTTGAACGCCTGCCGCAGGTTCTCTCTTGTCAAGGCCGCATCTAGCAGCGCTGACCCTGTGTTCTTCGCTTCACGCCGCGAGCCGCAGGCTTCGTCACTCACGGCTTCTCGCGCAGCTTCACCGCGCGCCGCCACCGCTCGCCCCGCTTGCGCCGGCATCTGACGCCTGGCCTGTTGCGTCGGCATGTCGTCGAACACTCCTTCTCGTTCGGCCCTTCGCCACTAGCTTCAGTCTCGCCGACCTATCCCGTGACTACTACGGCCTCTGCTGACGCCTCGCTCCGATTCGACACCGTTGCCCTTTCAGGCATGAGGCGAGGACTCCCCAGGTAAGAGCGCACTCCTTCATCGCACAACCGCTGCATTTACGCTGCTTCGCCTTGGTCACGAGAGCTTCGCGGTTTCATGCCCGCTCGCCCTGCTAGGCAGCGCCTTCTATGCAGTTCTTGTTCATCGGCTCGCGATTTACGATCCACGCTTCCTCCCCACACTCGGTCGCCCTCATGCAGTTGCGCTTCGCTTCATTCGCTGTGACCAGCTTGTGGCGGGACTTACACCCGCAGGAGTGCGCCCATGCTGGGCGCACACGAAAAACGACCCGACCGCAAATGCGATCGGGTCGTCAAATCGCGACCCCTCCGCTACACCGTTCGGTACCTACAAAAAGACCTTAACTGAACGGCATTACGGTTTCGACCGGCTTTTTCTTTTGGCTGACGATAACGTCCTATCGGCGCTTGCGCTCCCAATCAGCGCTGACCAGAATGCTCATCGACAGCGCGCCGCGGCGATAGACATAACGAAGCAACGCCAGCCGCCGGCTTGCAAAGTTACGCAGACGTGCCCGCAAATCATGAAACGACGCCGGCTCGCTGGCCAGCGGTGGCATTTCGGCCGGCTTCACATCGGTCACCACCTGACCTTTGTCCTTCGCCGCAACGACATGCCACTGAATGCGCTTGCTCATGCAACTCTCCCTTGTACCTGACTGCCACCGGAAAAGACCGATGCGGCTCGCCGATCGGCCCATACTCGCCCCCGAGTGGATTGAAAGGTAATCTCAATTGCGTCGCCCGCCTGTCGGACGATTCTTAAAAAAGGCGGCCAACGCCCCTAAAATGCCGGGAAGCGTCGCGTAAAAACCCAATTACCAGCACACCGTGGCGCGCAGGCCTCGGCATTATTCCGGCGGAGTCTCCATGAATACCGCTTGCCGTTCGGCAAACGCCGCAAACAGCCGCAGTGCCGGATAATCCGTCTCGGCCACGACATCGGGCAGCATCATTTGGGTAAAACGCCACGCCACGGCAATCGAGACGCCGGCCTGGCTGAACCGGCTCGGATCGGTGGGCAGCGGACGCTGCGTGATGTCTTTCTCAAGCACAGCATAAGCGGCATGCAGCTGCTGGCTCACACGCTCGGCCCAGGGTTCGTACTGCTTTTCGGCAGGCCGTTGCTTTTGCTCGTAGACGAGCTGCACGGACTTCTCGCTGGCCGCGAGGGCCAGCCCGATCAATTTGAGCTCGTGCAGGCGCGCCACGGGGTCGCGCGGCATGAGCGTCTTGCGCGGATTGGCCAGCGTCTCGGCGTAGTCGAGAATCAGTGTCGAATCCATCAGGCACTGGCCATCGTCGAGCAACAATGTCGGCGCCTTGACCACCGGGTTGATACGACGAAATTCGTCGTACGTCCTGAACACCGAGAGCGACTGATGCTCGAACTCGAGCCCGAGCAATTTCATGCAAATTGCGGTGCGGCGAACAAAGGGTGAATCGAGCATGCCAATCAGTTTCATGGTGTTCCCGTTAGAGAGGCCAACAGTCATCGTCACGGCCGGTGTTCGGCCACCTGTAGCGTTCGAGCCAATACGACAATACTCGGCACTGCGCGAATCGACAGTTTAGGTGGCCGACCAGCCGCTGAAAAGCATTATCAAAGCGATGACCGCGCCTTTCTTCTCGGCCCGGACCAAGCCCCTTGCACGCCGCGTTGTCACCTGCACACTCACTTCCCTCAAGACGGGCGCACCTAGGGTTAACACCGGCGAATCGGCGCCGCGACTGACAGCTAGCTGACAGCTAGCCCTCCCTACCATGAGCACACCGTATGCCCAGCCCTGTCCGGGCGGTACGGGACGAAAACAATCATATGCAGGAGACAACTGGATGAAAAAACGCAAGGGATTCTCTGGCCGTTCGCTTAGCTCGATCGCAGGTCCGTCGTTCAAGGCTCGGGTGATGTGCACCGCGATCGCTGGCTTGGTCGCAATGCCGATAGCTCACGCGGACGAGCTCAGCAAGCTGCAAGCGGAGATCAACAACCTTTCAACGCAATTGAACCAGCTCAAGCAAGCGCAAGCGCAGCAAAGCCACTGGCAAGCTCAGCGCCCCCAAGCCGGCGCCGTGCAAACCGCCCAAGGCGCGCCAGCCCCGGCTTTGCCTGATAGCGTGCCGCCGACCAAAGCCGAGGCGCTGGGCATGGCGGACCCGGGTTATGTGATGCGCGGCGCAATGCCAGGGTCCTTCAAGTTGCCAGGCACCGATACTTCGATGCGTATCGGCGGTTTCGTCAACTTCCAGGGGATCTACGATCCTACGCAAAATCTGGGGCCCAAGTTCGCCATCGGCAACCTGCTGCCGAGCGGCCCCGCGCGGGCGCAGTCCGGACGCACGTTCCACTTTCAGGACAAAGTCTCGCGACTGATTGTGCAAACCAGCACCCCGAGTCCGTACGGCGATATCAACACCAACATCTCGCTGGATTTCTACGGTTACACCGCAGGAGGTGACAACAATCAAGCGCTGCAAAACAACAACTGGGGCGCCCGCATCGTTTATGCCTACGGCACTATCGGGCACTGGTTGCTCGGGCAAGCGAATTCGAACTTCATCGATGACCCCGATCAGGAGGAGACCTTCGACAATGCCGGGCCAGCCGGCGTGCCGGGCGCTCACACGCCACAGATTCGCTATACCCTGCCGCTGCATGCGGGCGGGGCACTGTCATTCTCGATAGAAAACCCACAAACCGGCTACCAGGACACCCAGGGCGATATCGAGGTAGCGACCCAGACCAATCCTCTACCGGACTTCACCGCGAAATACGAGCGCAGCGGCAACTGGGGACACTATCAAGTGTCGGCCGTCGCGCGCGAATTGGGGTTCACCGACCAGAACGGTGTGCGCACCACCAAATTCGCCGCAGCAGCAATCGTCGGCGCGACCTGGAATCTCCTGCATACCGGCTTCGGGCTCGGTCGTGACAACGTGGGCTTCCAGGCCTGGTACGGCGCGATGGCCCGCTACATTCCCGACGACTTTGGCGCGAACACCGCGTCGACGCTGGCGATCAACAACGGCACGGCGGCAGACCCGACCGGTGCGACCGCCGTTCAGGTGCAGCCAGATGTCGGCGGCACGGTGTACTTCCAGCACTGGTGGACCTCCAAGCTGCGCTCGAACATCGGCTTCGGCTTCAACCACCAGCGCCTGGCGGGGTTCCTGCCGGCCGACGCGCAGAACGCGGTCACGACCAAGACAGTGCACGTCAACCTGATCCTGCAACCCACCAAGACGGTCGATGTTGGCATCGAAGCCATGTGGGGCCAGAAAACCTATCAGGCGTCCACTGGCATCTCGCCGCAAACAGCCAAGCGCATCGAAGTCGGCGGCATTTGGCATTTCTAACGAGTGTTGGCGCCAGCTATCGCAGTCGCGACTGAACTGCGATGCGCTGGCGGCCAGCCCAAGGAGGTGATGAGACTCAGGAAATTCGCTGCGGCGACAACCGCGATTTGGATAGGCTCGACTGGCGAGCGCCGCCGGCAGCGACATTCCGGTGCGGCGTGGCGGCTAATGCCGCGCATTCGAGTGCGCTTGAAAACAAAGTGCTTTTTGCTTAATCGGTACAGTTAATGAGGTTTGTTTGCTATGGCAGAGACGTTGACAAGGCGAGGCGGTATTGAATTTTCGGGGGTGACAAAAAGCTTCGTCACCCGGGAAGGCACGGAAAAAACCGCCTTGCACAATGTGAACCTGGTGGTCGAGCCGGGGGTATTTTGCGCGGTGGTGGGTCCCACCGGATGCGGCAAGTCCACCACACTGACCCTGGCCGCCGGGCTCTATCGCCCGAGCGCGGGCACTGTGCGCGTGTCCGGCCAGCAGGTCGACGGCATCACCAGGGGTGCGAGCTTCGTATTTCAGAACGACGCGCTGCTGCCATGGAAATCGATCCTGGCCAATGTCGCGTTGGGCCCGACTTTTCGCGGCGTGCCCAAAAACGAAGCGCGCGAATCGGCCCGTGAATGGCTGCGTCTCGTGGGTCTGGCGGGTTTCGAGAACTACTACCCGTATCAGCTCTCCGGCGGCATGCGCAAGCGTGTGAGCCTGGCCGCGGCGCTGATCAACGAGCCATCCATGCTGCTGATGGACGAGCCGTTCTCGGCGCTAGACGTGCAAACGCGCGCCATCATGTCCAACGAATTACTGGCGCTGTGGGAGAAGACGCGGCCATCGGTGCTGTTCGTCACGCACGACCTGGAGGAGGCCATCGCGCTGGCCGACCGGGTGGTTGTCATGACCGCCGGCCCGGCCACTGTCAAGGCCGTCTTCGATATCGACCTGCCCCGCCCGCGCGGCGCCGTGCAAGAGATCCGATTCAATCATCGTTTTCTGGATTTGTATCAGCAGATCTGGGAATCGCTGCGCGAAGAAGTGGAGCAAGCCTACTCGCGCACGACCGACATCTCGAAAGTCAAAGGAGTGGCAGCATGACGAGCGGCAAAACCCTGGTAACCACGGCAGACTCTCCGGCCGACCTCCGGCCGGCGGGTTCCGATGCCGCCTCGATAGCCGCCGCTGCGCGTCGCCGCACACAGCGCCGCAAGCGACTCGTACTGCTCGGACGGGCCAGCTTGCTCGGGCTGATCATTGGCGGCTGGCAGCTCCTGAGCGCCTGGAACATCATCGATCCGTTCTTCTTCGGTTCGCCAAGCGGCATCGCCATCAGGTTGTGGGAGTGGGTCCAGCGCGGCACGCCGTATGGTTCGATCTGGCTGCAAATCTGGATCACGCTGGAGGAGTCTCTGCTGGGGTTTGCCGCCGGCGTAACCAGCGGCGTGGTGTTAGGGGTCCTGCTCGGCGAGATTCCCTATCTGGCCGACGTGATCGGTCCACTCATCAAAGTCATCAACGCGTTGCCGCGCATCGTGCTTGGTTCGGTTTTCGTCATGTGGCTCGGCCTGGGCATGTCGTCCAAGGTGCTGCTGGCCGCCGTGCTGGTGTTCTTCGTGGTGTTCTTCAACGCCTTCCAGGGGGTGCGGGGCGTCGACCGCAATTTCGTCGCCAACACGCGCATCCTCGGGGCTTCCCGCCTTCAGGTGATTCGTCACGTGGTATTCCCGTCGGCGATGACGTGGATCATCGCCAGCCTGCATGTCGCGCTCGGCTTCTCGATCATTGGCGCCATCGTCGGTGAATTTCTTGGCGCTCAGCAAGGCCTTGGGCTGGTCATCGCGACCGCGCAGAACACCTTTGACGCCAACGGCGTGTTCGGCGCGATGCTGATTATCGGCGTGCTGGCGTTAAGCGCCGAGGCCCTCATGTCGATGCTGGAAAAGCGGTTGCTGTCCTGGCAGCCCCCCTCGGCCAACGAACCCAATATGCCGGGCATATGACCAAGCGCGTATGACCGGAGCACCCCAGGCCATTCGATTCATCGTGGGTTGACGGGCTTGATAAGAGACCCATGTCGGGATCTCGCACAACCAAGGAGATAAACGCTATGAAGGGAAATAAGCTGATTTCGAATCTGGTGTTGGGCATGATGTGCCTGACCGGACTCGCGAGCACGCAAAGCTACGCGGCGAAACTGCCGACCGTGACAATGATGGTGGGCGGCATAGACAAGCAGATCTACCTGCCCTATCAGCTCGCGCAGAACCTCGGATTCTTCAAGAAGTATGGTGTCAACATGGTGCTGAGCACCGAACAGGCCGGCGGCGTGGGGGCCGAAGACGCGATGGTCTCGGGTCAGGTGGATCTGGCCGGCGCGTGGTATGTGCATACGATCGACTTTCAACAGCATGGCAAAAAGGTGATCGACATTGTTCAGTTGAGCGGCGCTCCGGGCGAACGCGAGATGTGCGCCAAAGGCTCGGGCGTCAAGTCGCCGGAAGACTGGAAGGGCAAAGTCGTTGGCGTGACCGACCTGGGTTCGGGTACCGACGACCTCACGCTCTATCTGGCCGCTCGCTACCATCTCACGCCGAAGCAGTTCACCCGCGTGGGTGTGGGCGCCGGCCAGACGCTGATCGGCTCGCTCGAGCACGGCCGCATCGTGTGCGGCATGACCACCCAGCCGACCGTCAACGCGATCGAGAAAATGGGCATCGGCTATTCGGCGATGGACTTGGCTACCGGCGACGGTGTCAAAATGTGGCTCGGCGGCTTCTGGCCGACGGCCAGCGTGCTGGCCCGCGCCGATTGGGTTCAGGCTCACCCGGACCTGACGCAGAAGGTAGTTGACGCGATGGTCGCCACGATGCACTGGATCCACACTCATAGCGCCGCCGATATCGCCGATCATTTGCCGCCGGACTTCGTCAGCAATCAGCTCTCCAGCAAGCAGGAGTACATCAAAGCACTCGCGCAAGACAAAGGCCAGTTCCTTCCCGACGGCATGATGCCCCAGGGCGGCCCGCAGACGGTGTTGTCGGTCGAGAAACTTGCCGGCAAAATCCACAAGCCGATCGACCTGGACGCGACCTACACCAACAAATACGTCATCCAGGCCAACGCATTGTTGGCCAGCGCGCAGAACGCAGGGAAATAACCGATTGTGGCAACGCGAGGGGCTAACTTACAGTGCGTGGAAGTTGGCCCCGGTTTGCAAGGACGCGGGGCCGGGCCATGCCCGTGCCCCGCGTAATCCGGTGCTTCCTAGCTTATGAAATTGCTGCTCGTAGAAGACAATCTTGAACTGGCCCTATGGCTGAGCAAAGCCCTGCACGCCGAACGCTTCTCGGTGGATTGCGTGCATGACGGCGCCGATGCCATCTGGCACCTCGACCAGTCGCAATACGACCTGCTGCTGCTTGACCTGCGGCTGCCCAGCATGGACGGGCGCAGCGTGCTGCGCCGCATGCGCCGACGGCGCAACGACATGCCCGTGCTCGTGCTCACCGCCAACGCGGCACTCGACATCAAGGTCGACTGCCTCGATCTGGGCGCCGACGATTATGTGGTCAAACCCTTCGAAATGCCGGAATTGGTTGCCCGCATCCGCGCACTCATCCGCCGCAACAGCAGAAGCGGCCAGTCACTGGTGCAATGTGCCGACCTTCAGTTCGACCTGAATACTCATGAATTTAACGCCGCCGGCCAGCCGCTGGAGCTCACCCCGCGCGAGCAACGCGTGCTCGAGGCACTGATCCTGCGTCAGGGCCAGACGGTCACGAAAGCCCAGTTGATGCTCAGTGTCTTTGAACTGGGTGCCGATGCGGGAGAAAATGCGATCGAGACCTACGTCCATCGCCTGCGCCGCAAACTATCGGCCTCGCGCGTGCGCATTCTCACCTTACGCGGCCTGGGCTACCTGCTGCGCGACGCCGGCAGCGGCTCGCTCACATGAATAACCTGCGCGTACGTCTGCTGCTGTGGGTGCTGATTCCGATGCTCGCCGCACTGGCCCTGACCGCGGCGCTGTCTTGGCGCAACGCGCGGCAAATGGCGTTGCTGGTGCAGGACCGTCAGTTGCTCGCCTCGGCCGAGATGATGGCCGGACAAGTCGGCTGGCAACAGGACGCCCTGCATGCCGAAACCCCGCCCGCGGCCCTGCAGATGTTCGCCTCGCAGGAGCGCGACCGCGTCTACTTCCAGGTGCTGGCCGCGTCCGGCGAATTACTCGCCGGCTGGCCCGACCTGACCAGCGGTGTGCCGCCGCCCAACGGCATTCCGCAATATCGCAGCATCGACTATCACGGTAAGACACTGCGACTGGTGACGCTCATGCGTCGCCTCTACCGCCATGGTCACTCGATCGCCGTGCTGGTAAGCGTGGCCGAGAGCCGTCACGCCTTCAAGCACCGCATCCTGAGCCTGTGGTGGCCTGCCCTGCTGCATGAGTCCGCCCTGCTGGTGCTGGCGCTGGTGCTCATGCTGATCGGACTCACCCTCGAGCTACGGCCGCTGTTGCAGTTGCGACGCGATCTGCAGGCACGCGAGATGGATGACCTCACGCCGCTGCGCACAACCGAGTTGCAGCGAGAACTGCAGCCGATTGTCGAGACGATCAATCAGTACGCAACGCGACTGACGAAACAGGTGAACCTGCAAAAGCGCTTTATCGCCGATGCCGCTCACCAATTACGCACGCCGGTTGCCCTTATGAGCACGCAACTCGATTACGCCAGCCATCTCGAGGCCAGTGCGGAACTGAGCGAGACGCTGCAGGCGCTGCGCGTTTGCTCGCGACGCCTGAAGGACCTGATCAACCAGTTGCTCAGCCTCTCGCATGCCGAAGCCAGCCGTGGCGCCAACTTGCCGCGTCAATCAGTGAATCTGCTGGAGCTGGCACAACAAGTGCAGGCCGAGCTCTCGGTGCTGGCCGACGACAAGGGTATCGATCTTGGGCTCGATCCAGCCAGCGCCGATGTGAATGTGATGACACATCCAACACTGTTGCACGCACTGCTCTTCAATCTGGTCGACAACGCCGTGCGCTACACGCCGCGCGGCGGCAACGTAACACTGCTCGTGGGCCACGCTGGCACACAGGCAAGCGTACGTGTCGACGATACCGGCCCGGGCATTCCGGCGGAAGTGCGGCCGCACGTGTTCGAGCGATTCAGCCGCGGCAACACCTCTGACAACGGTGGGTTCGGCCTTGGCCTGGCAATCGTGAGCGAGGCGGCCAAGGCGTGCGGCGCAAAAGTGGAGTTGCTCGGCCGGCCCGACCAGGCCGGTCTAAGCGCCCTGGTGCAATTGCCTGTCGGTGAGCCGTGACGCAGGACCAGCACGACGGTGCGGCCGCGACAGAAAAAGCATGCGGTACGCCTGCGCTGGGGCGAAATAAACATTCTTATAAATTCATGGATGAGACAACGCATGAACAACTTGACACGCATCGCCGGCGCCGCCGTTGTCGCCATCGCGCTGGGAGGCCTCGTCGGCACGGTGCGCGCCGCTGAAAGAATCACCATCATGGTCGGTGGCGTCAACAAACTCATTTACCTGCCGGCCATCCTCACTGAGCGCTTGGGCTATTTCAAGCAGGCGGGGTTGAACGTCGATGTCGTGACGGAGCCGGCAGGCGTCAACGCCGAAGACGAAATGATCGCCGGCGCGGTGCAAGGCGTGGTCGGCTTCTATGACCACACCATCGATCTGCAGAGCAAGGGCACCGAAGTCATTTCGCTGGTGCAACTGACCAAGACGCCGGGTGAAGTCGAGCTGGTGTCGGCACGAGACGCGACGCACATCAAAACGCCGGCCGACCTCAAGGGCAAGGTGCTCGGCGTAACCGATTTGGGCTCCTCGACCGACTTCCTTACGCAATACCTGATGACTGGCGCCGGGTTCAGCCGCCACGACTACAAGATGGTGGCCGTAAGCGCCGGCACGACCTTCATCGACGCGATGCGCAGCCACCGCATTGCCGCCGGCATGACGACCGACCCGACGGCCGCCGAGTTGCTCGCGAGCGGTGAGGCCAAGATATTGGTCGACCTGCGCACTGAAGCCGGCACCCGCGCCGCGCTCGGCGGCGACTATCCGGCCGGCTGCCTCTACATGCCTTCAGCCTGGGTCGAGGGCCATCGCGCCGAAGCCGGCAAGCTGGTGCGCGCTTTCGTCAAGACGCTGCACTACATGCACCGCCACACCGCGGCGCAGATCGTCGAGTTGCTGCCGTCCTCATACTATGGCCGTCGCAAGACGCTCTACACGACCGCGCTCGAAGCCTTCCTGCCGATGTTCTCGAGCGACGGCCGGATGCCCGCCGATGGCCCGGCCAATGTGCTGCGCCTGCTCTCGACCATCGAGCCGTCGGTCAAGTCAGGCTACGTCGATTTATCCAAAACCTACACATCGGAATTCGTCGACGCTGCCGCACGCTGAAATGCCCGGTGCGGCGGCCATGCCAACGAGCGGACGCGCTGGATTTTCAGGCACCAGCGCCCAGCGTCTGCTCGAATAGCTTGAACAGCGCCGTCCAATGCCGCTCGGCAGCCTCTTTGTCGTAGACATTGTGGTCCGGCACCGCGAAGCCGTGCAGCGCACCCGGATAGGTTTCCACCACGTGCGGCACTTTGGCTTCGGTCAACGCCTGCTCCAGCCGCTGTTTCTGTTCGTCGGGGAACGAACCATCCTCGACGGCACCGGCCACATAAATGCGGCCGGTGATCTTGCCGACGAAATGATGAGGGCTGTCCGGATTGTCGGCAGCCAGCCCGCCGCCGTGAAACGACGCCGCCGCGGCGAAACGCTCGGGAAAGGCGCCGGCGGCCGTCAGCGACACGTTACCGCCCATGCAATAGCCGGTCGCGCCAAACCGGGGCCCTGTGACGTCGCTGCGCGAGGCCAGATAATCGATAAACGCTGCCGCATCGGCAACTTTTCGGTCGCGGTCCAGGCTCCTCACCTTGGCCATCATCGCGGCCTTCAGCGCCGGGTCGGTGGCCGCCGCCTTGGGCACCATCTGCTCATACGGCCCGTCGCGGTAGTAGAGATCGGGCAATAGCACCAGATAACCGCCATCGGCCAGGCGTTGCGCCATCTCCCACAGCGCCGGGCGAATACCGTAACCGTCCATGAAAAAAATCACCCCCGGCCAGGGACCGGCCACACCGGCAGGAGTAAAAACCGAAGCGGGACAAACGCCATCGCGGGTCTTGATACTGACGTCGACACGAGACATGGGATGCTCTCCTACGATTGTTGATTATTCAGCCGATCAGGATAGCACCGGGACGACAGGTTTGCTGACCGCCCCCCGCGGCCCGCCGGCCCTGAGCCGCTCTCCTGCCGCGCGCGAATGGCATTACACTTGGGCCGAATCGCGCGTTAAACCCGGGTACGGATTCTCCAATATGACCGACATCAGATCAGCCGTTTTCCCCGAACATCTCGCCGTTGTACAAGCCATCTTTCGCGAGTATGCCGACAGTTTGGACATCGACCTGTGCTTCCAGAATTTCGAGGAGGAGCTCGCTGGCCTGCCCGGCAAATACGCCGAACCGCAAGGCCGCGTCCTGCTAGCCTGGCAAGACCATCAGGTCGTTGGCTGTGTGGCAATGCGCCCGCTCGATGCGACGACCTGCGAGATGAAGCGTCTTTTCGTGCGCCCCGCGGGACGTGGCCAACGGCTCGGCCAACGCCTGGCCGAAGCGATCTGCCGCAGTGCCAAACAAGCCGGTTATACGCGCATCCTGCTCGATACGCTGCCGACGATGCAGGCAGCGTTGCGGATCTACGAATCGCTTGGTTTCAAGGAAATCCCGCCATACACCTTCAATCCGATCGAGGGCGCCAAATACATGGCGCTCGATTTCGCCACGTGTCCCGGCGGTGGCACGTAGGTGCACGGTGCAATCAAGGTTTGACATCCGTTGACGGGTAGCCCGCCATATCACCCGCCTTCAAAAAATCGACAAAAGCCCGCAGCGGCGCCGGCAAATGGCGCCGCCCCGGGTAATACAGGAACGGCCCCGAAAAGGATTGCCGCCACGGCGTGAGAATCGGTTCCAGCGCACCGCTCTCCAGATGCGGGCGCAGCAATTCCTCGAACAGATGTATCACGCCGACACCTGCCACGGCAGCGGCGATGCTCAAATCGAGCGCCGCTGCGGGCCTCACCAGCAAAGGCCCTGGCGGGTCGATTTCAACGACTTCGCCGGCGCGCTCGAATTTCCAGGTCGGTGTTGCTCCGCCGGCGAATTGCACACGCAAACAGGCGTGCGACAGCAGTTCGCGTGGATGCCCGGGCCGCCCGTGCGCGTCGAGGTAGCCTGGCGCCGCGGCAGTGGCGAAGCACTCCACACGCGGGCCGATCGGCACCGCGATCATGTCCTGCTCGAGCCGCTCGTCGTAGCGAATGCCGGCATCACAGCCGACCGACAGCACATCGACGAAGCCATCCTCCACCACGACTTCCACGCGAATCCCCGGATAAGCCTTCAGGAACGCGGTAACGATGCCTGGCAGTATGGTGCGCGCGGCGCTCGCCGGCACGTTGAGCCTGAGCGTGCCGGTCGGTTTGTCGCGGAACACGTTCAGCACGTCGAGCGCCGCTTCCATCTCGCCGAACAACGGTGTCAGCTTGTCGAGCAGGCGCTGCCCTGCCTCGGTCGGCGCGACGCTGCGCGTAGTTCGATTGAGCAGCCGCAGGCCGAGCCTGGCTTCGAGACGACGCACGGCAATGCTCAGGCTCGAGGCGGAAACACCCGCGATGCGGGCCGCATCGCGAAAACCGCCGGCGCGGGCGACCGAGACGAAAGCCGCGAGATCATTCAA
This sequence comes from Pandoraea thiooxydans, assembly GCF_001931675.1. Lineage (NCBI taxonomy): Bacteria > Pseudomonadati > Pseudomonadota > Betaproteobacteria > Burkholderiales > Burkholderiaceae > Pandoraea > Pandoraea thiooxydans. The sequence goes on along the minus strand of NZ_CP014839.1, from coordinate 1,455,457 downwards.
TTCCATGGTTATTGTTCATATTTTTAAACAACCCGTGGAATTTAGACTTATTTATTTAACAAATCAACGCCGCCATACTGAAGCTCTACACTCACTAAGGAGCACGTCATGCCGCAACTCGATCCCGAACACACGTTTTACCTGGCCGGCCGCCCGGTGCGTCGCCTGGGCTACGGCGCCATGCAACTGGCCGGCCCGGGCGTGTTCGGCCCGCCCAAGGACCGCGCCGCGGCCGTCGCCGTGCTGCGCGAGGCGCTGGCCCTGGGGGTCAACCATATCGATACCAGCGATTTCTACGGGCCGCATATCACCAACCAGATCATCCGCGAGGCGCTCCACCCCTACCCGGACGATCTCGTCATCGTCACCAAAGTCGGTGCCGTGCGCGGCAGCGACGGCGCGTGGCTGCCGGCGGCCGAGCCGGCGGACATCGCGCGCGGCGTGCACGACAACCTGCGCAACCTCGGCCTGGACACCCTCGATGTCGTCAATATGCGCATCATGAAAGACGTTCACGCGCCGAGCGAGGGATCCATTGAAAGGCAGATCACGGCCCTGGCCGAACTCCAGCGGCAAGGGCTGGTGCGGCATATCGGCCTGAGCAACGTCACGGCTGCGCAAGTCGCCGAGGCACAACGCATCACGGCAATCGCCTGCGTGCAGAACCATTACAACCTGGTGCATCGCGCCGACGACGCACTGGTCGACTCGCTCGCCGAACAAGCCATCGCTTACGTGCCGTTTTTCCCGCTCGGCGGCTTCACGCCGATTCAATCGTCGGTGTTGGCGCGACTCGCCGAGTCGGCGGGAGCCACGCCAATGCAGTTGGCGCTTGCCTGGCTCCTGCATCGCGCGCCCAACATTTTGTTGATCCCCGGCACGTCGTCGCTCGCGCATCTGCGCGAGAACCTGAAGGTGGCGCAATGGCATCCGAGCGAAGAGGCCTTGGCCGAGCTCGATGCCATCGGCCAGAGTCGCGCCCCGGCGTGAGCCTGCCGCGCGAGCCAAACCATCCTGGCCGGCGCTCGGCTGCCTGCGCGAGATGACGGCCACGTCGTCAGGGCTTCCCTTTGTCGAGCGACTCGATCATCGCGGCCAGGCGCTCCGCCTCGGCCTGACTCGCCAGCCCGCCCGGCATGCGGCCAAAGCCATTGGCGATATGCTCGGCCAATAGTGCCCGTGCGCCGTGGCGCTGCTCATAAGCGGCCGACACCTCGGCAAACGATGGACCGAAACCGTTGTTTTCGATCCCGTGGCATTGCATGCAGGACAGGTGATGGCCCTGAATATAGGACTGCAGCGTAGCCGCGCGCCGCGGGTTAGCAGTCGCCGCTGGCGCCGCAGCGGGCTCGGCGGGCTGTCCCATCATGCCGCCGCTCGTCATCCCCTGCCCCATCATCCCGGGTCCCATGCGGTTGTATGAGCCGCCCCCTTGAGCCAGCAAGCTCGAGCCAGGTTCGCCCGCACTGGCGGGCGACAGGAGTGCGGTGCTCACGGCCATGGCCGCCAGCACTACGAGGGCGATGCTCTTGCGAATTTTCATTTTGATGCTCCTAGCCGAGATGCCGAGCAAATGTGAGCGAGATGGCCGACCTCCTCCTGGCCATGCGCTCGCCAGGCCGCTGCCTGACGAAAAGTGTATACCCCGCTCGCAATCAAGGCGAACAATTGCACCGCCGACCACACGAAAAACATGTTGGGTTTGCCCGTCCGCGCCGCCGGCGAGTAACGCGTGCGACGGCCTGCTTCCTGAGACCCCGATGATTTGTTCCTGCGACGCAAGACTGTTTGTCCATGGCGGGTATTCGAGTTTCGCGGCAACGCGCCTACATTTGGCACCTATCGGCGCCGCCGGCCCGGTTCGAAAGAAAGCTTAAACAACTTAGTCGAGGTTCAACATGAGTACGTCACAAAAAGTTATCGTCGTGACTGGCGCGTCGCAAGGCATTGGCGCCGAGACAGTCGAAGCATTCCGCCAACTCGGCCACCGCGTCGTTGCCACGGCGCGCTCGATCAAGCCGTCGGAGGACCCTGATGTCCTGGCCGTGGCCGGCGACATCGCCGACCCGGCCACGGCCCGCCGTGTCATCGAGCAAGGGGTGGCGCGCTTTGGCCGCATCGATACGCTGATCAACAACGCCGGCATTTTCCTCGCCAAACCGTTTACCGAATACACGTCCGAAGACTATGCGGCCATCACCGGAGTCAACCTCGCGGGCTTCTTCCATATCACGCAACTCGCCATCGAGCAGATGCAGAAGCAGTCCAGCGGCCATGTGGTCACCATCACCACCAGCCTGGTCGATCACGCCAACAGCAGTGTGCCTTCGGCACTCGCATCGCTAACCAAGGGTGGCTTGAATGCTGTCACGAAGTCTCTTGCGATCGAATACGCAAAACGCGGCATTCGCGCCAATGCCGTCTCACCGGGGGTCATCAAATCGCCCATGCATGCCCCTCAAACGCACGAGGCGCTCGGCGCGCTCCATCCGGTCGGCCACATGGGCGAGATGAGCGACGTCGTCAACGCCATTCTATATCTCGATGCGGCGCCGTTTGTCACGGGAGAAATCCTGCATGTCGATGGCGGCCAGAGCGCCGGTCACTGAGCACTCCCCGGCGCCATCCGGCGGCGCCGTTGCATTGCCATCAATTAAGGAGAGCGACATGCCCATGGTCACTATTCAGGTCACCCGCGAAGGGACCAAACCTGACAACGAGTCCGTCACCGCCGAGGAAAAGGCCCGGCTCATCAAAGGCGTCAGCCACCTGTTGCTCGACGTCCTGAACAAGCCGCTGGAATCGACCTTCGTGGTAATCGAGGAGGTAAGCACAGAGAACTGGGGATGGGGCGGGCTGCCGGTCGACGCTTATCGTCAGCAGCGAGGCCGTCGATAGGCCGGCCACGACGCCCTCGGCCGGCTAGCCTGCGGACGGCCTTTCCTTATCGGCCGTCGGCGACTGGAGTCGCTGCACCAGAAAATCCACGAAACACCGTACCCGCGACGATAAATGCCGGCCGTGCGGATAAAGCAGGATGAACGGACGTGAGCATCCGCCATAGGGCACGAGCACCTCACGCAACGTGCCGTCGGCAATGTCCTTTTCCACGATGAATCGGTACGTTTGGAATATCCCCGCCCCGTGGCGGGCCAACGTTACGCCTGCCAGCACGTCACCCGATGTTCCATAGCCCCCGCGCGTCATGATCTCCACGGTGGCGCCCCCATGCTTGAATGTCCACGGTATGTCGCGTCCGCTGCTGGGCAACTCGAACTGAATGCACTCGTGGTTGATCAAGTCATCCGGCGAGTCCAGTTTTCCGGCTCGCTCCAGGTACGCCGGGCAAGCGACGGCAACCAGCGCCGCATCCTCGAGCTTGCGCGCAATCAGACCGGAATCCTGCGGCGCGCGACCCCGTATCGCGAGATCGAAGCCTTCGTCCACGAAATCGATATTGCGGTTGCTCAGATGTGTCTCGACAGTAACGCCGGGGTAGCGCTGCCTGAATTCGGCCAATAGTGGAAGAACGCGGTAATGTCCGTACGGTGTCGGCATGCTGATGCGCAGAACCCCGGCCGGGATCGTCTGTTGCCCGGTTGCTTCCCGTTCGGCATCCACCAATTGGTTGAGCGCATGACGGCACTGCTCGAAGTAGCGTCTTCCCAGATCGGTCAGCCGAATTTGCCTCGTGGTTCGGACGAAAAGCCGCGCTCCCAGGCGCTTCTCCAGCCGCGCCACTGCGCGGCTGACGGCCGCGGGCGTGACGCTGGCTGCCGTAGCCGCCGCAGTGAAGCTCTCCAGCTCGGCGGCCAGACAAAACAGCTCGATACTGCCTACCAGAAGGTCTTCGAATTGACGCTGCATAGCTCCCACCCCACGATCGCCAGCTTTTTCCGACGAACATTCTACTTCGCCGCGAGCATCGCCACGCCCGCCGGTGCACATCCGCGTGCCGTACGCGATGCCGCCGAGCCGGGCAGCGTCGATAGCTCAAGGGTTCGCTCAATGTAATCCGATCTCCAGAACGCTCGGCCGCTCCTTGATCGCCTCGCCAATCGCCTCGTGGCGATCCCCCTGCAAGTAGTGGCGGCACGCCCAATGCCACTGCTCGGCGGTTCATCGGGCAAGCGCCACGTCTACGCCTCGCCCCGGAGTTTGTGAAGGAGCGCGATAAACAGACACTTCGTCGTCCGAATACGGCGGCACCGCCCCGAATCTCTTTACACCCGCAGCGGGTATGGATAGCATCTGACGATGTGAAGACCTGAACTGCGGCGTTATGCCACACCGCGGCGGAATGTGTTGGCGGGTTGATTTTCGTCAACTCTACGAAAGACGAAGCGCAAATAATGCCCAAGAACATTTAGGATTCAGTCTATCTTCCGTTAGGACGTCACCACCATGCACGACATCAACGTAGTTGATCTGTCACGACTGCAGTTCGCGCTCACGGCGCTTTATCACTACCTGTTCGTCCCGCTCACGCTTGGCATGTCGTTCATGCTGGCGGCCATGGAGACGGTCTACGTCACCACCGGCAAAGAGATCTACAAGCGCATTACACAGTTCTGGAGCAAGCTGTTCCTGATCAACTTTGCGCTGGGCGTGGCCACGGGGCTGACCATGGAATTCGAGTTCGGCACCAACTGGTCGTTCTACTCGAGTTTCGTCGGCGATATTTTCGGCGCGCCGCTGGCCATCGAAGGCCTGATGGCCTTCTTCATGGAATCCACCTTCGTCGGCCTGATGGCCTTCGGCTGGGACCGCCTCAAGCGCGGCCAGCATCTGGCGGTGACCTACCTGGTGGCGTTGGGCTCGAATCTGTCGGCGCTGTGGATCCTGATCGCCAACAGCTTCATGCAAATGCCGCATGGCGCGAGCTTCAACCCGACCACCATGCGCATGGAACTGAGCAGCTTCACCGAGCTGATCTTCAGCCCGGACGCCCAGGCCAAGTTCGTCCATACCAGCATCGCCGGATACGTCACGGCGGCCATCTTCGTGGCCGGCGTCAGCGCCTGGTATCTGCTCAAGCAGCGCCACGTCGATCTGGCCCGCCGCTCGTTCCGCATGGCGGTGCTGTTTGGCGTGCTCGCCACGGCCGGCGTCATTACGCTGGGCGACGCGCTGGGCTTTATCGGCGGCCAGGCGCAGCCGACCAAGCTGGCGGCCATGGAAGGCCTCTGGAAAACCCAGCCGGCGCCAATGCCCTTCAACCTGATCGCCTTCCCGTCGCAGCGCGACCAGACCAACCGTGGCGAAATCCAGGTGCCGTACGTGTTGTCGCTGCTGGTCACCCACTCGCTGACCGGCACGGTGCCCAGCATCGAACAACTCGAGCAGGAAGCGATCGCCCGCATTCACAACGGCATTCCAGCGGTCGCCGCGTTGCAGCGACTGGCGGCCGATCCGCATAACGCCGGCGCGCTGGCGCAATTCAACGCGCACGAAAAGGATCTCGGCTATGGCTTCCTGGTGCAACGCTACGCGCCCGACGTGACGCAGGCTACCGATGCGCAAATCGCCACCGCCGCACGCGACTCGATACCGCAGGTCGCGCCGATTTTCTGGTCGTTCCGCGTAATGGTGGCGCTGGGCCTGTTCATGCTGGCCTATTTCGTCCTCGCGGTGATCTACACGATGCGTAACCGGGTCGAGCGCAAGCGCTGGTTCCTCAAGCTCGCGGTAGTGATGATTCCGGTGCCCTTCCTGGCCAACGAGGCCGGCTGGGTGGTGGCCGAACTGGGCCGGCAGCCGTGGACGGTGTACGGCATGCTGCCGACCTGGATGTCGGCCTCGACACACAGCGTGGGCTACATGATCTTCTCGCTGATCGGTTTCGTCAGCCTTTACACGATCTTCATCATCGTCGAAATGTATCTGATGGTGCGCACCATACGCCAAGGCCCCGATAGCCACCCTGATGCGAATTCTTCTGACAAACAATGGCAAGCCGGGCGTTTGGCCGGCACGGAGGCTTGAACCATGGAACTCTACGCTGCACTTCAATTCGTCTGGTGGCTGCTGCTCGGCGTGCTGCTGATCGGGCTGGCCGTGATGGTCGGCATGGACATGGGCGTCGGGACGATCCTGCGCTACGTCGGACGCACCGACACCGAACGCCGCGTTGCGCTCAATATCATCGGTCCGCACTGGGACGGCAATCAGGTCTGGTTCATTCTTGGCGGCGGAGCGGTGTTTGCCGCATTTCCGCTGATCTACGCCACGGCCTTCTCCGGCTTCTACGTGGTCATGCTGCTGTTGCTGTGGAGCATGATCGTGCGCCCGCTCGGCTTCGAATACCGCAGCAAGCTTCCGTCGGCGCGCTGGCGCAACGTCTGGGACTGGTCGCTGTTCGTCAGCGGCCTGGTGCCGATGGTCGTGTTCGGTGCCGCATTCGGCAATCTGTTCCAGGGCGTGCCGTTCCACTTCAGCTGGAACCTGACCTCGACCTACACCGGCTCGTTCCTGGCCCTGCTCAACCCGTTCGCGATCCTGTGCGGCCTGCTGTCGGCCTCGCTGTCGATATTCATGGGCGCGGCGACCGTCATGAACGGTGCGACCGGCGTCATGTACGACCGCGCCCGTCAATTGGCCCGTATTGCGGCGCTGGTCGCCATCGCGCTGTTTGCCATCGGCGGCCTGTGGGTGCACGGCATGACCGGCTTCGTCCTGAGCGCCGGCCCGGGCGCGGGCGTCGCGCAAACGCCGCTGCAGCAAACCGTCGTGCCGGCCGCAGGCGCGTGGTTCGCCAACTTCCAGACCTATCCGGTACTCTGGATCGTTCCGGCACTTGCCGTTGCCGGCATGCTGCTGGGGTGGCTGGCCGCCGGCGCGCGCCGCTCGCACCTGGCCTGGTGGCTGGGCGCGATCGCCTGGCTCGGCGTGATCGGCACGGCAGGCGTGGCGCTGTTCCCGTTCCTGCTGCCATCGAGCAGCGTGCCCGCGCAAAGCCTGACGGTATGGAATGCCAGCTCGAGCAAACTGACCCTGACCTGGATGGTCGGTTTTGCGGTCTTTTTCGTGCCGCTGATCCTGTGGTACACGAGCTGGGCCTTCTACGTAATGCGCGGCAAGGTCAGCGCAGCCGACGTCGAAGCTGACGAACACGCCTACTGAGAGTCATCATGAAAACGACGTTTCAATTCATCCTCTTCATGGCGATCGCCTTTATGGTCATCGTCATCGCCATCCTGCTCGGTAACCTCGGCGCATGGTATTTCGCCTGGCTGGTCGGCACCGCCATGATCGTGCTGGTCGCCGCCGCCGGTGGCGCCCTGCTCGACACCCAGGAAGAAGTCGCCAACCGCAAGGCCGAGGCCGAAGCCGCCAACCGCCAGCAACACCGCCCCGCGCGCTAAGACGAGAAGTCGCGGGTGAAGGCCTCGGTAACCGGCTGGCTGCGCGAGCAGGCGCGCCCAGTGCGCCGCCTGCTCGCCGCCGGCATCGTGGCCGGCGCGTTGCAAGCCGTGCTGATGTGCGTGGGTGCATGGCTGATAGCCCATGTGCTCGCCGCGGCGATCTTCCAAGGCCGGGCTCTGGCGCAAGTCTGGCCCGCGCTCGCGGCGCTCCCGCTGCTTGCCGCGCTTCGTTTCGCCCTCACGCTTTGGCAGCGGCGCATGACCTTCGAGGCCGGTGCCCGGGTCAGCGCCGTGGTGCGCCAGACGCTGGAGGCCCGGATGCGCCAACTGGGGCCGCGCTGGGCCGCGCAACAATCCAGCGGCGATCTGGCCACGCGCGTGGTCGACGGCCTGGACGCCCTGGTTCCCTACTACGCGGGTTACCTGCCGCAGATGGCCTTCGCGGTCGTCGTCCCGGCCATCATTCTATTGGCGGTCCTGCCGGCCGACCCCTGGTCCGCGCTGGTGCTGGCGATCACCGCCCCGCTGGTTCCGGTGTTCATGGTGCTGGTCGGGCAAGCCGCCGAGCACGCCAGCGAGCAGCGCTGGATGCGGCTGCGGCGCATGGGCGCGCGCTTCATGGACGCCCTGTCGGGGCTCACCACGCTGCGTCTTTACCGAGCCGCCGCGCGCGAGCAGGCGTTGCTGGCGCGCACCGGCGAGGCCTACCGGCGCGAGACCATGGCGGTGTTGCGCATTGCCTTCCTGTCGGCACTGGTGCTGGAATTCTTCGCCACCGTCAGTATTGCCGTGCTGGCCGTGCTGATCGGCTTTCGCCTGATGTGGGGCCATCTGGCCTTCGAGCCGGGCTTGTTCATTTTGCTGCTGGCGCCGGAATTCTTCCTGCCGCTGCGCCAGCTCGGCGTGCGCCGGCACCAGCGCATGGAAGCCGCCGCCGCTGCCGAAGACCTAGTCGGCCTGCTGGCGGACAGCGCTGCGACAAGCGGCAATCAGCCCGAAACCGCTTTACCCTCGCCAGCCTCGGCACCCGTGGTTTTCCAGGCATCTCGCGTCGCGCTTGCATGCGAGGACCTCAGCTTCGGCTACGCGCCTGACCGCCAGGTGCTGCGCGGTCTCGATCTGACCGTCGCGGCCGGCACCACCATCACCGTGGTCGGCGCCAGTGGCGGCGGCAAAAGCACACTGCTGGCACTGCTGATGGGATTCGTCGAACCGGCGGCCGGGCGCATCCTCGTCAACGGCCAGAACCTGTCCAGCCTGGAGATGAGCGCATGGCGCCGGCACATTGGCTGGGTACCTCAACGCCCGCACGTGTTCCACGGCACGCTGCGCGAAAACCTGCTCATCGCAGCGCCGCATGCCGACCAGCTCCAGTTGCAGCGCGCCATCCATGCCGCGGCCCTTGCACCGGTCGTCGGCCGGCTGCCGCAGGGGCTCGATACGCTGCTGGGCGAGCGCGGCCTGGGCCTGTCTGGCGGCGAATGCCAGCGCCTGGCGCTGGCCCGCGCCTGGCTGCGCGACGCGCCGCTGCTGCTGCTCGACGAGCCGACTCAGCACCTCGACAGCGCCCTGTCGGCCGACGTCGACGCGGCGCTGGCCTCGCTTTGCGAGGGCCGTACCGTCGTGCGCGTCGCGCATCGTCTGGCGACGCTCGCCGATCACGAGCAGGTGGCCGTCCTGGCGCACGGCCAAATCGCCGAACAAGGCACGGTCGCTGCCTTGCGGGCCGCCAATGGCATCTTCGCGGATTTGCTGCGAGCGGATCTGGCCGCATGAAACCGCACGCTTCCGACACGGCCGGCACCGCCGCCCTCTTCCGCAGATTGCTCGCGTTGCTGCGCGGTGCGGATCGCCGCTGGCTCGCCGCCGGCGTTGCGATGGCGTTGATCAGCACGCTCTCCGGTATCGGCCTGATGGCCGTGTCCGGTCATTTCATTACCAGCATGGCATTGGCGGGCGCGAGCGGCGCGGCGATCAACTATTACACCCCGGCCGCGCTGATTCGCCTGTTTGCGATCCTGCGCACCGGTGGCCGTTATGGCGAGCGGCTGGTAACTCACGAAGCGACCTTGCGCCTGCTGGCGCGCCTGCGTGTCTGGCTGTTCGCGCGTCTGGTGCCGCTCGCGCCGGCACGCCTGGGGGGCATGCACAGCGCCGAACTCTTCTCGCGCCTGCGCGCCGACGTCGACGCGCTGGAACACGCCTATCTCGGCGCGCTGCTGCCGATGATCGTTGCCGCAGCCGTCAGCATGGTGGTGCTGGCCACCGTGTTTTACTATCTGCCTTCGCTGGCGCTGCTGCTGGCCGCGCTTATCGCCATTGGCGGCATGCTGCTGCCGCGCTGGACGATCAGCCGCGCCGCCGTGCCGGGCGCACAGGCCATCGCTTGCGCCGAGCGCCTGCGCATGCTGGCGGCCGACGGCGTGCGTGGACGCGCCGAACTGGCCCTTTACGGCGCCGAATCCGCTCATGCCGAACGGATTGCCGCGACGGCCGGGCAACTTCAGCAGGCTCAACGCCGAATCGATCGGCTCCAGGCCATTGGCGGCGCGGGCGTCACACTGATGACACAACTCGCGGTGGTATTCGCGCTGGCCGTCGGTCTGGCCGCGCTGCAGCGGGCCGCCCTGCCGCCGTCCGATCTGACCATGCTGGTGTTGCTCGCGATGGCGACGTTCGAGACCATCGCGCCGCTACCGGAAGCCTGGGCGCAGCTGAGCACAACACTGGCGTGCGCACGCCGCGTTTTCTCCCTAGCCGATACCCCGCCCGCCGTGATCGAGCCGCAGTCCCCATCGCCAACCGTGGCGAACAACGACCTGGTCATTCGCCAATTGCGCCTGCGCTACGACGAGCAAGGTCCATGGGTGCTCGATGGCGTCGATCTCGATCTGCCGCACGGCCGCCGCCTGGGGTTGGTCGGCCCGTCCGGCAGCGGCAAAAGCAGTCTGGTGGGCGCTATGCTGCGCCTGTACCCGTACCAGGGTTCGATCACGCTGGGCGGCGCCCCGCTCGAGGCCTGGCACGGCGACGACGCGCGCGCGCGCATCGCGGTCGTCGATCAGTCCCCTTACCTGTTCGACGCCAGTCTGCGCGACAACCTGCGGCTGGCGCGCCCCGAGGCCAGCGACGAGGAGCTGCGGCGGGTCATCGGCCAGGCGCAGCTCGAAAACTACGTGGCCAGCCTGCCGCAGGGTCTGGACACCTGGGTCGGCGAGAACGGCACGCGCGTGTCGGGCGGCGAAGCCAGGCGTATCGCCATCGCTCGGGCGCTGCTGGCCGATGCGCCGATCCTGATCCTCGACGAGCCGACCGAGGGACTCGACGCGGGCACCGCCGCCGAACTCTACGAAGCGCTCGCCAAGGCCATGACAGGCCGCAGCGTGCTGCTCATCACGCATCGACTGGGCGGTCTGTCGACACTGGTCGACGAAATCGTGACGATGCGCGACGGGCGCATCATGCCGACAACACCATCCACGCCGGCTGCGGCGCCGAAGTCGCTGCCTTAGCGTGCGCCGATGATAAAAATCAAACCGGCCCGCATCCAAACACGGCAACATTAACAAAGCGGCGGCATTTGCTCGCTTTATCCGCTTGTCTTCACGCAAACAAAGCCCCGCACCGGAGCACGTGCACGTCTGCCAAGGCGCCCTCGATTGACCGTATGCCACGCACAGGAGGCGAACGTTGAGTGCCAAGAAGCCCACCATCCCGCCGCCCGCGCAACGCAACGTGCGCCGCACGCCGCTGCCCTGGGAGCACCCCAAATCCCGCGAGGAAGAAGCCGAGGTCGATCAACGCCTGCGTGCCATCATGCAGGACCCGTCGTACCTGGAGGCCGACAGCGATGTCGCCTTCCTGCATACCGACGCGGTGCGCGGCGCGCGCATTCAACTGGACTACCTCAAGGCCGAACTGGTGCTCGCGGCCCACGGCATCGAGCGCACGATCGTCGTCTTCGGCAGCACGCGTCTGCGCGAGCCCGACACGGCGAGCCGCGAGCTCGATGCGGCGCGCCGTGCCATGGCCGCACGCCCCGCCGATACCGCCTGCGCGCGCGCATTGCGGCTGGCCGAACACCGCCTGGCCCTCTCCCCTTACTACATGGTCGGACACCAGTTGGGGCAACTGGTGGGCAACGCGGGTAACCCGCGACTGGCAGTGCTCACCGGCGGCGGCCCGGGCGCCATGGAGGCTGTCAACCGCGGCGCGTTCGACGCCGGCGCGCCAAGCGTCGGCCTGAACATCAGGCTGCCGCGCGAACAGTACCCGAACCCCTACATCACGCCGGGCCTGTGCCTGCAGTTTCACTACTTCGCGATGCGCAAGCTCCACTTCGTCAAGCGCGCCGCCGCGCTGGTGGCTTTGCCGGGCGGCTATGGCACGCTGGACGAACTGTTCTGCGCGCTGACGCTGATCCAGACCCGCAAGAGCGCGCCCATTCCGATCGTGCTGATCGGCCAGGCCTATTGGCAAAAGGTTTTCAATGTCGATTTCCTGGTCGACACAGGCAGCATCGACGAAGAAGATCGCGAGCTGTTCTGGTACGCCGAGTCGGCCGAGGAAGCGTGGAACGGCATCCTCGCCTGGCATCGTCAAAACGGCAGCGCACTGCTCGACGAACCCGCAAACCAACCGACGAGACAACCATGAAGATATCGTTTCACGGCGCGGACCGCGAAGTCACCGGCTCCTGCCACCTGCTCGAGGCGCAGGGCAAGCGCCTCCTGATCGATTGCGGCATGTATCAGGGCGGCCGCGACCTCGACGACGAAAACGCCGAAGCGTTCGGCTTCGATCCCAAATCGATCGACGTGCTGCTGCTCACGCACGCCCATCTCGACCACTGCGGACGGATCCCGTTGCTGGTCAAGCGCGGCTTCACCGGAGAGATAATCACCACGGCGGCCACGCGCGAACTGGCTCGGCTGGTGATGCTGGATGCGGCCCGCCTGCACGAGGAAGACGCGGAACGCCACGCGCGACACGCGGCTCGGCGCGGCGAAGCGCAGCACAGGCCGCTCTACGACACGCTCGATGCGCTCAACGCACTCGATCGGTTCGGCCGCACCGCCACGTACGGTGAAGCAGTGGCGCTCACGCCGCACCTGAGCGCCACCTTTTACGATGCCGGCCACATTCTCGGCTCGGCCAGCATTCGCATCGAACAAACACAGGCGCCGCGTGGGTCGATCATTTTCTCGGGCGATCTCGGATACAGCGGCCGGGCGATCCTGCGCAATCCGCAAATTCCTCCGCCAGCCGACACGGTAGTCATGGAAACCACTTACGGCGACCGGCTGCACAAAGCGTTGGCGCCGTCGATCGAAGAGCTCTACACGGCCATTACCGACACCTTTGCGCGCGGCGGCAACGTCGTCATTCCGACCTTCGCCATGGAGCGCGCCCAGGAGATCCTCTACTATCTGCGCGAAGGCATCGAGAAGGGGCGCCTGCAGCGCTCGCTGCCCGTGTTTCTGGATTCGCCGATGGCAATCTCGGCAACCGAAATCTTTCGCCGCCATGCCGAATGCTATGCGCCGAAAGACTACGCGATGTTCGAAGGCGGCAAGGACCCGTTCAAGCTGCCGGCGCTGCGCTTCACTCGCCAGACCGACGAGTCGATGGCTCTGAATCGGCTGGTCGGCGGCGCCGTGATCATGGCCGGCTCCGGCATGTGCACCGGCGGGCGGGTGCGCCATCATTTGCGCCACAATCTCTGGCGCGAAGACTCCAGCATCATCTTCGTCGGCTACGCGGCGCGCGGCACGCTCGCGCGCCTGCTGATCGACGGCGCCAAACAGGTGACCCTGTTCGGCGACAACGTGCCGGTGCGCGCGAAGCTCTACACCATCAACGGCTTTTCGGCGCACGCGGATCGCGACGAGCTGCTGGCCTGGCACCGCGCCTTGCGCCCCAGGCGAACGGTTCTCGTGCACGGCGACGAACAGGTCATGCAAAGCTTCGCGGCACAACTGAAAGACACAGAGGTTCACGTACCGGCCAAGGGCGATGTGATTCCCTTGTGAGCGGCGCAAACGTTACCCCCGAATTGAAGACAGCCAAACCACTTTAATTGCACAACGATGAGAACAGACCATTACCTGGCAGAGCGCCACCGCACGCACCACATCGGCTGGCTGCGCGCCGCCGTACTGGGGGCCAACGACGGCATTGTCTCCACCGCCAGCCTGATCATCGGCGTGGCCTCCGCCAACGGCACGCACGGCGCCGTGATGATCGCCGGTGTCGCCGGACTGGTCGCCGGAGCGATGTCGATGGCCGCCGGCGAATACGTCTCGGTCAGCTCGCAGGCCGACACCGAACAGGCCGACCTCGCCCGCGAGCGCGTCGAATTGGCGACCGATACCGAGCGCGAGCACGCCGAATTGGCGGCAATCTATGTGCAGCGGGGCGTCGAGCAAAAACTGGCCGAGCAGGTCGCCACCCAGCTCATGGCCGCCGATGCCCTGGGCAGCCATGCCCGCGACGAGCTGGGCATCTCCGAGACGGTCAGCGCCCGGCCGCTGCAGGCCGCGTTCTCCTCGGCGCTGGCTTTCACCGTCGGCGCGCTCCTGCCATTGCTGGTTGCCCTCGTGTCCGGCACTCAGTGGCTGGCCTGGACAGTCGGTATCGCATCGCTTGCATTTCTGGCCGCGCTCGGTGCGCTTGCCGCCTACACAGGGGGCGCCAGCATCGTCAAAGGGATGTGGCGGGTGACCTTCTGGGGCGCGTTGGCGATGGCGCTCACGGCCGGTGTCGGTCTCATGTTCGGCGCTACGGCATAAGCGGGTGTTGTCCCGCAGCGGCTCTTTTTTTGACCAGCGGCTAAGCGCCGTTGTTTTTCACCAAGGTGTCTGTCATGGTTCGCATACTGTTTTTATCAGGCGCCGACTCGGCATTCGGCCAGATGGCCGAGGCGCTGGCGCGGCAACTGCTCGGCGCGCGCGCGGAGGTGATCGGCGCCGCGACTGAACTGGCTCCGGTCGATCCGCACGCCATCGCCGCAATGGCCGAAATCGGCATCGACATCGGCTCGGCGCGCGGCCAGCCGACGCCCGCCTTCGACGCGGCCGCGATCGACGTTCTGGTCACCCTGGGCTCAGATCAGGCATACCCCGGACTGCGCGCCGAGGCCAGGCACCTGAATTGGGTTATCGCCAACCCCCTGGCCGATGCCGATATGCTCGGCTCCGAGGAAATCCTCGCCCGCTTTCGGCTTGCGCGCGATCAGATCCGCGCCCGCATTGCGGTGCTCGCCAGCCTGCTGGGCCTGCCCGAAGGTCCTGCCGCGCAAGAGTTTCACGGCAGCATCCGCGTCAACGACCTGCCCGCCAGCGTGCGCTTTTACGCCTGGCTGCTCGACACCTGGCCCAAAGAATGGACGCACCGCTACGCGACCTTCATTCGCCCCGACCTGCAGCTCAATTTCGTATTGATGGTATCCGACGGCCTGGCCCTGCATCACGATACGCTCTACCACCTGGGCATCGGCATGGCCGATCGTCAAGCGGTGATCGATGCCTATCACCGGGCCCTGGCATTCGGCGCGTCGATCGCCAAGCCCCCTCGCACCACCTGGAAGGGCACGCCGCTGCATGAACTGTGGCTCCAGGATCCCGACGGCACCCTGATCGAGGTCTACGCGCGCCTGACCCGCGACGAGCTTGCGCAAAAGCCGGCCGACGAGCAACCGGTGTTCCTGGTGCCGGGCACCGAGCCGGCACCCGTTATCGGATGACCTGCCTCGATTGGCGTGAACCACGGACCCGGGAATCATGAATAACGAAACGAAAGCGGCCCTGACTTTCTCGGTGAGCGCGCAGCGCGTCGATGCCCATGGCAGCGTCGCCCATTGCAAACAGGCCGAAATCCATCTCGACACCGATCTGGCCGGTCGAATGGATGCCTTCAACCCGGCGGAGCTGCTGATGGCGGCGCTGGCGGCGTGCATGATCAAAGGCATCGAGCGAGTCACACCGATACTCAAGTTCGAGCTGCGCGGCGTGCAGGTGCGCTTGCACGGTGTGCGGCGGGACGTGCCGCCAAGCATGGCATCCATCGAATACGAAATTCTGGTCGATACGGACGAACCGGATCGACGGCTTACGTTACTGCACGACAATGTGAAAAAATTCGGCACCGTATACAACACGGTAGCACCCGGCACGACACTCAGCGGCGTGTTGCGGCGTCTGCCGAAATAGCGCGCCGACGGCCCGAACCGGCACCGTTTTCGCGGCGCGAGCAATAAAAAAACGGCCGACTTGTGATCGGCCGCCTTGCTCCGGCGTGTGCGGCTTATCGCACAATCGCCGCGACGATTACGCCAGGTCGAAGCGATCGAGGTTCATCACCTTGTCCCAGGCTGCGACGAAATCACGGATGAACTTTTCCTCGGCGTCGGCGCTGCCATAGACTTCGGCCAGCGCGCGCAGTTGCGAGTTGGAGCCGAACACGAGATCGACGCGCGTGCCGGTCCATTTGGGATTGCCGGTAGCCCGGTCGCGCCCTTCGAATACATCGCCGGCTGCGGACGTCGGCTTCCACTCGGTCCCCATATCGAGCAGATTGACGAAGAAGTCATTGGTCAATGCCTCGGGTCGATGCGTGAAAACGCCATGGCGGGTCTGTCCGAAGTTGGTGTTCAGCACTCGCATGCCGCCCACCAGCACGGTCATTTCCGGCGCACTCAGCGTCAGCAACTGTGCTTTGTCGACCAGCAATGCCTCGGCTGGCATCGTGTACTTGCCTTTGACGTAATTGCGAAAACCGTCGGCAATCGGCTCGAGCACGTCGAACGACGCCGCGTCGGTTTGCGCTTGCGAGGCGTCCATGCGGCCCGGCGTGAAAGGTACCGTCACGTCGTGCCCGGCGTTTTTCGCCGCCTGCTCGATACCCGCGCAACCCGCCAGCACGATCAGGTCAGCCAGCGAGACCTGCTTGCCGCCCGACTGGGCGCTGTTGAATTCGCGCTGAATCCCCTCGAGCGTATCGAGCACAACCTTCAGTTGCTCCGGCTGATTCACCTCCCAGTCCTTTTGCGGCGCCAGGCGAATGCGCGCGCCGTTAGCGCCGCCGCGCTTGTCGGAACCGCGGAAGGTCGATGCCGAGGCCCAGGCGGTCGACACCAGTTGCGGCACCGACAGGTCGGTTGCGCGCACCTTGGCCTTGAGCGCGGCGATATCCTTCTCGTCGATCAGCGGATGATCGACGGCTGGGATCGGATCCTGCCAGAGCAGTTCCTCGCTCGGCACTTCCGGGCCCAGATAACGTGCGCGCGGCCCCATGTCGCGGTGCGTGAGCTTGAACCAGGCCCGGGCGAACGCATCGGCGAACTGATCCGGATTCTCGTAAAATCGCCGCGAGATCTTCTCGTAAGCCGGATCGAACCGCAATGCGAGATCGGTGGTCAGCATGGCGGGCGCGATACGTTTGGACGGATCGTGCGCGGCCGGCACGGTACCGGCGCCGGCACCGCCCTTCGGCGTCCATTGATGCGCGCCGGCCGGACTCTTGGTCAGCTCCCACTCGTAACCGAACAGATTCCAGAAAAAGTTGTTGCTCCACTTGGTCGGCGTCGAGGTCCACGTGACCTCCAGGCCGCTGCCGATCGCGTCGGCGCCCTTGCCCGTGCCGAAGCTGCTCTTCCATCCGAGCCCCTGCTCTTCGAGGCCGGCCGCTTCAGGCTCCGGCCCCACCAGCGAGGCGTCGCCGGCGCCGTGGGTTTTGCCGAAGGTATGGCCGCCGGCGATGAGCGCCACCGTCTCTTCGTCGTCCATCGCCATGCGCGCAAAGGTCTCGCGGATGTCGCGTGCCGCCGCCAGCGGGTCCGGCTTGCCGTTCGGTCCTTCCGGGTTGACGTAAATCAGCCCCATCTGCACCGCCGCGAGCGGGTTTTCGAGGTCGCGATCGCCGCTATAGCGCTTGTCGTCGAGCCATTTGTTTTCAGCGCCCCAGTAGACGTCTTCCTCCGGCTCCCACACATCCTGGCGGCCACCGCCAAAACCGAAAGTCTTGAAGCCCATCGACTCCAGCGCGACATTGCCGGCCAGAATGATCAGATCGGCCCAGGAGATGTTGCGGCCATATTTTTGCTTGACCGGCCAGATCAGGCGGCGCGCCTTATCGAGGTTGACGTTGTCCGGCCAGCTGTTCAGGGGTGCGAAGCGTTGCTGCCCGGCACCGGCGCCGCCGCGGCCGTCGCCGGTGCGATACGTGCCGGCGCTGTGCCAGGCCATGCGAATGAAGAATGGCCCGTAATGGCCGAAATCGGCCGGCCACCAACCTTTCGAGTCCGTCATCACCGCCAGCAGATCTTTCTTCACCGCCGCGAGATCGAGACTCTTGAACGCCTCGGCGTAATTGAAGTCCTTGTCCATCGGGTCGGACAACGACGAGTGTTGGTGCAGGATTTTCAGGTTCAGCTGGTTGGGCCACCAGTCTCTGTTTGACGTGCCGCTGCCAGCGGTGTGGTTGAACGGACACTTCGTTTCAGTCGACATACGCTTTCTCCTTGGATCGTTTTCACACAGCCGCTCGGTTGGATGGGATGGCCGAGAACCGTTACCAAATAGTAATGGTTATCAACGCCATGAGGAAATTGGTTTATTCAATAGCGGCGAGACAAAAAATCTAACGGGCCGGCGCCGAAGGCGGCAGACCGCCCACTCCAGGAGGAAAAGCCAGGTCTCGATCGATGAGGAAAATAACTCTCGCCGAACCTTGATCCCGATCAAACTTGAGTCACCGTAGCAGCCTATTCACAAATATCACATCGTGATACATTCAATCAAAAGGTTGCCTTCGTACGGTGCGGCGCCAGTCGCGCTCCGCAGGGGGCATGACAGGTCGCCGGAATACCGGCGCAAGACGCAGCGAGGCAACATTGTGAATCAATCCAGAACGTTCGAGATCTACCGCTACGATCCTGATCAGGACGCAGGCCCACGCATGCAGAGGTACGAACTCGAGCCCGCATCGGGCGACCGAATGCTGCTCGACGCGCTGATCCGCCTCAAAGCAATCGATCCGTCACTGACTTTCCGGCGCTCGTGCCGCGAAGGCGTTTGCGGCTCCGACGCGATGAACATCAACGGCAAGAACGGGCTGGCCTGCACCACGAACCTGCTCGACCTGCCGCAGCATACGGTACTGCGGCCCCTGCCGGGGCTGCCGGTGGTGCGCGATCTTATCGTCGACATGACGAGCTTCTTCAAGCAATACGATTCGATCATGCCGTATCTGATCAACGATACGCCGCCGCCCGAACGCGAGCGCCTGCAGTCGCCACAGGAGCGCGATCAACTCGACGGCCTTTACGAATGCATCCTGTGCTCCTGTTGCTCCAGTGCCTGTCCGTCGTATTGGTGGAACCCGGACAAATACGTTGGCCCCGCCGGACTTCTGCAGGCCTATCGATTCCTGGTCGACTCGCGCGACGAGGCAACCGGCGCGCGCCTCGACAACCTCGAAGACCCCTATCGCGTGTTCCGCTGCCGCACGATCCTGAATTGCACCGACGTCTGCCCCAAAGGCCTGAACCCGGCGCAAGCCATCGGCCAGATCAAGACCATGCTGGCACGCCGAACCATTTGAACCGATTTTATCCAGGAGCCGGAATCGCCATGGCAACGCCGCGTGCAGCATTCGGAGAACTGATCGACATCCGGCCGCTTGGCCCTGCGCTGAAGGACGCCAAGTCCGTCACGCTGGTGCGCTCCGAGCGTCTCGAAGTAATCCGCTTGATGCTGCCGGCCGGCAAGCACATCCCCGAACACCGGGTGCCGGGCGAAATCACCGTGCAGTGCCTGGAGGGTCGCCTGAAGTTCTCCACGCCAGCGGCCACGCATACCATGCGCGCCGGTGATCTGCTGTTCGTCGAGCCGGGTCATGCGCACTGGCTCGAGGCGCTCGACGACACGTCGGTGCTCGTCACGCTGTATTTGCCGCACGATCGCTGAGCCCGTCCCGGCCAGCCGGTCTGCGCAGACACTGGCCCTTAACCGGGGCCGCCTTCACACGAGGTCGATAATGGACGATTCGATGTACCCGCCATGGACTCCAAAAATGGCAACGCAACGCCGGGAAATGGCACCGGATGCGCTAACCGCTTTCATGGCTTTCAACCGCGCGGTGTTTGCCGACGGCGCGCTGCCGGTGAAAACGAAGGAACTGATCGCCGTTGCCGTGGCGCACGTCACGCAGTGCCCCTACTGCATTCGCGGCCACACCGCCGGCGCACTGAAGCAAGGCGCCACGCAGCAGGAAATCATGGAGGCCATCTGGGTCGCGGCCGAGATGAGAGCCGGCGCCGCCTACGCACATTCGGCACTGGCCATCGACGAGATGAACCGGCGCGCGGCCTCGCAGGAGGCCCATCGTGACGAGCATCGTTGACACGCTGCGCGCCGAGCATGGCAACCTCGAGCGGCTGATCCGCCTGTTCGATGATCAGGCGCTCGCCGTCCATGGCGTGTCGTCGGCAAGCACGGCATTGCTGGTCGACGCGACCTACTACCTGACGCGCTTTCCGGACGTCAATCATCACGCGCTGGAAGATCGCATCGTCGAGAGGCTGCTCAACAAACGCGCGCTGCCCGTCGCGTTGGGACGCGAAATCGAGGCGCAGCATGCGACGCTGGTACGCGAGGGACATCAGTTGCTGCAGGCGCTTGAATCATTGATCCGCGAGGAGAACGCCTCGGCCGAATGGGTCGAGTTCCAGCTGCGTCTCTATGGCGAGCGGCTGCGTCACAACATCGCCATGGAAGAATTGACGCTCTTCCCGATGGCGCTGGCCCGCCTCGACAGCGACGACTGGGATGCCATCGCGCGTGACAGGCCCATGCCGAGCGCCGATCCGCTCTTTCAAACACCGGTGCACGAGCGCTTCAGGCAATTGCATCGCATCATTGCCCGCGAAGCCGGGTGCGGGTGCGAAGACGACGATTTCCCGCGCTCAATCCCCCATTGAGGCTGGGCTTCGGTCACCGGGCTGGGTGCTGGCCACCAGCAACTCTTCCGAATTGTCGGGCGGGCGCAGGCCGTCGGCCCTGTCCGCAAAATAGCGTCGGGCCAGTTCGGCCGCACTCACGTGCCGCGCCTGGCCGAACCCGGCGTCGTGGGCCATCGCCAGGATTTGCTGCGGCGTGAAGAAACTCAGGAACGGCGTGCCGCTGGCGCGCGCGCCCCGTTCGGCCATTTCCAGCCCGGGGCGCACCTCGGGGCCGGCCAGATGAAGCGGGAGCAGAAATGTCATGGCAAGCGTGGAACCCGGCGCGAACTCCGCCACTTGATGCAGCGTGGCCGCATTCGCCTGATGGGTCAGATACATGCTCACGCCCGTGGAAACCACAATAGCGGGCTTGCCGGTATCGAAGCCGGCAGCCACGAGGCGCTCACGCCAGCTCTGCCCTGCCTCGAAATCGACCGGCACAAAGCGCAGCCATGCGGGCGTGCCGAAACCGAGTTCGATCAGGCGCTGTTGCTTCCAAGCCTGCGGGCCAGGCCGATCGATTTCGAACACCCTCATGCCAGACGCGATTTCCGGGCGACGCTGCGCGAAGCTATCGAGACCCGCGCCGAGAATCACATACTGGTCGACGCCCCGCCCCGCCTGCTCTGCCACCAACTCCTCGATAAAGCGCGCCCGCGCAACGATCGACGCGCGAAACGGGCGCGTGAACTGCGGATCCATATCGCCGCGATCGCGCCAATCGGCGCCTGGCGCCAATAGCATCAGGCCGACGTCGTCGGCGAAAACGTGCGGCGGCTGATCGACCTGCATATGCAGCGCTCGCCATAATGCAACGCGTGCGGCCGTCGCATCGGGCTCAATCCTCGACTGATCGGACATCACTCAGACCTCGCTCAAACCGGACGCCGCCACGCAACGCCCCCGCTGTTCCCTAGCCATTCGTGCCAGCACCCGACTATTCCCTGCCCGGGGCCTGAAGGCGCCAGATGCGGCCATCCGGATCGCGAACGGTCATCTCCCGGGTTCCCCAATGCGTGTCTTCGAACGGCGTGACCTGATCGACATTTCCGCCCACCTCGCAGGCCGCTTCTTCGGCCACCTTGAGCACCAGATGCATCTGCGGCGCCTCGCTTTCGGGCACCTCCGCGATGAAAATTTCAGGCCCCACGCGATTGCGAAGCTGGCCGGAATTGTGGTCGGTCTCGAATGCCAGTTCGTAGCCAAGTGTTTGAAAAAACCTGGCCGCCTTGCCCCAATTGTGCGTGGTCAGAAACACGGCCTCGATGCCTTCGGTTGCCATATCATTTCTCCTTGTCGGATGAATGCCGCTGTCCCGCTTGCGCGGCAAGGTAAGCCCGCAGCGCCTCGGCAACCAGCGCCGAAAGCGACAGTTCCGCCTCGATGGCGTGGTGCTTCACCTGTCGGATCAGCCCGATCGGCAGGTAAACGTTGAATTGCTTGATATCTTCGTCACTCATGCCGGCTAGTATGCTAGCAATCTATTATTCAGTCAATCTCTCGTTTCATGCATCGACTCGAACTCATGCATGGCGGTACCACCCCCGGCTAGCATGAGATCGTCTGTGCGAAAATCGGGATACAGCCGCGTTTGCGGCAAGCTTCAGAAAATCGCGTACGCACGCCCCGGTCAGATGCCTGCCGAAGCAGGATAGAAAAATTCATTCCTGGTGCCTTTCCGACAACAAGGAGCACGCGATGCGTGAAGAAAAAACAACCGCCGATCGGATGACAGCGTTTTCAGATGCGGTTTTCGCGGTGATCGTGACCATCATGGTGTTGGATCTCAAGGCGCCCGACCAGCCCGCATTCTCGGCGCTCCTGCCGTTGTGGCCCATGGTCATAAGCTATGCGGTAAGCTATCTTTTCGTTGTCATTATCTGGATCAATCATCATCACTTGATGCGCTTCGTCAGGCGGCCAACGCTGGGATTGATATGGGTCAATTTCGCTCACCTCTTCATGGTTTCGCTGTTACCCTTTG
This sequence comes from Pandoraea thiooxydans, assembly GCF_001931675.1. NCBI lineage: Bacteria > Pseudomonadati > Pseudomonadota > Betaproteobacteria > Burkholderiales > Burkholderiaceae > Pandoraea > Pandoraea thiooxydans. Next base: position 1,433,109 of record NZ_CP014839.1, on the reverse strand, counting down.
CGACCGCATGGGTAGCCCGTTCCAAGCTCGCATCGTCCCCCGTGGTGCTATACGCTGGGTTGTTCATTGGCATCGACATTGCCTACAACGTATTCGAACGGCATGTGCTGGCCAATGCGGATACCGGGCAAATGCCCGAACGCGTGCGTCGTTTGGCAAGACGTCGATCCCTTTTGGTGCTGGCGGGTTTCACGGCGGCACTGCTGGTTGCCTTCGTCGCCCCCCGTCTCGGCTTCGGCCTGATTTGCGGATCGCTGATGCTTCACCTGCGGCCCGACGTCTCCAGCGAGAGATCATGAGCATGCAGCGCAATCAGACTCGCCGTTTGCGCAATAGCTGTTTCCTTGGGCGGCATGCGATGACGGAGAACTGCGGTGACTGACGGATCAAAAAAATATTGGTTTCCCGCCAAGCGCTATGGTTGGGGTTGGGGTATGCCGAGCGCGTGGCAGGGCTGGGTCGTCCTCGTTGCATACCTCACGGTCGTGGTATTCATATTCCGCGTTCTCCGGCAGCCCCTCTACGCGAGTGCCTGTTATATCGGGCTCGCTACCGGTGCCTTGCTGGTCGTTTGCTGGTGCAAAGGTGAGCCGCCCCGCTGGCGCTGGGGGAAAGACAGGCGCCACTAGATGTCTCCGTTGATTTTGGCCGGCATGTTGCGTATTCGCTTCGCCGCGCGCCAGGCATTGGATGCGTACGGTAGATCCCTGAGCGCCCGGGTTTCAAATACCCGGATTGAAACATACCTCGGTATCCCCCCTTTACTTCCATTTGTCAGAGATTCTCGAAAGTGAAATATTGCCGCCAAAGCACCTTCACCGCCGACATCAGCCAGCCATCCGGCCATCTGTGCGAACCCGATCATCCATCTTGAGGAATCCCCTACGATGAAACGCAAAGCCGCCTGTCTCGCGACGACGATTTTCATGACGCTGACGGCCACCTCGCCGGCCAGCCACGCGACCGGCGAGCCGCCAGCCCGAATCAGGCAGACAGTGGATGCGGTAGTCCGGCCCATCATGACGAAAAACCGCATCGCCGGGATGGCGGTGGGCGTCGTTGCCGACGGCAAACCCTACGTTTTCAACTACGGTGTGGCCTCGCGCGCCACCGGCCGGCCGGTCACCGCCAACACCCTGTTCGAACTCGGTTCGGTGAGCAAGACGCTTACCGCCACCCTGGTGTCCTATGCGCAGGCAAGCGGCCGTTTGTCGCTGTCTGACAAGACCGGCCAATATCTGCCCGCGTTGCGTGGACACCCGTTCGGCGAGGTACCTCTGGTCGACCTGGGAACGCATACGCCGGGCGGGCTGCCGTTGCAAGTGCCCGACGACATCCACGACAACGCGCAGTTGATGCGGTATCTGGGAGCATGGCGGCCGACCCACGCACCGGGCACCTATCGCACCTATTCCAACATCAGTATCGGCACGCTGGGCCTGATCACGGCCAAGTCCTTCGGGCAGGACTTCGCTACCTTGATGCAAGGGCGCCTGTTTCCCGCACTCGGCATGACGCATACCTATATCAATGTGCCGCAAGCAAAAATGGCGGACTACGCGCAGGGCTATACCAAAGCCGGCGCTCCGATCCGCATGGCACCCGGCGTGCTGGCTGCCGAGGCGTACGGCGTCAAAAGCACGGCATCCGACATGCTGCGCTTCGTGCGAGCGAACATGGCCATGGTCCCGCTGGAAGGCAAACTCCAACGCGCGGTCCTGGCCACGCACACCGGGTACTTCAAAGCGGGGCCGATGACGCAGGATCTGATCTGGGAGCAGTATCCGTATCCGGTGCCGTTGCAATCCCTGCTCGACGGCAATTCAGCGGCGATGGTCCTGCACGGTGCGCCAGTGGCGCCGATCACGCCACCGCAAGCCCCAAGCGCGCACGCGTGGATCAACAAGACGGGCTCGACCAACGGCTTCGGCGCCTACGTCGCCTTCATTCCGCAAAAGCGCATGGGGATCGTCATCCTGGCCAACAAAAATTTTCCGATGGAAGAGCGCGTGAGCGCGGCTTATAGGATTCTCACGGCACTCGCCGGCGACGCGCGGTGAGGCACATGGCTCAACCCAACCCAAAGCGCCGGAATACGACGCGCTTGGCCTGATCGAGCACGAGGGCGAACGCGGCGACGATGGCGATCATGACGCTCACCAGGTGCCACGGCACCGGCGCCATCAGCGTGCCGGTCGCCGCCAGTATGCTCACGAGCACGACGTCGCCCGCGCTGGCCAGGGCCATCACCGGGCTCGGGGCAAACGACCAGAGGTACGCGTCGTTGCGCAGCACATAAACATTGGCCTGGGTGGTGAATACCAGCAACAGAAACACCATCGTCTGCATCTGCGCGGCGCTGAGGCCGAACTGCGCGCGAGACCAAAGATACAGCGACAGCGAAAAGGCCAGGGAAACCACGGCGAGCACAGCCGCTCCGCCCACGAGCTGCCCGACCCGCCAGCGTTGCGGCCGCGCCGCGGGCCGTACCCGATCGACCGCGATGGTCATCGTCACGAAATCGTTGGCGAACAAAAGCAGCACGATCAGTCCCGCGGAAATCACGAAACCGCCGGTCAGCCACAGCCCGAGCGTGAGAAATACGACGATTTCGAGTGTCTTGACGATTTTGTTGAGGATGTAGGTCAGCATGCGCCGATGCACCTCGCGGCCCATGGCGACCACCGTCAGCACCCCGCTCAGCCCCGGGTCCGTCAGCACCACGCCGGCAGCCGCCTTGGCCACGTCGGTGGCGCTGGCCACCGCGATGCCGAGCTCGGCCTGGCGCAGCGCCGGCGCGTCGTTGACGCCGTCGCCCGTCATCCCGGCGACGTGCCCGCCCTGCTGCAGCGCGCGCACGATCGCGTGCTTGTCCTCGGGCAATACGCGGGCGTAGATGTCGCAATTCTCGGGGTGCAGCAAATCGTCGCCGCGCGGGTTGCACACGCGCGTGCCGAGTCCCAACCGCAGGCCGATGGCGCGCGCCGTCTCCAAGGCATCCCCGGTTGCCATGCTCACGCGCACGCCGAGCGCACCGAGTTTCTTGATCAGTTGCGCCGCGTCCTCCCGCGGCGGATCGGCCAGACCGACCAGGCCGAGCAGGCGGACCGCGCCGGCCGGCCCCGCGGCGATCGCCAGCACGCGCGCACCCCCGGCGGCCAGGGCGGTTTCGGCCGCCTGCGCCGCCTCGCGCTGCGCGTCGTCGGCCCCGCACTGTTCGAATATCGCGCCGGCCGCGCCCTTGAGCGCATGCCACGGCACGCCGTCGACCAGGTACACGCCCTCGCTGAATCGCGTGGCCGGATCGAACGGTCGAAAATCGGTACGGGCGGGCGCTGTGCCGGCCGGCGCACCGACGCGGTAAGCGGTGAGAATTGCCAGGTCCAGCGGATCCTGGGAAGCGTCGTCACTGGCCAGCGCCGCTGCGCGCAACACTTCGGCCTCGCTGGCGTCGCCCAACGCCTTGACGCCAGCGACCGACAAAGTATTTTGCGTGAGCGTGCCGGTCTTGTCCGACAGCAACGTGTCCATCGCCGCGGCCTCCTCCACCGCGGGCAGCCGGGTGACCAGCACTCCCTGCCTGGCCAGGCGCGTGCTGGCCACCGCCGTCGCCAGCGTGTAGGTGGCCGGCAACGCGACCGGCACCGAGGCGACCAGCAGCATCAACGCGAACACCGCCGTGTCGGCCAGCGGCAAACCATGAGTCATGGCGTAGGCGATGACCAATACGACAAGCACCAGATCGAATGCAACCAGCCGCTTGACGATCGAGAAGATCGTGCGCTGCATGTGGCTCGGCGCGCTGGAGGTGCGCACCAGCTCGGCAGTGCGGCCAAAGTAGGTGTGCGAACCGGTGGCGGTGACTTCGCCGCTGGCCTCCCCCTGGCGCACGATCGAACCGGTATAGGCAGGCTTGCCCGGGCCCGCGTCGACCGCGAGCGACTCGCCGGTCAGGGCCGACTGATCGAGCGCGACTGTGCCGTCGAACAGCAGCAGATCGGCCGGCACCAGATCGCCCGCGCGCACATGCACCACGTCGCCCGGAACCAGTTGCGCCGCCGCGATGCGGCTCCATTGCGCATCGCGCAGCACGCGCGCATTGACCTGCAACTGATGGCGCAGCAGTGCCAGGGCATCCTGCGCGCGCCGCTCCTGAACAAATGCCACGGTAGCATTGAAAGCGAGCAGAAACAGGATGACCAGCGCCTCGCGATGGCGGCCAAGCATTGCCTGCAGCACGATCACCGCTTCGAGCATCCATGGCACCGGCCCCCAGAGTTTGCCCAGCAGTTGGCGCCACAACGATGTGCGGCGCTCCTCGATGGCGTTAGGGCCAAACGCCTGAAGCCGGCGTTGCGCCTCGGCCGAGGAAATCCCCGTAGTGCGGTCGGTGGGCGGCAAGGCGGTGCCGCCATCCGTTTGCGTTTTTGCGGCGCTTGTCATGAGCGGTCGAGACCTTGCTTCGGCAGAGCCGGCGTCGTTCCTGGCATTTTGAATTGACGCCGCATGGAACGAGCCGGGCTGGGAGTCGGCTCATTCTACAAGCGCGCCGAATCGACCGCCAATACTTCCCCCGCCCGCTCGCGGCCCCGTTCACTACGCACCCGCTGGCTCACCGCGCCGGGTCGTCAACTCGATCAGCACGGGCATGACCACCAGCACCAGCGGCAACTGCACCAGGGCGCCGGCGATGATGGCGATGGCCAGGGGCTGGAGCATCTGGTCGCCCGAGCCGCTGATGGCCGCGCCCAGCGGCACCAGCGCCAGGATCATCGCCAGGGTGCTCATCACGATCGGGCGCAGCCGGTTGAGCGCGGCCTCGCGCAGCGCCTGGCGCGGCCCCAGGCCCTCGCTCTCGCGCAGCAGCTGATACTCCGAGACCAGGAAGATCGCCATCTCGGTGGCAATGCCGATGATCATCACCATGCCCATCATCGCCGTGATGTTGAGCTCCACCCCGGTGACCCACAGCCCCACGAACACCGCCCCGGTCGACACCAGCGAGGTGCCCATGATGATTAGCGGGATCAGCAGGCGCCGGTACAGGAACAGCAACAGGATGATCTCGGCGACCACCGCCGCGGCGAACACCTTCAACATGCCGCGCACCGCCATCTGCTGCTGCTTGTAGGCGCCCCCGAAGGTGTAGCTGACCCCGGGCGGGATCAGCCCGGGCTTGGCCAGCGTGTGCTTGACCGCGGCAATGGTCGAGCCCAGGTCGTGCCCGCCGCCGATCTGCGCGGTCACCGCCACGATCTGCTGCAGGTTGTCGCGCGTGAGCTGCGGCTGCCCGGCCACGAAGCGCGTGCTGGCCACCGTGCCCAGCGTGAACAGCTGCCCGTTGGGCGCGCGCAGCGGCAGCGCGCCCAGCGCGTCCCGGTAGATCGGCGTGTGCGGCGCGGCGAGCCACAGCCGCACCCCCACGTCCTCGACCGTGCCCAGATAGCGGGTGACCAGCGCGCCGTGCAGGTAGTGATAGACCTGCGCCTTGACCTGCGCCGGGGTCATGCCCTTGAGCGCGGCCGCGGCCGGGTCGACCCGGATCTCCAGCGCGTCGCCCGCCGGCACCACGCCGTCGTCGACCGAGGCCGGCTCGATCCCCGGCACCTTGCCGATCGCATCGGCCACCCGCTGGGCCACCGCCCCCAGCACGCCCGGATCCTTCGCGCTCAGCTGGATCACCACCGGCTGGCGACGCCCCACCATGTCGCCGATCATGTCGCTCATCAGCTGGTGCGTATCGAAGTCGATGCCCGGCACCTGCTGCGTGACCTTGGCCGAGATGTCGTCCATCACGTGCCAGATGTCGGGCCGCTTGGCCGCATCGGTCAGATGCACGAAGAAGTCGCCCTGGTAGGTCTCGCTCAGGTCGCCCCCGAGCCCCGCGCCGGTGCGCCGCGAGTAGGTGTCGACGTACGGGTTGTGCTTGAGGATCGCCTCGACCTGGGCGAGCTCCCGGTTGGTCTCGCCCAGCGAGGTGCCCGGCGCGGTCTGATAGTCCAGCACGAAGCCGCCCTCGTCCATGCGCGGCAGGAAGCCGGTGCCCACGTGGTGGTAGGCCAGGTAGCCGAAGCCGATGAGCACCAGCAGCCCCGGCAGGATCAGCAGGGGCACGCGAAACAGCTTGTCGAGCAGGCGCGCGTGGGTGCGCCGCAGCCAGGTGTCCTTGCCGTGCCCGGGGTCCTTCCACTTGCTGAAGTCGACCAGGCCGCGCGCGAGCAAGGGCGCGGTGAAGGCCGTCAACAGGAACGAGATGATCAGCGACGAGGCCATCGTCAGCGAGAGGAACTTGAAGAACGCCCCGGTGATGCCCGAGAGAAACGCCAGCGGGATGAAGATGATGGTGGTGGCCAGGGTCGAGCCCAGCAGCGGCGAGAGGAATTCGCGCGCCGCGTGCAGCACCCCCGCATGCGGGTCGGTCTGATCGGGGTGGCCCACGCGCCGCGCGATATGCTCGATCATCACGATCACGTCGTCGATGAGCAGGCCGATGGCCGCGGCAATCCCGCCCAGCGTCATGATGTTCAGGGTCATGCCCAGCAGGTACAGGATCAGCACGCTGCACAGCACCGACATGGGCACCACGATCATCGCCACGGCCGTCACCCGCCAATTGCGCAGGAACCAGAACAGCACCCCCGCGGCAAACACCAGCCCGATGGCGATGGCCTCCTCGAGCGCGGCGATCGAGGAGCGCACCAGCTGCGTCTGGTCGTACCACTTATACAGGTGAATCGAGCCCGGCTGCGTCTTCATGAACGCGTCCAGGCGCTGCTGCACCTGGCGGGCCAGGTCCAGCGAATCGGCCCGGTCCTGCTGGTACACGTCGAAGGTCACCGCCGGGTGGCCGTTGTCGTCGACCAGCAGCCACTGCGGGGCCGAGCCCATCTTGACCTGGGCGATCTGGTCCAGCCGCACGATGCCGCCGCCGGCGGTGGGCACCGTCACGCGGCGCACCGACTCGATCGAGGTGAAGGCGTTGTTGGCCACCGCCAGATACAGCAGGTCGTTGTCCTCCAGGCGCCCGACCGCGGCCACCGTGTTGGTGGCCGACAGCGCGTGGGCCACGTCGTCGATCGTCAGCCCGTAGCTTTGCAGGGTCTGCGGCGCCACTGACACCTGCACCTCCGGGGTCTGGCCGCCGAGCACCCCCACGCGCCGGATGCCCGCGATGCCGGTGAGCATCGGCAGGATCTGGTGACGCGCGAGCTGGCGCAACGCCGCGGGCGAGACCTGGTCCGAGAGCAGCGCGTACGAGACGAACGGCATGATCACGTTCGGGCTCATCTGGATCGCATCGTACCCGGTGCCCGCCGGCAGGTCCGGCAGCTTCTGCGCGAAGGCCGCATCCACGCTCAGCAGCGCCCGGTTCATGTCCGAGCCCCACGGGAAGTCCACGAAGATCTCGGCCGAGCCGCGCGAGGTCGTCGAGGACACGTCCACCGCCCCGGGCACCGCCCGCGCGGCCGCCTCCAGCGGCTGCGTGACATCGACCAGCATCTGCCGCGCCGGCATGCTGCCCGCGTCGACCTCGATGCGAATGCGCGGGAAGCTGGTCAGCGGGAACAGGCCCACCGGCAAGCTGATGGCCGCGTAGATGCCGGCGATCGTGAGCACGAACGCCACGCTCAGCACCGGCAGGCGATAACGGTGAAGCCAGCCGGCGAGCGTCATTTGGCCGCTCCCTGGGCTGCGACCCGCAGGTGCATGCCGTCATCGAGCTGGTAGTTGCCCGAGAGCACCAGCGGCTGGCCCGCGTCCAGGCCCGCCCCGGCGATCACGTCCTGGTCGCCGTGCGTGCCCAGCACCCGCACCGGCACCTTGCGCGCGGCGCCGCCCTTGGCCTGCACCACGTACGGCGCGCCCTGATCGTCGGCCAGCAGCGCCGCATGCGGCACCACATAGCCCTGCGTCCGGCCCACCGTGATGGTGGCCTCGGCCGCCTGGCCGGGCAGCAACCGATTGGCCGGCACGCCGATCTGCACCGGCACCAGCCCGCTGGCCGGATCGATCATCGCGCCGCGCTGCTCGACGCGGCCCGCGATGGGCTGCGCCTGGCCCGGCACGGCGATGCTGGCCGACTCGCCAGACTGGATCAGCGCGGCCTGCGCGGGGGTGACCCCCACCTTGAGCACCAGGGCCTCGGGCCTGGCCAGCGCCAGCAGCGGGGTGCCCGCCGAGACCAGCGCCCCGGGCGCGGCCGACAGGCGCAGCACGATCGCGCGAAACGGCGCGCGCAGCACCGTCGGCCCGTTCGCGCCCTGCGCATCGAGCGCGGCCAGCGTCGCGCGCGCGTCGCCAGCGGCCTTCTGCGCATCGGCCAGTTGCTGCGCGGTGGCCAGGTGCTGCGCGAACATCTGCTGCGTGCGCGTGGCCAACTGCTGGGCCACCCGCTGCGCCGAGCGGGCCTGCGCGTAGGCCGCGGCCGTCTCGGGGCTGGGCACCAGCCGCAGCAGCGGCGCGCCCGCGGCCACGGCCTCGCCCGCGCGCACGTACACCGCGCCCACCGTTTGCGAGGCCGGCGCCATCACCGTGCGCTGGCCCGCGGCCCCGGGCTGCACCACCCCGTAGGCCGAGACCGTGCGCGCCAGGCTGCCCTGATGCAAGGCGGTGAGCGTGACCAGCACGCTCGGTGCCGCGTCCTTGGCCGGCGCGCCCAAGGCGGCGCCCGTGCCCACGGCGAGCAGCGCTGCGCCGAGAATCCATCGATAGTTCATGGCTTACCTCTTGGAATCGAGCGGAGCGATGCGGGCGGGCGGCAGGCCCAGCCCCAGCTCCAGGGTCAGTGCGATGCGCGCCTCGCCCAGGCCGCGCTGCAGATCGAACAGCGCCAGGCGCTGCTGCAAGGCAGTGCTCTCATAATCGTCCAGCGTGCGTTGGTCCAGATTGTGCTGGGCATAGGCCCCGCGGGCCGCCTCGGCCTGCGCGCCGGCCGTGGCCGCGGCGGCCCGCGCCGGCCCCAGGCGCGCGGCCAGATACTGGCTGCGCGCGCGCAGCGCCAGGATGCTGGCCTGCGTGTCATCGAGCCGGCTTTGATACTGCGCGTGCAGCACGCGCCGGCTCGCGCGCGCCTGGGCGATCTGGCCCTGGTTGCGGTTGAAGATCGGCAGGTCGAAGGTCACGGTGGGCCCGCCCGAGCGCACGTCCGAGGTGTCCGAGCTCCACGAGCCGCCCAGCACGAACGCCGGGAACTGGCCGAGGATGGCCGCGCGCACGTCCTGGTCGGCCGAGCGGTAGCCCAGGCGCAGCGCGATCAGGTCGGGGCGGCGCTGCGCCACGCTCGCGGCCAGCGCGTCCAGCTGCGCGGGCAGCACCGGCGGATGCGGCCGGGCGATATCGAAGCGCACCGCCGGGCGCAGCCCCAGCAGCGCGTCGAGCGCGCGCCAGTTGTCCATCTGCGTCAAATGCAGCGCCTGCAGCGCCTGCGCCTGCGAGGCCAGCGAGGCCTGCACGGGGCCCAGCGCGGCCAGGCTCAGGCTGCCCTGGTCCACCGCCTGCTGCAGGCGCCGGCTCAATTGCGTGAGCGCGGCCAGCCGGGCCTGGCTGGCCGCGATCGCCTGCCCGCCCCAGTACAGGTCCAGCGCCAGCAGGCGCGCCTTCTGCGCGACCTGCCACTCCTGCCACAGCAGCTGCGCGTTGACCTGGGCCGCGTGCGCGCGCGCCGAGGCCACGCGGTTGTGATAAGTCACCAGCGAGGCAATGTCCTGGCTCAGCGAGGCGCTGAGCGCGCCGGTGGTGCCGGGCCCGCCCAGCAGCGCCGCGTAGCCCAGGCCCACCGACGGGTTGGGCAGCAGCGCGCTTTGGATCACCCCGGCGCGCGCCAGCTCGGACTGGCCGTGCTCGGCACGCAGGGCCGGATCGTTGAGGATCGCCAGTACGCCGATCTGGTCCACGCTCAGCGCCCGGCTCACGTCGATGCTCACGCCCGGCCGCCCCGCGCCTGCCGGCACCGTGTGCAGCACCTGCGTGATGCTGGCCCCAAGATCCGCCCGCGTGGCCAGCGGCAGCGGGTGGTAGGTCGCGCAGCCGCCAATCGCCAGTACGCTTATCAGTAACCCGATGCCGGGTAGTAATCTCGTCATATTCCGCCGCCTTGCCCGACATGTCGTCCATGCCGGATCAGAGTTGTTGATTTAATCGGCTACCGAAGTGTTCGGGGTCACGACCAATCGACATCGAATCGGGCATGTCGATAAGGCGGCAAATGCAAACACAACGATGTGACGCAGCGTAACGGACGAAACTTAGCTTTAACTTAGTGGCGGGGTGAAGACGTCGGCCGGCGGGGCCCAGCAGGAATCCGCCTGAAATGACGGCCGTCGTTGTCGGCTCGGCGTTACGGGCCGATCAGGGACGAGCCTGAGACGGGTCGAACACTGGTACCCGGGATGAGCGACAAGCGTGTGGGCGGCACCAGGCGGGTGCCTTGCCGGCACAATGCACCGGCAAGGCTGTCTTCCGCCCGGCCCCGGACGGCGGCGATCAATGCGCTTGCGATGGCGCGCCCGTGGGCACCGGTGCCTTGGCCGTGAGGGCTCCGGCGATGAGCGTGACGGCGGAGGCCATGATCACGTAAAGCGCCGGCGAAGCGAGCGAACCCGTCTCGCGAATCAGCATGGTGGCGAGCAGCGGCGCAAAGCCGCTGAAGGCCACGACCGCGACGTTGTAGGAAAGCGCAATGCCACTGTAGCGGATTTGCACCGGGAAATAATCCGCCAGCACCGAAGCCCATGTGCCGCTGGCCAGCGAAAACACCAGCGCCGCCAGGACGAACAGCACCACGAGGTCGACGCTGTGCGCGCTCAAGGCAAGATAGAACGGATAGCTGAGCACCACCAGCAGCGCCGCCGAGGCGAGCAGCAGATAGCGGCGCGGCACCTTGTCTCCCAGCCAGCCGGCAAACAGCAGGCCGAAAGAACTCACGACCAGATAGGCGTTTTGCGCGATCGCCGCGATACGCGGCGAATAGTGCAATTGCTCCACCAGAAAAGCCGGCATGTGTCCGTAAAGGATGCCGTTGACGCCGGCCATCACGGCAATCGACATGACGCCGATCACGACCTGGCGGCCATGATGGCGCAGCGTCTCGCGAAACGGCTGCTTGACCACGGCGCCGCGCATGCGCTCGAACTCCGGCGACTCGTCGAGATGGCGGCGCATGGCATAGGACACGACCCCGCAAAGCCCGCCGAACAGGAAGGCGATGCGCCAGCCGAACGCCGCGGCATCCGCGCTCGAAAGGAACAGCTGGATGCCGAGATTGACCAATGTCGCGAGCAGCACGCCGAGGTTGACCGCGCAGATGATGACGCCCGCGGCCAGTCCCGCCCTGCGCGGCACAGCCTCCACCGCGTAGGTGATCGCCCCCGGCATTTCCCCGCCCACACAGAAGCCCTGCACCATGCGCAGCGCGATCAGCAGCAGCGAGGCTGCGATGCCCCAGTGCTGGTAGTTCGGCAGCAGGCCGAGGCAGACCGTCGCCGCGGTAACGACGATGATGGAGCTCAGAAAGACCGGGCGCCGCCCATAACGGTCGCCCCAACTGCTCAGCACGATGCCGCCGAGCGGCCGGATCACATAGCCGATCGCCAGCACGGAGAACGAAAACAGCAGGCTCACCAGCGACGACGCGTTGGGAAAGAACTGTTCGGCAATCGCATGCGCAAAAAAGCCATACACGATGAAATCGTAAAACTCGAGCGAGCCGCCGAGACTCGCGATCAGGATCATCCGCCACTGCGTTCTGGAAATCCCGGGGGCCGGCGCATGGCCGGACGCGGTTGCGTCGTCGATCGTCTTCATTGTTTCCTCCATCCGGATAGGGTTGTTTGGCTTCTTGGATAGAAGCCTTATTGAATTGCGGTTGATACAGGCTTGCGGGTCACGCGCTTACCGCCTCCTGAGGCGGAAACGCCTGGCACAAAAGGTCGGTGAGTTCAGTGCCGGCGTCACGGGCGATGCCGTAGACGTATCGGTCGGGCCTCACGAGTACGGCCGCGGCACCCAGCTGGGCGAGCCACTCGCGCACCGCCGGTGCGCTGTCCGCGATCACTGCCACGTCGAGCTGGGCCGACCACGCCTTCAGGTCGGGGCGCTCGGCCAGCGCCTGCGGCGTGAGCACGATGGCGTGCCGGTAGCCGACTGCGTCGTCGAGCAGACGGCCGTCGGACAGACGCGGTTGGCGGGCGACACGGCCGCCCTGCGGCTGCGCGTGGCCAAGATGCGCGCCGTCGCCCAGCCTGGGTTCGGGCGTGACGAAATTGCGCATCGCCCGGATCGAATCGTCATCCGACGCATCCTTGCCAACGGCGCGGGACTGAATCACGCCGCCGAGCGCGACGGCCGTCTCGATGAATTCGCGCACGTGGGGCGAGCGCTCCGACTCGTAGGTGTCGAGCAGATCTGACGCGGCCTCGCCGCGCACTACCGCACCGAGCTTCCAGGCCAGGTTGCTGGCGTCGCGAATGCCCGCGGCCATACCCTGTCCCATGAAGGGCGGTGTCTGATGCGCCGCGTCGCCGGCGAGCAGCAGCCGGCCAGCGCGCCAGCCCTTGGCAACCACCGAGTGGAAGGTGTAGACCGCCGAGCGCTCGATCGTCGCGTCCTCGGGCGTGATCCAGCGCGACAGGTTGGCCCATAGCCACTCGGGCGACTGGAGTCGGGCCGTGTCGTCGGTCGGCATCACCATCAGCTCCCAGCGTCGCCGATTGCCCGGGCCCCGTGTGTAGGTGGCGGGACGACGCGGATCGCAATACTGAATCGAAAAATCGCCCAGGTCAGGGCGCGGCGCATCGAGCAGCACGTCGACGACGACCCAGCGCTCGTGCGAGCGCAGATCGTCGAGCTCGGTACCCATGAAACGCCTGACGATCGAACGCGCGCCGTCGCATCCGACCACATAACGCGCCGTCGCGCGGCCAAGCTTTGCGCAGCGGGTATCCTCGAAGCGAATCGCAACGCCGGCGGCCATCGGCTCGATCGAAAAAGCCTCATGGCGCAGGCCAATCGTGACGTTCGGCTGCTGCGCGAGTCGCGCACGCAGCATCCGCTCGAGGTCCGGTTGATGGAATTTGTAGCTGGCGCACCAGCCAAGCGGCCCGATCTGGGTCGGGCGCTGCCAATCGATCAGCAGCCGCCCGTCGGCGTCGATGAACTTCATGCCGGGGCCGACGAACAGATTGGGCAACAATGCTTCGGACAAGCCCAGCGTCTGGAAAACACGCATGCACTCGGCATCGAAATGCACGGCGCGCGGCAAGGCGAAAATGTCCGCATCCTTTTCCAGCACGAGCACCTTCATGCCTTTCAGGGCCAGCAGGTTGGCCAGCGTGGCGCCGGTCGGGCCCAAGCCTACCACCGCCACGTCGTACTCGCATGAGCCGGTGAAATCTGTGGGATGTGCCATCTTGATATACCTCATTGAAACGGGGCCAGACACTGCATATCGCACCCCGAATGATTCGATTCAGACTTCGTCGGCAATCGGATTGGAAAGAATGCCCACGCGATCGATTTCGACCTCGACGACATCCCCCGCCTTCATGAAAAGCGGCGGATTGCGTTTGGCCCCGACCCCGCCTGGCGTGCCGGTAACAATCACGTCGCCGGGGAACAGCGGCGTAAAGGTCGAGAGATAGGCGATCTGCCGGGCGATGCCGTGAATCAGCATCTCGGTCGTCGCGCGCTGAACCTCCAGCCCGTTCAGGCGCGTGACGAGCGTCATCACGGCGTTGGGTTCGATCTCGTCGCTGGTGACCATCCACGGACCGAAAGCGCCGGTGCGATAAAAGTTCTTGCCGGGCCCCCATTGGCCGGTGTGGCGTTGCCAGTCCCGCACCGAGCCGTCGTTGTAGCAGCTGTAGCCGGCGACGTGGCCCCAGGCATCGGCCTCGGCGATGCGCCGCCCGCCCCGCCCGATGATCACGGCGATCTCGCCTTCGTAGTCGAACTGGACCGACTCGGGCGGGCGCAGCATCGGGCTGCCGGCACCCACCTGCGAAGCCGGCACACGCATGAAGATCACCGGGTTCTCGGTGGTCTCGCGGTTCGTTTCCTTGACGTGCTCGGCGTAGTTCAGGCCCACGCAGAAAATCTGTTGCGGGTTGGGAATCACCGGCTCGAGCGTCACCGTATCCAGCGCGAAATCCCCGTCGCCCGTGCCACACGCTTGCCGGGCCTGCGCAAGCGCATCGGCCGCGATCAACGATTTCAGGTCGGCAAAACGGCCGTCGAGCCGCTTCGAAAGATCGAAGACGGCCTGATCCCGGACGACGCCGAAGGACTGGCCGGCAGGCGTGGAAAAGCTGATGAGTCTCATGATGCTCCATTGACAAAAGGCTGATTAATCACGTCGAATATTCGCAATTTTTGTCGTGCGTTTATCGTATTTTGATAATACACTAATAAAAATTCGATTTACAACGATTTTCAATTCAGGGTTTATCATTATCCAAGGAGACGACATGACACCGTCGAGCAAACGTCCCGGCCTTTCGCTCAGTCACATGGGCTTCTATGTCAATGACATGGCCCGGCAGGAAGACTTTTATGCGCGCGTGCTGGAGTTCACCGTGACCGATCGCGGCAGGCTCGCGACCGCTCAAGGCGAAGTGCAGCTGGTGTTTTTGAGCCGGGACCCGCTCGTGCATCATCAGATCGTGCTGGCAAGCGGGCGGCCTGCCACGCTACCTTTCAATCCGATCAATCAGATTTCGCTCGAGGCGGACAGTCTGGCGACATTGCGGCGCTTTCATCGACGCTTCGTCGACGAAGGCATGGGAGAGATTCGCCCGGTCACGCACGGCAACGCGGTCTCGGTCTACGCGCGGGACCCGGAAGGCAATCGCCTGGAGATTTTTATCGACACCCCCTGGTACGTCGACCAGCCGATGAGAGTGCCCGTCGATTTCGCATTGCCCGACGACGCGTTGATGGTCGAAGTCGAGCGGCACGCAAGCGGCCTTCCGGGGTTTCGCCCGCGCGCGCAGTGGGAAGCGGAAATGGCCAGGCGCATGGGGATCGAGTGACGCGGGCGGGATGCTACGCTTCGATCAGCGCCCGTGCCCGTGCGGAAGTGCGCGCCGCCGCGTCCTTGAGTGCCTCCACCAGGCGGTCGAGGTTGAGGATCTCGAGACGACGGCTGGGGACCACCAGCGCCATTGACCCCACTGCCTCTCCGGAGTCGTCGGTGAACAGCGGCGAGGCAATGGCCGAGACGCCCTCTTCCAGTTCGCCGTTGGACAGATAGAAGCCCGCACGGCGGATTTTCAGCAGGTTCGCACGGAATGCCTCGAGCGAGGCGCCCAGGCCGCTGGCGGCTATTTCCTCGGCATGCTGCTCGAACAGCGCCGCGAGCTTGGCTTTGGGAAAGGTCGAGAGAATCGCCTTGGGCGCGGCACCCAGAAACAGCGGGCGCGGCCGCCCGCGGCCGTAGCGCAAATCGAGTGTCGTGTCGTGCGTCTCGCGGTAGGTATCGACCAGCTCATTGCCGTACCAGCGCGACATCACCACGTCGAAGCCCGAGTGCTCGGCCAGCTCCTTCATGATGGGTTGCCCCGCCCTGAGCAGCGGATCGGACACGCGCAAATGGTAGTCGAGCCTGATGATGCGCGGGCCCAGGCCGTACTCGCCGCCGGCAAACCTCACCAGAATCCCCGACTCGACCAGTTCGCGCAGGTAGCGATAGGCGCTCGGAATCGAGCAGTCCAATTCGGCCGCCACTTGCTCGGCCGACAAAAATGGGCGTGCCTCTGAAAACAACTCGAGTATGGACAACAGTTTGGCAATGCTCGACATCGATGGCCGGTCTCGAATGGGGTCACTGATTATACCGACCCGCGGCGGCGCGCCCTTTACTCTTGCGTGTCGCCGACGGCCTTGGCTCGCGCTCTCGACGAAGCCCGCGTTTTCATCCTGGCCTTGCTTCGATTGAAATCGACCGCGGCTGCAACGAGCGCCTTGAGCGCCCGAGTGTTCACCTTGTCGCCTTCGAAAAAATCGATCGCGCGCCATACTTTTCCACCCAGACCCGCGTTGAAAAGGTGATCCGGGTCCGGCAGGCTCGCGCCATGGGAAAAAGTCAGCTTGACCTTTTCTTTGTGGGCATTGCCGACCGCGATGATGCCCTCGCAATACCATGTGGGGCTGCCCATCCACTTCCACTGCTCGACGATTGCCGGGTCGGCCTGCCGAATGCACCGGCGCACCGCGGCGAGTGTATCGCCTCGCCAGTCGGCGAGCTCGTCGATCAATCGATCGATGTTTTCAGCCGGATTCATTGGGGCGAACGGGTCGAGGCCAGCGCGGCCTGGGCGCGCTGCAGCCACTGCAGGTTGTGCTCCCTGGCATGGCGCGGCCAGTGTTTGGCATCGTGAACGATTTCGGCGTACAGCGCTTGCGCGCGCCGACGATCCGCCTCGTCGGGCTGACGGGCCAGCCAGTCGGCAAACAGGCAGCGGGGTGCGGCATCGCTGGCACAGGCGAGCGCCTGCTCGAAGGCATCGCGCGCCTCGGCCGCATCGAGCGCAGCCAACGTGCGGGCGTAGAGTAACGCCGGTTCGGGTTGGCGGCGCGCTTGCGGGTTGGCCGCAAACAGGTCGGACAGGGTTGCGCGGGCCGCCGCGACGTCGTTCGCGGCAAACTGCGCCTGGGCCAGGCCCAACAGCAACGTGGGATCGGTGGCGAAAGGGCCTTTGGCCGCGGCCTGATAATGCTCGAGCGCCTCATCGGCGTTGCCGGCGGCCAGCAGCGCGGCGGCCAGACGCATGCGGTGCTCGACCGTCGGCGCACGATCGAAGTCAGTGCGCGCCTCGCGCACCGCGCGATTGGGGTCGACGAACTGGCTGATGGCCCGCGTCGCCACACGGGCGCCGCGTGACTGCCGCAGGCTCGGCAGATAGATCGCGAAGAAATAGACCAGGCTGCCCAGCCCCGGGAAGAAAAACAGGATGAACAGCCATGCCATGTTCTGGCGGCTGCGCACCGCATGCACGGCAAAGTAAATCGCGATGATGACGTGAAGACCGATTCCCAGATATGGCATGTCTATTCGCATTGATGACGCCGGCAGGACGGCGGGGACGCGTATCCGCGCACGCCCGATCGGCTAAAACACCGGCCCCGCGCGCCGAATGCGGCTCGCGGGGCCATGCTACGACAAAAACGCTTACAGCGCGGCGTCCTTGAGTTTCTTCAGGGCGCGCGCCTTGATGCGCACCGTTGCCGGCTTGGCATCGAACCAGCGATCTTCACCGGTGAACGGATCCTTGCCGAAACGCTTTTTCTTGGCCGCCACCTTTTGCGCGGTGACCTTCAACAGGCCGGGCAGCGTGAATTCGCCAAGGCCCTTTTTGTTGATGGAGGCCAGCATGGTGGCTTCGAGCGCAGCCAGCAACGCCTTGGCGGCCTTGGGTTCGACAGCCGCCTGTTGCGCCAGATGCGTCACCAGAGCGGCCTTGGTGAAACTCGTTTTGATCGGCTTGGGCGCCGCCACGGTCTTGGCGGGGGCCGGCTTGGCGACCGCCGTCTTGCGCGGCGCGGCTTTTTTGGCGGCGGGTTTCTTCACTGCAGCTTTCTTGGCAATGGCCATTCGAATACCTTTGGTTTAAGAGAAAACAAAATCTCACCGCGACCGATGAGAAGCCCAGATTCTACGCGAGCCGTCTCGGGCTCGGTAGGAGTTGTCCGGGACGCCCCCTTTCGGGGATGCTCCGGCAAGGTCGTCGCCGCCGTTCGCGCGGTGAAGTCCGGCAGGTCAATTGCGTTCGCGCCAACCGTCGCTTTCCGTGTCGAAAGCCCGGGCGCATGCACCATCGCATCTCACGCCGGGGGCTCCAGATCGATGCGCAGCGCACGAATCGGGGGATACACGCACCACGCTGGAACGGGTGCAGCGAATTTTTTCCAGCCGCCAGACGTCGGGAATCGGCATGCACACGAAGCCGCGCTCGTCCGTCATACGTCGTTCATTCCATTGCGGACATCACCGCATTAGATTCCGGCCAATCGTTCGAACGCCACGGACAGTGTCGGAGCTTCGGCACGGAAGTCGCTTGAATGGCTACATGCAATCGCGTTCCCACATCCCTCAACGCATCGATGCTCAATAGGAGAGAGTCATGAAACAGTCAGAGGCATATACGCTCAGCATTGGCGTGTTGGCAGTCGTCGACACCTGGTTGACCGGCACGGTCTTCCCCGTCCCGGTCTGGGTCACGTTTATCGCGTGGGCATCTTTCTTCGTGCTCGGCGGCGGCACGGCGGGATTCGTCAAGAGCGTCGCATCGAATCTCACCGGACTCGCGATCAGTTCGCTCACGCTGCTTGCGATCGCGACGACCAGCAACACCGCCATCGCAATCGCCATATGTGTCGGCATCGGCAGCGCAGCGATGGTGCAGGCATCGAAGATCAAACTGCTCGACGTGCTCCCGGCGATCGTCTGGGGTTTTGCCTCGACTGTCGGCACCACCGTGGCCACCGGCAAGGCGATTACCACGGCAGGACTGTCCAACCCGGCACTGGTCGCGGCGGCCGCGCTCATCACCGGCGCGGCCTTCGGATTCGTGTCGGAGGTCATCGGCAACGCCCTGACGCTCAAGCGCGAAGCACGCCTTAACTAACCTCATGAGCGACGGGCGCCGGCAAACATCGCACACGGGTCTCAATTTGGCCGTATCCGGCTATTTGGACATCTTCAGCCACCCGCGCATGCAGATTGCGCCAACGTCGATATGCGAATGGACAACGGCGATTCTGCCGCATAAATGCCGCTATTCTCTTGATATATCAGGGCGGACAGGTTCCCACGGAGTCATAAAATGCGTATCCGGAAAATCCCGACCACTGTCGTGACCGGCTTTCTCGGCGCCGGCAAGACGACGCTCGTCAACCACATACTCGAGCACACGCGCCCGGCACCTATCGGCGTGGTGGTCAACGAGTTCGGCGAAGTCGGCATCGATGGGCAGTTGATCGTTGCCGACGAGCAGGCGGTCATCGAAATCAACAACGGCTGCGTGTGCTGTACGGTCCGCAGCGACCTCGTCGCCAGCGTGCTGCAACTGCTGGCGCGCCACGGCGACAGGCTCGAGCGGCTGATCGTCGAAACCTCCGGACTCGCGGACCCCGCGCCGGTCCTGCAGACGTTCCTTGCCGACCCCGATGTGCGCGAACGCGTCGAACTGGAATCGGTGATTGCGGTCGTCGACGCACGCCATGCGCACAGTCAACTGAGCGACGACATTGCCCGTGAGCAGATCGTATTCGCCGACCGCGTTGTGATCAACAAGACGGAACTCGTCTCACCATCCGAGCTCGCCATGCTCGAGTCGAGCGTGCGCGCGCTGAATCCAACGGCCACGCTCGACTTCACAACGCGCTCGGCGATCGCGATCGACACACTGCTCGGGCCACGCACCTTCTCGATCGACAACCTGCTCGCCGTAGAGCCCGCCCTGCTCACGCAAACCGATCATGAGCATGTACACGACACGAGCATCGCATCCTGCGCTTTTCATATCCCCGGCGAAATCGACGGCGTTCGCTTCAACCGCTGGGCGACTCAACTCGTGCAGTCGCATGGCACCGCGCTGCTGCGCATGAAGGGAGTGTTGCGCGTGAGCGGCGAAGCGCGGCGGCTGCATTTTCACAGCGTGCACATGCTGATGGAAGGCAGCTTCGGCAAAGCGTGGGGGGCGGATGAAGCGCACGCGAGCCGCTTCGTCGTGATTGGCCGAGCGCTCGACGAGCAGGCCCTGCGTACGGGCCTGCTCGGCTGCGTCGCCGAAACGACAGGCTCCCCCGAAGCTCCCGCAGCCATGGCGACGGCCCGCCGGCCACCGTCGACGGCGCGGCCCGCCATGACAAGCAGTTCGGGGTAACGGCCCGCGACCGGCGGCACCGCGCAGCCCCTCCTATCCAGCAGCAGTCACCAATGCGCTTCACCGCGCAGGACCCTCGTCATTCTTCAGGAGCGACATCGTGAAACTACAGCATCATCTTGGAGGCATCGAAAACCTCGGCCCCGTCAGTCTCGAGACGCGCGTCTTTGTCGAGCCTTGGGAGCAACGCATCTTCGGCATTCACACCGCGATGATGGCCGAGAGCGCGCATCTCGCCGACGCGTTACCTGCCTATGCGGTGAAGGACCTGCCGACCGCATTCAAAAGCAACTGGTCCTGGGCCTCGTTGCGCACCGGCGCGGAAGACATGCAACCGTTCGAATACTTCAAGTATCGCTATTACGAGAAGTGGCTGGGCGGCATCTCGCAATTCTTCATCGACGCCGGCTATCTCACCGCGCAGGAGCTCGAGGAGAAGAGCGCGTTTTATCGCGCGCACCCCGACGCCGCGCTACCGGATCGCCCGAGCGCACCCATCGCCGCGCAGATCGGCGCGTATTTGCAGCAGGGCGACTCCGGTTATCACCCGCCCGAGCGCGCACCGCGCTTCGCCGCCGGTGACATGGTCCGCGTGGCCGACCCGGCGGCCGTGGATCACACGCGCCTTCCTGGATACCTGCGCTGCAAGACCGGCACCGTCGATGCCATCTATCCAGGCCATTTTTCATATTTCGTCTCGACAGGTGTCGACGGCATCGGCCGGCCGATGCCGGTCTACCGGATAGCCTTCAAGGCGGCCGACGTCTGGGGCTCCGACAAGAGCGAACCCAACACGACCATCTACGCGGACCTGTACGAAGCCTACGTGCAGGCCGCTCACTGACCAGGAGCTTAACGACATGAGCGACATCTTTGGTTTTCCGCAAGACCGCGAGGCCACCAGCGCGGCGAAAGTGCGCGCACTCGAAGCGCTGCTGATCGAGAAAGGCGTGATCGGCAGCGATTCGGTCGACACCGTGCTGCGCCATTTCGAGACCGTCGCAGGGCCGTTCAACGGCGCCAGGATCGTCGCCCGCGCGTGGGTCGACCCGGCCTACCAGCAGCGGCTGATTGCGAACACCCCGAGCGCGATCGCCGAACTGGATTTGCCGGCCGGCATGGCCGGCGCCGAGGGGGAGCACATGGCAGCAGTCGCCAACGACGCGCACGTTCACAACCTGATCATCTGCACGCTGTGCTCGTGTTACCCGTGGCCTGTGCTCGGACTGCCGCCATATTGGTACAAGGACCCGGTATTTCGCGCACGCGGCGTGCGCGAACCTCGCGCCGTGTTGCGCGAGTTCGGGGTCGACGTGCCGGAAACCAAGGAGGTGAAAGTGTGGGACAGCAGCGCGCAGATTCGCTGGTTCGTGATCCCCGAACGCCCGGCCAACACCGATGGCATGAGCGAGGCCGAACTCGCCTCGCTGGTCACACCGGAATCGATGATGGGCGTCGCGCTCGTGGCACCGCCGCAGGCCTAGGAGGGCGCCATGTTCACCCGATTCGAGGAATACGCCGCGGCGGCGATGCTCGGCGAGCCGGACTCGCCGCCGCGCCTGGACGGCAAGCTGTTCTTTTCCAACCGCTGGGAGCGCGACGTGTTCGGGCTGGCATTGTCGCTCTCGAAGGCAGGCTGTTTCGAGTGGGAAGCCTTTCGGCAATGCCTGATCGCGTCGATTGCCAGGTGGGAGGCGCTGGACTGCGCGAACCAGCCGCGCTGGGATTATTACGAGCGCTTCCTCGAAGCCCTGCTGAGCGTGACGGAGTCGAGTGGCACGCTCAGCAGGGCCGAACTTGAACGCGTGCTGGCCGAACGGTGAAGCGCATGCGCCACCGCAGGCCGGCGCGCGACGGAAAATCGCATCGGCAATAAAGGAATTGGTCATGACTACCCCTGCTGGAACCGCACACCCCGCCGCTTCGATGCGCGCCAGGATCGTCACGATGTACGTGGCCCTCGGACTCATCAATCTGTTCGCATGGGGGTGGGCCTACGCCGTGCTGCGGACCTCGCCGGAACTGCTCGGCACGGTATTCCTCGCTTACAGTTTCGGCCTGCGCCACGCGATGGACGCGGATCATATCGCTGCGATCGATAACGTCACGCGCAAGCTGATGAACGACGGCAAACGCCCCATTTGCGTCGGCTTTTTCTTTGCGCTCGGGCATGCGCTGATGGTGGTCCTGGGCGCGGTCTTCGTCGCGCTGGCTGCGCAGGCCGTGGCCGATCATTTCGCCGCATTCAAAGACGCGGGCACAATCATCGGTACCGTGGCCTCAGCCTCGTTCCTGCTTGCGATCGGCGCTGTCAACATCGTACTGCTGGCCGATCTGCTCAAGGCCTTGCGCCGGATGCGCGGCAAACCAACCCAGTCGATCGGCGACACACGCCTGCTGCAATTCGACGGCAATCTGCTCGCTCGCGTTTTCCGGCCGCTATTCAGTCTCGTACGCTCGAGTTGGCTCATGTTCCCACTCGGGATTCTGTTCGGGCTCGGCTTCGAGACCGCCACCGAGGTGGGGTTGCTCGGCACCTCGGCATCGCAGGCGTCGGCCGGCTTTTCGATATGGACGATCCTACTGCTTCCCTGCCTGTTCGCCGCAGGCATGCTGAGCATCGACACGACCGACGGGATCCTGATGCTCGGAGCGTACGGCTGGGCCTTTGTCAAGCCGCTGCGCAAGCTATACTACAACGTGACGATCACGTTGATTTCAACGGTCGTCGCGCTGCTGATCGGCGGCATGGAAGCGCTTGGCATTGTCAGTCAGACGCTCAGTCTGTCAGGGCCGTTCTGGCGTTTCGTCGATGCCATCAACAGCAACTTCGGCCTGCTTGGCTACGCGATCGTCGGCATCTTTGTCGGCGGTTGGATCGTCTCCGCGTTGCTCTATAAGTTCAATGGCTACGAGCGGGACGCCACTGCAGTCTGATCGGCGCGGGGCGGCGCGCAACGCACGCCCCGGCCTTCAACCGTTTCCACTCCGCGAGTGACCTCGATGAAGCGCATCAAGATCGGTATGGTGGTGTTTCCAGGCTTCCAGCTGCTCGACATCGCGGGCCCGCGCGATGCATTCGCCGAAGTCCGGATCCTGAGCCGCGGCGAGTGCGAATACGAAATGCTCACCGTGGGCACGACACGCGGCGCGGTGCAATCCTCCAGCGGCTTGACCGTGGTGCCGGATCGCACGATCTTCGACGTCTGCCCCGAGTTCGACACCATCATCGTGCCGGGCGGCCTGGGCATCTTCGACGCGTTCGACGATCCTGCACTGAGCAAGTGGCTGTACGAGCATTACCGGCGGGCGCGACGCGTCTGCGCAATCTGCAACGGCCTGTTCGCGCTGGGCGCGGCCGGCCTGCTGGACAACCGCGTGGTGACGACGCACTGGATGGACGTACCGAGACTCTCGGCGACCTTTCCAAAGACGCGCATCGAGCCCGATCACATCTACGTCAACGACGGCAGCATCTACACAACGGCCGGCGTGACCGCCGGCATCGACCTTTCGCTGGCGCTGATCGAGGAAGATTTCGGCAAAGCGATGGCGCTGGACGTCGCCAAATACCTGATCGTCTACCTGCGCCGCGCGGGCGGTCAATCGCAATTCAGTCCCCTGCTCGAATCGCAGGCGGCCCCGGGATCGCAGACCATCGCGCTACAGCAGTACATTCTCGACAACCTGAATATCGATCACACGGTGGCATCGTTGGCCGAACGCGTCCATATGAGTGCGCGCAATCTCTCACGAACCTTCATCAAGGAATGTGGAGTGACGCCAATCACCTTTCTGAGCAACGCGCGCATCGATGCCGCGCGACGCCATCTGGAGAGCACCGACCTGTCGCTGCGGGAGATCGCCAAACGCTGCGGATTCGACAGCACCGACGCGCTGCGCCGGGTCTTCGCCCGCAGGCTGCAAATCAATCCCACCGAATATCGCGATCGCTTTCGCACCGAGAGCGCGGCGCACGTCGCACGCGCGCCGGGCAAGCCCAAAGCAACGACTCGACAGACATCGAAGCAGTCCGGCGCTCGCGAGGCGTCTCGCGACGCCCCGGTCGCGCCGGATCTGCTTTGAGCGCCAAAGCCGCCGCGCCTTACTTGCGCTTGAGTTGCGAGATATCCCGCACGGCGCCGCGATCGGCGGAGGTCGCCAGCGCGGCATAGGCCTGCAACGCCTGCGATACCACGCGCTCGCGAGCGGCCGGCTGCCAGGCCTGGGCGCCGCGCGCCTCCATGGCCGCGCGCCGGCTCGCCAGCACCTGGTCGGATACCGCCAGGTGCATCTTGCGTTGCGGGATGTCGATCTCGATCACGTCGCCCTCTTCCACCAGGCCGATCGTGCCGCCCTCGGCCGCTTCGGGCGACGCATGGCCGATCACCAGGCCGGACGAGCCGCCCGAGAAACGGCCGTCGGTAAACAGCGCGCAGGTCTTGCCCAGGCCCTTCGATTTCAGATACGACGTGGGGTAAAGCATTTCCTGCATGCCGGGGCCGCCCTTGGGGCCTTCGTAGCGAATCACCACCACGTCGCCCGCGACGACCTTGTCACCCAGAATGGCTTCGACGGCATCGTCCTGGCTCTCGAAAACGCGCGCGCGTCCGGAGAACACCCACTGCGATTCATCGACACCCGCGGTCTTGACGATGCAGCCCTTTTCCGCCAGGTTGCCGTACAGCACCGCGAGGCCGCCGTCCTTCGAATAAGCGCTCTGCTTGCTGCGGATGCAGCCGGTATTGCGATCGGTATCGAGCGCGTCGAAGACGGCTTCCTGGCTGAACGCAACGGTGGTTGGAATTCCGCCGGGCGCCGCGCGATAGAATTTTTGCGCCTCCTCGCCCGCCTCGCCGGCGACGTCCCATTTCGCAATCGCCTCGCCCAGCGTGCCGCTGTGCACGCTGCCGCACGACAGGTCGAGCAGTTCGGCGCGCGCCAGCTCGCCGAGAATGCCCATAATGCCGCCGGCGCGATGCACGTCCTCGATGTGATATTTGTCGGTCGAGGGCGCCACCTTGCACAGGCACGGCACTCTGCGCGAAATGCGGTCGATGTCCGACATGGTGAAGTCGACGCCGGCTTCCTGCGCGGCGGCCAGCAAGTGCAGCACGGTGTTGGTCGAGCCCCCCATGGCCACGTCGAGCGACATGGCGTTCTCGAACGCCGCCTTGGTGGCGATGCTGCGCGGCAGTACCGACGCGTCTTCTTCCTGGTAGTAGCGACGGCACAGGTCGACGACCAGGCGGCCGGCCTGCTCGAACAGGCCGCGTCGCCAGGCGTGCGTGGCGACGATGGTGCCGTTGCCGGGCAACGCCAGGCCGATCGCCTCGGTCAGGCAGTTCATCGAGTTCGCGGTGAACATGCCGGAGCACGAACCGCAGGTCGGGCACGCGCTGCGCTCGACTTCGGCGATCTCGGCGTCGCTGACCTTGGGGTCGGCCGCCTTGATCATCGCATCGATCAGGTCGATCTTGGCGATCACCTGGCCGTCGGCCGGCGATTTGACCTTGCCCGCCTCCATCGGTCCGCCCGAGACGAACACCACCGGAATGTTCAGGCGCATGGCGGCCATCAGCATGCCCGGGGTGATCTTGTCGCAATTGGAGATGCACACCATTGCGTCGGCGCAATGCGCATTGACCATGTACTCCACCGAGTCGGCGATCAGCTCGCGCGAGGGCAGCGAGTACAGCATGCCGCCATGGCCCATCGCGATACCGTCGTCGACCGCAATCGTGTTGAATTCCTTGGCCACGCCGCCGGCGGCCTCGATCTGCTTGGCCACCAGCGCGCCCAGATCGCGCAAATGCACGTGCCCCGGCACGAATTGGGTGAAGGAATTCACCACGGCAATGATCGGCTTGCCGAAATCGCCGTCTTTCATGCCAGTGGCGCGCCACAGGGCGCGGGCGCCGGCCATGTTGCGGCCGTGCGTCGAAGTTCTCGATCGGTATTCAGGCATTTGTATCCTCGAGTGTGGGTGTGGTTGTCATTGAAATTGGTGTTGCGCGCTGGCCGATCGGCGCACCGTGCCCCCTGCCGGACGCAAACTGGCCGTCGCGAGCACGCCGTGCG
Source organism: Pandoraea thiooxydans (assembly GCF_001931675.1). Classification (NCBI taxonomy): domain Bacteria; kingdom Pseudomonadati; phylum Pseudomonadota; class Betaproteobacteria; order Burkholderiales; family Burkholderiaceae; genus Pandoraea; species Pandoraea thiooxydans. The sequence continues at coordinate 1,407,148 of NZ_CP014839.1, read as the reverse complement.
GCGCAAGTGTACGCATAGTGCGAGAGCGGCGACAAGACGTCCAATATATTTTTCCGACACGATAAAGTCGAAAAACGTATTAATCGGCGTTGTGCCCAGGAAAGAACGGGCAATTGGTATGACGAGGGATTTTCAGCGCAATACGGCACCGAATGTTCGCGGCGTTCGCGACGTTCGCGGCCTCGCGTGTCGATCCGCAAGATCATGGCGACGGCGGCGATGGCAGCCGGCATGCCGGTCGCCGTCGCGAATGCCCAGAGGATTGTTCAGCCCGCGTTCAACTCCTGCAGCCGCCGCACTCGCGCCTCCTCTTCGAGGCGGATGTCCTCGATTTCCTGCAGCACGCCATCGAGGTCGACAGGGCGGGTGTCGAGTTCGATGCGGCCGGTCAATTCGACGTCGATATCGAGCCGGCCCGCTTCGAAAAGCTTCCATATCTCGGTGCCGTAATCCGTATCGAGCAGGTGCGGCGCGAAGCGCCCGAAGTAGGCAGCCAGATTGTCGACGTCGCGCTTGAGCATCGCCGCGGCTTCGTTATTACCCGCCGCATCGACGGCCTGAGGCAGGTCGATGATCACCGGCCCATCGGCGGCAAGCAGGATGTTGTATTCGGACAGGTCGCCATGAATCACGCCGGCGCAAAGCATGCGCACGACCTGCTTGAGCAATTGCATGTGCAACTGGAGCGCGCGCGCCTCGCCGAGCGCCACGTCGTTCAGGCGTGGCGCGACATGGCCCGATTCGTCGACCACCAGTTCCATGAGCAGCACGCCGTCGGTGCAGATATACGGCTCAGGCACACGTACGCCCGCTGCGGCCAGCCTGAACAGCGCGTCGACTTCGGCGTTCTGCCACACTTCCTCCTGCATCTGGCGGCCGTAGCGCGTGCCTTTTTCCATCGCCCGCGCCTGCCGGCTGTTCCTGACCTTGCGGCCGTCGCGATACGACGCGGCTTGCCGGAAACTGCGATGCTTGGCGTCTTTGTAGACCTTCGCGCAGCGCAGCGAGTCGCCGCTGCGCACCACGTAGACGGTGGCTTCCTTGCCGCTCATCAACTGGCTGATGACCTGGTCGATGAGCCCTTCGCTGAGCAGGGGGACGAGTCGCGCGGGTATTTTCATGCGAGCGCCAGCTGTCGGCGCTCGAACATGCACGCATAACGGGAGAAGTTGGCCGGGCAGGTCGCGGCGCGCACGCTCGTCGCACCGATGAATTGCACGCACGCTGCCACTCGTGGGCTTGGCGTCCTGGAGAGGGAAAAGGTCATGCGCGATTATACGGGGTAATGCTGGTTACCGCGCGAATGGGAGCCCAATTACGCAATGGCAGGGACGCGAGCAGCGCAAACCGCAGTTACCGCCCGCGCGCGCCGGTACCCTCGTTGCCTTATACGGCTTTGCGCCGTGCACGCGTGGCAATCGGACTCTTGGTTTTGTAGCTCACGCCATGCTGCTCCAGGTACTCGCGAATCAGCTGGCGCACCACCTGCGAGGGCGTAAGGTCGAGCGCCGCGCAGAGCTTCTCGAACGCTTCCTTCTTGACCGGATCGATCAAAATCGTCAGTCGGGCACTTTTGGTTTCCATGATGAGCGGCGGGTTCCGATATGTTAATCGAATTGTAATACACGGCAAACGCTGCGTCTTCATTGACACACCGCTCAGCGATAGGCTGCACGCCCGATGCGGCATCGATTCGCCAAATCCCGAATATGATAACGTTGTTATCATTTAGTGGTAACCTAATGAAACCCTCTGCGGGAATGGGAAAAGGCCGACTTTCCGGCGACACGGAACACGACACCGATGGAGCATTTACAGGTCATCCATGACGTACTGCTGGTGGCGGTCGGCTGGCTGGCGGTCGGCGCACTCGGGCTGCTGAACCTGCGCCGCACCCGCGCGGTGGCGCACGGATTGTTTCCGGTCGGAGCGGCCCTGGGTCTGCTGCTGTGCGGTTTGAGCCTCGTCAGCGTCTTTTCCGGGCCCCAGGAACTCATTCTCCCGCTCGGGTTGCCGGAGTTGCCCTTCCATCTGCGGCTCGACGGCTTATCGGCATACTTTCTCTTCGTTCTCGGGGTGGCCAGCACCGGCATCAGCGCTTTCTCCGCCGGATACTTCCGCAAGGGCGAGGGCACCCCGCCCGGCCTGCTATGTTTCGAATACCACGTGTGCCTGGCGAGTATGGTCCTGCTGTTGCTGGCCGACGACGCCTATTGCTTCATGGTGGCTTGGGAAACCATGACGGTGTCCGCCGTCTTTCTGGTCATGACCAACCATCGCATTGCCGAGATTCGGCGCGCAGCCAGTCTCTATTTTGTGATCTCCCACGTCGGCGCGCTGGCGCTGCTGCTGTGCTTCGGCTTGCTGCAGTCCAATACCGGTGACTACACCTTTGCCAACATGCGCCTTCAGCATCTGAGCGTATTTTGGTCGTCGACGGCATTCTTGCTGGCTTTATTCGGTTTCGGCACGAAATCAGGCATTTTCCCGCTGCACGTATGGCTGCCTGAGGCCCACCCCGCGGCGCCCTCGCCTGTGTCCGCGCTACTCAGCGGATTCGTGCTGAAGACCGGCCTGTATGGTGTGCTGCGTATCGTGTTCGACCTGCTGCACATCCAGGTGTGGTGGTGGGGAGCGCTCGTGCTCGCGCTCGGGCTCTTCACCGCACTGTTCGGCGTGGTATTCAGCACGATCCAGACGGACATGAAACGGCTGCTCGCCTATTCGTCGATTGACAATATCGGCCTGATGTTCGTCAGCATGGGACTGGCGATCCTGTTTCGCGCCTACGGCATGAATATGCTGGCAGCCCTGTCGTTGACCGCGCTGCTCTATCAGATCGCCAGCCACGCTACGTTCAAGACCCTGCTGTTCCTGGGTACCGGCTCCGTGCTGCACGCAACCGGGGAGCGCAATCTTGGGCGCCTCGGCGGACTGATTCGCTTCATGCCCTGGACGGCATGGCTGGTACTGGTCGGCGTGCTGGCCAGCGCGGGCTTGCCGCCGCTTGGCGGGTTCGTCTCCGAATGGCTGCTGTTGCAGAGCTTTCTCTTCACCCCGGGGTTGCCCAACCCGTTCCTGAATATGGCCGTGCCACTGGTGGCTGCGCTCATCGCGCTGGTCGCCGCGCTTGCCGGCTACACCATGGTCAAGTTCTTCGGCATCATCTTTCTGGGGCAACCGCGCGAAACCAAATTGCGCGACGCACGAGACGCAAACCGGTGGGAACGCGCCGGGTTCATGTGGCTGGCAGCCCTCTGCATACTGCTGGGCTTGCTGCCCGTGCAGTTCGTAAGCGTGCTCGATCGTGTGACCCAGATTCTGGTGGGCGCCGGCATCGGAGCGACAGTAGCAAGCCACGGCTGGCTGCTGTTGGCGCCCACCAGCGTCAGCCGCGCCAGCTATATGCCGGTGGTCTTTCTCCTGTTCTTCTGTGCCTGCTGCGCGCTCGCCTGGCTGCTCGTGCGCCGCCTCTATCGTGGCCGCACGCGGCGCGCGGCGCCATGGGGTTGCGGATATCCGTCCAGCAATGCCCGGATGCAGGACACCGCCGAAGGATTCGGCCAGCCGATTCGCGAGATTTTCACGCCGTTTTTCAAGATCGAACGGCATCTGCCCTCCCCGTTCGACACCGAACCCGCGTATAGCGTCACCGCCGTGGATCGCACCTGGCGCTGGATTTACGAGCCGGTGGTGTTTGCCGTCAAGGGCATCGCGGCGCTGGTCGGCGTCCTCCAGACCGGCCGCATTTCCATCTATCTGCTGCACAGCTTTCTTGTGCTCATCGCCTTGCTGATGGTGGTCAGATGATGCCCACACTCTCCGGGATTTTCTCGCAAGGACTCGAAATCCTGCTCGCGCTGGCGGCCGCGCCACTGCTCACCGGATGGGTCAACATATGCCGCGCCTGGCTGCAAAACCGTCGGCCGCCGAGCCTCTGGCAACCCTATCGGATGCTTCACAAGCTGTTCAACAAGGAGTCGGTCGTGGCCGAGCACGCGACGCCGGTGTTTCGCGGCGCACCTTACGTCGTGTGGGCCTGCATGACGCTGGCGTGCGCGATCGTGCCGACCCTGTCGACTGACCTGCCGCTGTCGCCGGCGGCCGACGCGATTGCGCTGGTGGGCTTGTTCGCGCTGGCGCGCGTCACGATTTCCCTGGCCGCGATGGACATCGGCACGGCCTTCGGCACGCTCGGCGCACGGCGGGAAATGCTGGTCGGGTTCCTGGCCGAGCCGGCCTTGCTGATGGTGCTGTTCTCGGCCTCGCTGCTCACGCAATCGACCCTGCTGACCAGCATCGCCGGCACGCTCAGCCACCGCGACCTGGCGATCTATCCCAGCCTGGCCTTCGCCGGCATCGCCTTTACGATGGTGTCGCTGGCGGAGAACGCGCGGCTGCCGGTCGACAACCCGAACACGCACCTCGAACTGACGATGATCCACGAGGCGCTCATCCTCGAGTATTCGGGCCGGCACCTGGCGCTCATGGAATGGGCCGCCAGCCTTAAATTATTCGCTTATTCCTGCATTGGCCTTGCCCTGTTCGTGCCGTGGGGCATCGCCGAGGCGGGCAACCTGATGGCGCTGCTGCTGGCGCTGCCACTGTTGGTTCTCAAGCTTGCCGTCGGCGGCGCCGCACTGGCACTGGTCGAATCCACCAACGCCAAGATGCGTCTTTTCCGCGTCCCCGAATTCCTGTCGATGGCGTTCCTGCTGGCCGTCATCGGCATGCTGGTCCATTTCCTGCTGGGGGCATAGATGCACGGCTTTGCCACGCAGATCATCAATTTCCTGGCAGCCATTCTGTTGTTGCTGTCGTTCGCGATGCTCAGCCAGCGCCGCCTTCTGGCACTGATCCATCTCTACACGCTGCAAGGCGTCATGCTCGTCCTGGCCAACCTTGTCCTGGCGCTCGCCACCGCCGATACCCACCTCTACGTGTCGGCCGCGCTCACGCTCGTGCTCAAAGTGGCGCTGCTGCCCTGGATTCTCTACAAACTGGTGCAACGGCTCAACGTAAAGGCCGACGTCGAACCGCTCTTGAATATCCCCGCGACACTCCTGGTCGGCATCGTGCTCGTCATCGTCGCCTTCAATGTCGCCTCCCCGGTCAGCCAGCTTGCCACCTCGGTCGCGCGCGGCACGCTGGGCATCGCACTGGCTTGCGTGCTGCTGTCCTTCATGATGATGATCACGCGCGCCAAGGCCATTCCCCAGGTGATCGGCTTTTTGTCGATGGAGAACGCACTGTTCTTCGCCGCGACCGCCGCCACCAACGGCATGCCGATGATCGTCGAACTGGGCATCGGGCTGGACGTGCTGGTCGGCCTGGTGATCCTTGGCGTATTCATGTTCCAGATTCGCGAGCAGTTCGACAGCCTGGACATTCATCACCTCGAAAAGCTCAAAGATGACTGACGCCCATACGCTGCTCCTGATTCTGGCGATTCCGCTGCTGGGCGGTGGTTGCCTGGCGTGGGTGGGGCAGCATCGCGCCGCCCCCGCGCTCAACATCGGATTCAGCTTCCTGACCTTCGCGGCCACCATGCTGCTGGCCGGGAAAATCGTCTCGCGCGGGCCAGCGGTCCTGCTCGATCAGCTCTTCTTCGTCGACCCCTTCAACGTATTCCTGGTCGCCTTGACCGCCTTCGTCGGCTGGACCACCGCGGTGTTTTCGCGGCCATACATGCGAATCGAATGCGATCGAGGCAAGATGACCGGCGCACGCATGCGGCTCTATCACAGCATGTACCAGCTCTTCATCTTTGCCATGCTGCTCGCGCTGCTGACCAACAACATGGGGATTCTGTGGGTCGCGATGGAAGCCGCCACGCTCACCACCGTGCTGCTGGTCAGCGTCTATCGCACCGCGGCGAGCCTCGAAGCCGCGTGGAAGTACTTCATTCTTTGCGGCGTTGGCATTGCCCAGGCGCTGTTCGGCACGGTGCTCCTCTACCTCGCGGCCAACCGCCAGCTCGGCGGCGCGGGCGACGCTTTGCTCTGGACCAGCCTGAACGCCGTCAAAGGGCATCTCGACCCCACCATCATGTCGCTGGCGTTCGTCTTCCTGCTGGTCGGCTACGGCACCAAGGTCGGCCTGGTGCCGATGCACAACTGGCTGCCCGATGCTCACGCCGAGGGTCCCACGCCCATTTCCGCCGTGCTCTCCGGCTTGCTGCTGAACGTCGCGCTCTACGCGGTGCTGCGCTGCAAGGTCCTGGCCGACGGCGCCCTCCACAACGGCTTGCCGGGCCATTTGCTGGTCGGCTTCGGACTGCTCTCGGTCGTGGTGGCGACGTTCTCGCTCTTCCGCCAGAAGGATGTCAAGCGGCTGTTTTCGTATTCGTCGATCGAACACATGGGGATGATGACCTTCGCCTTTGGCCTGGGTGGCCCGGTCGCGACCTTTGCCGGGCTGCTGCACATGACGGTGCACTCCCTGGTCAAATCCTCGATCTTTTTTTCCGTCGGCCACGCCACGCAAAAAACCGGCACCCAGGTCATCGACGACATTCGCGGCGTGCTGCGCGTGAGCCCCACGGTGGGATGGGGCATGATGCTGGGCTCGCTGGCGATCCTGGGGATGCCGCCTTTTGGCGTCTTCGCCAGCGAGTTCCTGATCGTCACCACCACCATGAGCAAACTGCCGTGGGCGGCGCCCATCCTGCTGATCACGCTGGCCGTGGCATTCACCACGGCCTTCTCGCGCGTGCGCCGCATGGTGTTCGGCGAGCCGACGGCCAAGGTCCTTGAACACTCGCCGGCCTTGCTGCCCGTATTCATCCATCTGGGCCTCGCCCTCATGCTCGGGCTATATATTCCGCCGCATCTGGCGACATGGTACCGGCAAGCCGCCGCCATGATTTCGGGGTAACGCATGCGCCTTGAACAACTTTCATTACCCAACCGGAATCGCTTGCCCAGCGTCGGCGACAGTCCTGCAACGATCGTGGCCCGCGTCGACGCCCGTGCCTGGATCGAGTTCGCCAGGATGGCACGCCAGGACGGCGCATGGCTGATCTCGCTGTGGGGCGGCCAGGAAAGCGAGGACACCTTCGCGGTCTCGGCGGCCTACGCACTGGAAGACGGTTTGCTATGGCTGCAACTGCCCATTGGCGAGCAGGACGGCTATCCCGATCTGTCGGCCCTCTTTCCCTGCGCGACGCGCATGCAACGCGCGCTCCACGATCTGCTCGGATTGCATGCGTCGGGGGCCGCCGATACCCGCCCTTGGCTCGATCATGGTCACTTGCCCGCCGGCGATTATCCGTTGCGGCGCGCCCCGGTCACGGCAACGCCAGGCTTGCCGCGACCCGACGACTATCCATTCGTGCCGGTGCTTGGCGACGGTGTCCACGAAATCGCGGTCGGTCCGATCCACGCCGGGACCATCGAGCCCGGACACTTCCGCTTCTCCGTCGTCGGCGAAAAAGTCCTGCGCCTGGAACAGCGCCTGGGCTATGCGCACCGTGGTATCGAACGCCAGTTCCTGGACATGCCGCTGCTCGGCGGACACCGCCTTGCCGGGCGCGTCGCAGGAGATTCCACGGTGGCATTCTCCTGGGCTTTCTGCATGGCCGCCGAACAGGCGCTGGGAACCGGCGCGCCGCCACGCGCGCACCATCTGCGCGCCATCCTGCTCGAGCGCGAGCGCGTGGCCAACCACCTCGGCGACCTCGGCGCGCTCGGCAACGATGCCGGCTTTGCCTATGGCCTGGCGCACTTCTCCCGCCTGAAGGAAGATTGGTTGCGCTTGAACGCCCAGGCATTCGGCCATCGTTACCTGATGGACCGGATCGTGCCGGGCGGCCTCGCGCAAGACGTCACGCCGCCGGTCGTCTCGGCCATCGTCGAGCAATGCGGCCAGATCGAACAGCAGGTTCGCGCAATGCAGCGCATTTACGACGAACAGTCGGGATTGCAGGACCGCCTCTCCGGCACGGGCCGGCTCGCGGCGGACGTGGCCGAACATTTCAGCGTGTACGGACTCGTCGGGCGCGCCAGCGGCCGTGCCATGGATGTGCGTGTCGATTACCCCCATGCCCCCTATCGCCAGGTGCCGGCGCGCGCCGTCGGCGATACGCGGGGCGATGTGGCTGGCCGGGTCGCGGTGCGCTTTAACGAAATTTACGAATCCCTGCGATTGATCCGCGCACTGACCGACGCCCTGCCGGCCGGCGAAATCCATCTGCCGGCCGCTCACCACGGAGCCGCCTCTTGCGGGATCGGCTGGATCGAAGGGTGGCGCGGCGGCGTGCTCGTCGCGCTCCAGACCGACGCCGCCGGGCGCATCGCCAGTTGCCATTGCCACGATCCGTCATGGCAAAGCTGGCCGGCGCTGGAGCACGCGATCATCGGGAACATCGTTGCCGATTTCCCGCTGATCAACAAATCGTTCAACCTCAACTACGCTGGACACGACCTGTAATGTGGCAACTCCTCAAACAGATCGCCCGCACCCGTGCCCCCGCCGAACCGGCACCGGCCGGCGAAGACGCCTGGCGTGCCGACGGCGAGCGCATTCACCAGGACATCCTCGACGTGCTCGGCCGCGCGTTGTGCATCCGTGAAATCGATGCCGGCTCCTGCAACGGCTGCGAGCTCGAAATCAACGCGCTCAGCAACCCGTACTACAACATCGAGGGACTCGGCATCAAATTCGTCGCCAGCCCCCGCCATGCCGACATGCTGCTGGTCACCGGCCCGCTCACGCTGAACATGCGAGATGCCGTGTTGCGAGCCTACGAAGCCACGCCCCATCCCAAACTGGTGGTCGCCGCGGGGGATTGTGCCTGCACTGGCGGCATCTTCCACGGCAATTACGCCGTCTGCGGACCGCTATCGAATCTCCTGCCGGTGGACGTCACGATCCCCGGTTGCCCGCCCCCGCCGATCGACATCCTGCGAGGGATCATCGCGGCCGTGCAAAACAAGCGCGCGGCATTGTGGCGGTGAGAAACGCGTATCAAACCGCCTAGGAAGCGTTCGCCTCGGCCGCGCCCGGCGGCATCTGAATCATTTTCCAGCCATTGCCGGCCGGATCGCGAAAACCCGCGTCGACACTGCCGTAGCGCTCGACCGGCTCCTGGGTGAATTCCACGCCGCGGGCCTTGAGGCGGGCGTAGCTCGCGCGGCAGTCCGACACCGCGAGCACCAATGGCGGCATGGCCCCCTTGGCGACCATCGCGCGCAAGGTGAGCGCGGTGGCGTCATCGTGAACCGGCGGGCCGGGCGCGAACAGGCCCAGTTGAAACAGAGGTTGTTCCGGATGCTGGACCGTGAGCCACCGATAGTCGCCGTTGCGCACGTCCGTATGAACGCGAAATCCGAGTTTTTCGACATAGAACGCCAGCGCTTCGTCCTGATCGTCGACATACAGGCCCACCACATTGATACCTTGCATCATGACACCTCCTTGGTTGATGGCCGCAATGTACCCGCGCCCATGCGACGGCGCTTCTCCAAAACTGCGCTGGTGAGATCGGGACGCTGCGCGGCCTTGAGCACGCAGGCGGGTACGCGGTCGAGCCGATCGCCGGCAGCCCTCGCCGCCACGCGCATGGCACCGGGGCTGCGGCCGGTGACGTCGCGAAAAATGCGGCCGAAGGTGCCCAGGCTCTCCCAGCCGGTGGCAAAGGCGATTTCAGTGATGCTGAGTTCGGTGTCGCGCAACAACGTGTTGGCCTGCTCGATGCGCCGCGTCAACAGGTAACGATGCGGCGGCATCCCATAGGCACGCTTGAAGGAGCGCGCGAAATATGCTTCCGAGACACCGCAAAGCGCCGCCAGACGGGCCACCGGCCAAGCCTCGTGAGAGGCGGCGTCCATCCTGTCCTTGGCGCGCAGCAAGCGGCGCAGTAAAGCGGGATCGAGCAATGGATCGTCCCGGGCCGGCGCGGGACGCGGAGCAGGCGAACGGGAGCGGCGGCGAGGCGTGGGCATGGATTCCAGGGAGCAGTCGATATGCGCGTAGTTTAGCGCTACGAACGAGTCAATATGCGCATCAAGGTCCTTCCGTTGCGCTGCCCCTGATCCTCATAGTTGTTATTGAAGAATGCCGCCACCGTGTGGCTGCGCGCGGCGAGTTGCTTGATTTTCCCGGCGAGCTCCGCCAGTTCGGCGTCGCTGTAATCGTAGTTGAAGCGCGCCGCCGAGCTGTTCAGCCCTTTTCGATTCCACGTCGCGGCGTTGCGTCCGTGCATGCGAACCACCGCCAATTCGGGCGACGTGACCTCCCAGATGGCCGGCACGCTGTTGACGAAACCCTGCGGCTCATCGACCACGGTGTGCACCAGCCCGCGGTCGGCCAGAAACCGGAGCACCTTGTCGCGGTGCTCCGGAGTAAACCACGAGCGGTGCCGGAACTCGATCGACAGGCGCAGCCCCGGCAGCCGCGCCATGCACGCTTCGATGTGGTCCAGCGCGGCGCCGCCGTAAAGCACCCACGGCGCGAACTGGAAATGCACCGCACCCAGGCGCCCCGCCTCGTGCAGCGGCGCGATGCCGGCGCGGTAATATTCCCAGAGCCGATCGACGATCGCCGCCGGCATGTCCTTGTAATAGATGTCCGTCTTGCCGGTGGGCGGCAAGGCTTCGCGCAGCTCGCGCGGCAGCGCCTCGATCGGCGTGCGATGCTGCGTGAACGCCCGGAAAGCCTTGATGTGAAAAACGAAATCGGCGGGCGTGCGCTCGACCCATAGCGCCGCGTTGTGGGCACTGGGCAGCGCGTAGTAGGCGCTGTCGACTTCGACCACCGGAAAGCAGCTTGCATAGAACTGCAGCCGCGCCGCGGGTGTTTTCGCTTCCGGCGGATAGAAACGTCCGCAGGCAACCAGCGACTTGTCCGTCCACGAGGCGGTACCGACCAGAATGCGCGACATGCCGCCTCCCCATGGCGAGCGCTGCGATAGGGCAAGTATAGGCGCTTGACCAATTTACGACGAACGTCGTAACATCGCCGCATGACACGTTATCGACTCCCTGCCGACGATCTGGAATACGCGGTGCTGAGCCTGCTCTGGCAGCTCGGCACGGGATCCGTCCGAACCTTGCACGAGCGCCTGGGCGAGCCCGCCGGGCGCGCCTACACGACCACCGCGAAAGTCGTCGACCGGCTGCGCGAGAAGGGCCTGATCGAGCGCCGTCGCGAGGCAGGCGGTTTCGTCTACAGCCCGGCCGTCAATCAGCAGGAAGTCGAGCGCGCCCGCGCACGTCATCTGATGACCCGCTTTCTCGGCGCGGCGCCGCATGCGGCAGTGGCCGCCCTGGTCGACGCGGTCGACGAGATCGATCCGGTGCTGCTCGAAGACCTCGAGCGCGCCATCCAAGCCAAACGAGGGCCGGGCCATGGAACGTGAATCGCTGTTGACGGTTCTGCTGATCCTGTTCGGCGGCCTGGCGGTCCAGCCGTTCGCGATGATATCGCTGCGCACGACGCCCGCGCCCGATGGCCGCAGCGCCGAACGCCGCGCCTGGCTGCGCCTGTGGCTGCCGGTCATGCCCGCGCTGATGGTCGCCGCCTGGCTGTGCGGCTGGGCGCTGCGCGAACCCGATCCGGTGCACGACCACCTCGATCGCTGGGTGCTGATCGGCGCATGCGTGCCGTTTGCCGTGGTGGTGTGGCGCGCGGCGCTGCGCGCGGTCTGGGCGCTCACGCGCGAGCCTTTCGATGCGGGCACCGGCGTTTGCACCGTCGGCCTGCTGCGGCCGCAAATTCTGTTCTCTCCGTTTCTTGCCAAGACGCTCGACGACGACATGATCGACGCGGCCTGGCGCCATGAACAGGCGCACGTCGAGCACCGCGATCCGCTGCGCATCTGGCTGGCCCAGCTTGCGACCGATCTGCAATGGCCGTGGCCAGGCGCGCGGCAGCGTTTCGATTCCTGGCTCGAGGCGCTGGAGCTGGCGCGCGACGACGAGGCGCGGCGGCATGGCGCCTCCGGCACGGCGCTGGCCGCCGCGTTGCTGAGCACCTTGCGGCGCTCGGCCTCGGGCGCCGAAGCACAGGCGCGGCGCAGTCGCACGCATCTGAGCGCGCATGCCTGCCTGACGGGCGACCCGCAAGCGCTGCAACGACGCGTTGCCCTGCTGCTGGCCCCGCTGGCCGAAGCCCCGGCGGCACCTCGCGCGATGACCCGCTTCCTGCAGATCGAGGCACGTTTCATATGCCTGCTGATGGCCGCCGGCATACTCGGCGCGCTCTACGGCGAACGCATTCTGCATCCATTACTCGCCTGGACATTTTGAAAACTCATCTGCCGATTCGCCAACGGCGCGCGACGGCCGCGTGGCTGCTCGCTCCCATGCTCTGCCTGGGCGGCGCGGGCCTGACGCACGCCGCCGCTGCAGCGCAGGCTGCCGCCACGCCAGCGCCGGCCGCGGTGACCGTGCAAGCCAAAACATTCTCGCCGCGCCTGAGCGCCTACGGCCAGGTCGTGCCCACCGCGATGGTCAAGGTTCGCGTGGTCAATGCCGGGGTAGTGCGTGAGCTGCGCGTGCTGCCGGGCAGCGTGGTAAGCGTCGGCGAAGTCCTCGCCAGACTCACCGGCACGCGCATGCAGGCCTTGCTCACGCAACGCGAGAGCGCCGTGCGCAGTGCCCAGGCACGGCTCGATACGGCGCGCCAGGCGCTGGCGATCGCGCGTCGCCAGCTCGCGGCGCAACTGAGCACCCGACAGGCGGTGGACGCCGCGGCCAGCGAACTTGCCGCCGCGCAAGCGGCCCGGCAAACCGCGCAGGCCCAGCTCGACGAAGCCCGCGATCTGCAGGTCTTGAAGGCGCCCACCGCCGGCGCAGTGGTCTCCGTGCAGGCCGCCGACGGCGAGGAGCTCACGCCCGGTCAGACGCTGCTGACCCTGCAGCCGGCCGGCAAGCTTTGGATTCGCGCCGAATACTTCGGCGTGGACGCCGCGGCGGTGCATGTGGGCATGAGCGGCCGTTTCGAGCCGGCCGGCGGCGGCACGCCGCTCGCGGTCAAGGTCACCACGGTCGGCGCGGCACTCGACGCCGACGGCGGCACGCAAGTCGGGCTGAGCCCCGCGCGGGCCGCGGGTGCCGTACCGTGGGCGAGCGGCCAATGGGGCACGGTCACGCTCGACGGCGCGCCGCGGGCGATGCTCGCGGTGCCCACCGCGTCGCTGATTCTCGATCGCGGCAACTGGTGGGTGATGGTGCGCACCGCGCACGGCGACGAGCCGCGCCGGGTCGTGCCCGGCCCGACTCGCGGATGGCAGACCTGGATCGCCTCGGGCCTGCGGCCCGGCGAACAGGTCGTCGCGCAGGACGCCTTCCTCGAGTATCACCGCGGCATCGCCCACTCGTATCAGCCGCCGGACTAAGCCGTCATGAACAGGAACGTCTCGCTATCGCGCGTGCTGCAGCGCCCGGTACTATGGTTGCTCGTGCTCGGCGGGGTGCTGCTCTATGCCGCCTACGCGTTCGTCCATACCCCTGTCGAAGTACTGCCGCAGTTCGACTTTCCGCAAGTCAGCGTCACAGCGCACCTGCCGGGCACCACCGCCACCGAGCTCGAGCGGCTGGTGGTCAATCCGCTGGAGAGCCAGATCCTGACGCTGACCAACCTCGCCAGCGTGCGCTCGACGATGGGCAACGGCACGGTCGAGATCGACGTGCGGTTTCGCCAGGGCAGCAACGCGCAGCTCGATCTGCAAAGCATCAACGGCGCGCTCGATCGGGCCCGCCCCGATTTGCCGCCGCAGGTCGATCCGGTCGCGCAGATCATGGGCAATGCGATCAACGAGGTGGCCGACTACACCGCGCAGATTCCAGCCGACGTCGCACCCGCACAGGTGCAGCGAGCGGTGCGCGCGAACGTCGTGCCGGCGCTGCGGGCGATCCCGGGGGTGCAATTCGTGCATGTGTTCGGCACGGGTGACGAGGCGCTTTGGATTCAGCCCGATCTCGACGCGATGCGGCGCTATGGCGTGCCGGTGACGGCGCTGGCGCGGGCGGTCAAGGCGCAGGTGCTGCTCGAGCCGGCCGGCTTCGTGACCATGGGCCACAACGACGTGCTGATCGAGGCGCGCCACCTGCCGGTGCACATCGCGCAGCTCGAGCGGGTGCCGGTGACGACGCCGCACGGGGTCATATCGCTGAGCGCACTGGCGCGCATCGTGCGCGCCGGCGTGCCGACGCACAATGCCGTCGCGCTGGACGGCCGCCCCAGCATCGCGCTGACCATCGTCAAGCAGCCAGGCGCCTCCACGCTGGCGGTCACCGGCGCGGTGCAACGCACACTCGAGCAGACGCTGCCGCAGTTGCCGTCCGGCGTTCATTGGGTGCGCACCTACAGCCAGGGCCATCTGGTGCATCTGGTAGGCACCGATCTGGGCCGCAACCTGCTGATCGGCGCGGCGCTCGCGGTGCTGGTGCTGTTCTGGGTGCTGGGCGCCGGGCGCGGCATCGTCGCCCTGGCCACCAGTATCCCGCTCTCGCTGGCGCTGGCCATTGCCGCCCTGCACGCCTTCGGACAAGACCTGAATCTGATGACGTTCGGCGCGCTGACGGTCGCCGTCGGCCTGCTCGCCGACGATGCGATCATCGTGCTCGAGAGCATTTATCACCGCTGGGAGCAGGGCGACGCGCATTGGGACGGTATCTGGGCCGGCCTGAAGTCGATCGTGATTCCCGACATCACCGGCACGCTGACCAACATCGCGATCTACGTGCCGCTGCTGTTCGTCGGCGGTCTGGTGGGCCTGTTCTTCATTCCCTTCTCGCTGGCAATGATTCTGGCGCTGCTGGCCTCGCTGCTGGTCTCGCTGACTTTCACGCCGCTGAGCCTGGGCTTTTTGCGCGCCAGGCCGAGCGCCGGCACCAGCGGCGGGCAGCGCCTGCTGCGGCGCCTGCAGCAGGCCAACGAGAAGCTGTTTCAGTGGGTGGCGCGCGCGCCGCGCACCAGCCTGGCGATTACCTTCGGCGTGCTGGCGTTGAGCCTGGTGGGGCTCGTGCTGGTGCCGATCAGTTTCCTGCCGTTACCCAACGAGGGAGCGCTGCTCGAGTCTTTCACGCTGCCGCCCGGCAGCTCGCTGCTCGACACGCGCGCGGCGGTCGGCACCATTACCCAAAGCCTGCTCAAGGACCCGGCCGTCGCGCATGTCTATGCGCGCATCGGTTCGGCCTCCTCGACGTCCTATACGGAGCCGGCCTACGCGGGTGAAATCCAGGTGGTGCTCAAGCCCGGCGTCAGCGTCAATGCGCTCGATGCGATCGGCGAGCGCATCCAGCGCGAATCGCAACTGCCCGGCGTGCAGCTCGCGGTCGATACGCCCACCATCGAGCGGGTCGGCGAGAGCCTGTCGGGCCTGCCGCAGCCGTTCGTGATTCATCTGTTCGGCAGCAACGTCGCGCAGCTGCGCAAGCTCTCGGAGGTCATTGCCGCCAAACTGCATCAAATACCCGCGCTGAGCGACGTCTTCAACAACGACGGTTACCCGGTCACGCAGTTGCAAATCGAGCCCGACACCCAGGCGCTGGCGGCTCACAAAATGACGCCGGCCTCCCTTTACACGCAGCTCGACGCGCTGATCAACGGCAGCATCATCAGCCGCGTGCCCGAGGGCAACGTGCCGCTGGCGCTCTATTTGCGGCTGGCCGACGCGCCGCAGCGCAGCATGGAGCAACTCGCTTCGCTGCCGATTCGCACGCCCGGCGGCTGGACCCCGCTGTCGCAGCTCGCACGCATCGAACTCGGCAACACCCCCAACCAGATCGAACACATCGCCGGCGCGCGCGCGCTCGACATCCTGGCCACGCCCAACGGCCCGATCGGCAGCACCATCGCGGCCGTGCGGCACGCGCTGGCCGACGTGCACCTGCCGGCCGGCTACCGGATCGCCTTCGGCGGGCTCTACGCGCAGATCGAACAGGCGGCGCTGGGGCTGCTGGTCGCCGCGCTGACGGCGTTCGCGATCATGGTCGGCATTCTGCTGCTGCAATTCGACGGCCTGCTGATACCGGCCATCCTGCTGCTCGAAATTCCGCTTGCGCTGACCGGCGGCACGGTTGCGCTGGTGGTCAGCGGCGTGGGCCTGAACGCCACCGGCATGATCGGCTTTCTGACGCTGATCGGCATCGGCCTGCGGCACAGCATCGTCCTGCTCGACCGCGTGCGCCACAACGAGGCCGCCGGCATGCCGGTGGAGCAAGCCGTGCGCGAGGCCATCCAGGTGCGCTTTCGCCCGATCATGCTGACCGCCATCACCGCCATGCTGGGAATGCTGCCGACCGCGCTCGGACTCGGCGAGGGCGCCGCCCCCGAGCAGGGCCTGGCCGTCGTGATTCTCGGCGGATTGATCTGGAGCGCGGTGCGCAGCACCAACCTGATTCCGGCGCTGTACCTGCACTGGCGGCGCAAGCAACTCGCACGCGTGGCGCAACGCAAGGAGCCGGCATGAAGCCGATGAACGTCCCGCGCCTGCTGCGCATCGGCCCGGCGCTTGCCTTGTGCGGCGTGCTGGCGGCCTGTGCGACCTATACCCCGAAACCATTGCCGAACAACGTCGCCTGGCGCGACAGCGCCGCCGGCCCGCGCGTGACCACGCGCGAGCTCGCACTGCCCGCGCTTGCCGCGCAACGCATCGATTTGCAAGCGCCGCTCGACATCTCGGCAGTGGCCGCGCTGGCGGTACTCAACGATCCGCGCCTGCAGGCCGCGCGCGACCGGGCCGGCGTGGCACGCGCCCAGGCGTTCGCCGCCGGCTTGCTGCCCGTGCCGAAATTTTCGGCCGAGCGCGACATTCCGCAAGGACAATCCGACGCCACCACTACCGCCTACAACCTCGGCCTGAGTCTCGATCTCGATCAACTGATCACGCGCGGCGCGGCAGTCTCGGCCGCTCGCGAGCACGTGCGGGCGGTCGACCTCGGCATCCTGTGGCAGGAATGGCAAACCGCATCGGCGGCCGAGCTCGACTACATCGCCCTGGTCGGGCTGCGCGAGCGCGACCGGTTGCTCCAGACGCGCCGCCGCGCCATTGCCGCGCGGCTGGGGCGCGAGCGCGCCGCCGCGGCGGCCGGCATCGCGCCGCGCACAACGGCCGACGCCGATCTGATCGTACTGAGCACCGTACAGCAACAACTGGCCGCCGACGCGCGCCAGCGCGCGGCCAGGCAAGGCGAGCTCGACGCCATGCTCGGACTGCCGCCCGGGCAGGCGCTGAGCCTCGCCGGATTACCCCGCTTCGACCCCGCGGCGGTGCGCGCAGCAGCCGGCTCGCTCGACCGGCTACCAAAAATCCGGCCCGACCTGATGGCCCTGCGCGCCGGCTATGCAAGCCAGGAGCAGACGCTGCGCAAGGCCGTGCTGTCGCAGTTCCCGTCGGTGGGCGTGACGCTCTCCCGCGCGCGCGACACCTCCAACGTGCATACCCTGGGATTCGCCATCGACTTCAGCCTGCCGATTCTCAACGGCAGCCCCGGCAGGATCGCCGTAGAGCGCGCCACGCGCCGCGCGCTCTACGATGCCTATCGCGTGCGCCTGCAGCAGGCGCATACGGAGGTGGCGCGAGCGCTGGCCGACCTGACCATCCTGCAACAGGAACAATCCTCACTGCGGGCCTCCCTGCCCGCCTTGCAAAGCGCCGCACAGGCGGCCGGCGCCGCGCTGCGCTCCGGCGAAATCACCCTGCCGCAGGCACAGCGGCAAGCGCAGGCGCTGCTCGACCAGCAACTGGCCCTGCAGGCCAACGCCCAACAGATCGCCGAGCGCACCGTGGCGCTGCAACTGCTGACCGGCAGCGGCATATTCGCGGCAAAAGGATAGAATGCCGAACTGTACGGGAGCCGTG
Source organism: Pandoraea thiooxydans (assembly GCF_001931675.1). Classification (NCBI taxonomy): domain Bacteria; kingdom Pseudomonadati; phylum Pseudomonadota; class Betaproteobacteria; order Burkholderiales; family Burkholderiaceae; genus Pandoraea; species Pandoraea thiooxydans. Next base: position 1,389,339 of record NZ_CP014839.1, on the reverse strand, counting down.
CCCCGATCCGGTCGATCTGCATCGCCGGCAGGCACGGCAAAGCGCTGGAGAGCGCCAGCAACCCCCTGCCGGCCGAGACGAACCGGGGTCCCGGAAGCGTTGTTCCGGCAGCCCAAGGAGAAATCGATGTTTATTGTTTTGCTTCGCTACGTGAAACCCATCGAGGTGGTCGAGGGCCACGTCCAGGAACACAGGGATTATCTGGCGCGTCACTATGCGGCCGGACACTTCGTGGCCTCCGGGCCCCAGGTGCCGCGCGTGGGAGGCGCCATTCTCGCCCACGGGCTATCTCGGCCGGAACTCGACGCCGTGCTCGCCGAGGATCCCTTTCATCGGGAGCAGGTTGCGCAATATCAGGTCATCGAGTTCGACGCGACCAAAGTCGCCCCCGGGTTCGAGGCGCTGCTCTCGCCCGGGCGCTGATCAGCCCGGCTCCTGCTGCCGGCAGACCGCAACAAACAACCGCCGCAACCAACGGTGGGCCGGGTCGGCCTCCAGCCGCGGATGCCACATCAACGAAACCGTGATGGCCTCGGTGGCCACCGGCAGCTCGAACGCGTGTATCGCCGCGCCATCGCCCGCGCCGGCCGGCTGCGCGCGCAGGATCGAGGCCGGCACCAGCGCCACCAGATCCGAGGCGCGAGCCACGGCCAGCGCCGCTGAAAAACTCGGCACGATAGCCGTCACGGTGCGTGCCGAACCCAATGCCGCGAGCGCCGCGTCCACCGGGCCGCTCGCACGCCCCCGGCGCGACGCGACCACGTGGCCGAATGCCAGGTAGCGCGCCAGCGTCACGTCGCCCTCGGCGGCGAGCGGATGCCCGCTTCTGACGACACCCACGAAGCGATCGCGAAACAGCGCCTGCACGCGCACTTCCGGCCCCATCTCGCCCAGCACGCCGACCTCCAGGTCGGCCGCTCCTTCGCGCAAGGGCGTCGCAGTCTTCTCCGCTTTGGCGGCAAAGCGCAAGCGCGCCAGTGGCGCGGCCGCGGTGACTGCCGCGATGAGCGATGCGCCAAAAACTTCCACGAAACCCTCGTTGGTCCGGATCACAAAGGTGCGATCCAGCGCCGGCAAATCGACTTCCGTCGCCGCGGGCCGCAGCACGGTGCGAGCCTGCTGCAGCGCATCCCGGGCGCGCTCGCGCAGCGTCTGGGCGTGCGGCGTGGGCACCATGGCGCGCCCCGCGCGCACCAGCAACGGATCATCGGTGGCCGCGCGCAGGCGGGCCAGCGTGCGGCTCATGGCCGAGGCGCTCAGGCCCAGCCGGCGCGCCGCTCCCGCGACACTGCCTTCGGCGAGCAGCGCATCGAGCGCGACGAGCAGGTTCAAATCGAGTTCAGCCATGCGCGAATCCTAGCACGCAGCCATGGGCCGGGGCGCCCGGCCGGCGGACATGGCGTGTGACGCATGCAAGCAGTGCATCCGCCGCGCCTTCCGCCATGGCCGGCGCGTCGCTATATTGGCCGGGCCGGCTCGCTCCACGTTGCCGCCGACCATGCGTCGGCCGCCTGCGCGAAGCCGTCTTGTCCCCAAGGAGTCGCCCATGCAACATCCATCGCCGCATAAAACCGCCCTGCTCGTCGGAGCCTCCCGTGGGCTCGGGTTTGCCATGGTCGAGGAATACCTGAAGCGGGGCTGGCGGGTTATCGCCACCGCCCGGGCGAACTCGACGGAACGCTTGCGCCGCCTCGCCCAGGATGGCGCCGGCATGCTCGAAGTCGAGACCGTCGACATCACGCGCGAAGACGAAATCGCGGCTTTGCGCACACGCCTGGCGACGCGCCGGCTGGACCTGCTGTTTGTGAATGCGGGCGTCAAGAACGATGATCGCGAGACGATCGCCGATGTCTCGACCGGGGAGTTCGTTCGTGTGATGGTGACCAACGCGCTGGCGCCGATGCGAGTCGTCGAGGCGTTCGAGGATCTCGTCGCGCCGGACGGCACGATCGGCGTAATGTCGTCCGGTCAGGGCAGCGTCGCCAACAACCAGAACGGCAACTACGAGGTCTATCGCGGCAGCAAGGCCGCGCTCAATATGTTCATGCGCAGCTTTGCCGCGCGCCACGCCGGCGACTCACGCGCCCTGTTGCTGATGGCGCCTGGCTGGGTACGCACCGATATGGGCGGGCCCGATGCGCGCCTGAGCATCGACGAGAGCATTCCCGCGCTGGTGAGCGTCATCGAGACGCAGCAGGACCGCCCCGGGTTGCAGTATCTGGATTATCTCGGCCGCGTCGTGCCCTGGTGAGCGCCGGTCATGCTGCCGGTTGCTTGTGCTCGTTACTGTGATAGCGCTCCGACAGCGCCTCGTACAGCGGCGGCGCAAAGAAGCTCGAGACGCGGCTGGAGATAAGCGCGGTGGCCATCAGCGCGATCACCAGCGCGTGACCGTTGATCATCTCGATGACGATGACGAACGCGGTGATCGGGCTCTGCGTGACGGCGGCCAGATAGCCGACCATGCCCAGCGCGATAAGCATCGGCAACTGCATTTGCGAAAACACCAGGTGCAGCGTATTGCCGATGCCTGCGCCGATTGCCAGCGACGGCGCGAACAGCCCGCCCGGCGAGCCCGGCAAATACGAGCCGACCATCGACACCATTTTGAGCGCCGGGTAAAACACCGTGAAGTGACCGCGCTGATCCAGCATCGAGCGCGCTTCGGCGTAGCCGCTGCCGAACGTGTGGCCGCCCGAGGCCACGCCGACCACGGCGATCACCAGACCGAACAGGGCGCCGAAGTAAACCGGGCGCTTGGCGCGCAGCGCGAACACGGAGGCCGGCATCCAGCGCGAGGTATTGAGCAGCAGCCAGCAGAAGATGCCGCCGGCGCAGCCCGCGAGCACGCCGATCATCGCCACGGCCACGACCAGCAGATCGGGAAAGCGCGAGCCGATATTGATGGTGCCGAAATAAGTGTAGTTGCCCTGCAGACCCAGCGAGACGATACCGGCGAAGATAATCGCGGTGATCAGCACCCCGCTGGTACGCTGCTCGAAACTGCGGGTCAATTCCTCGATGGCGAACACCACCCCGGCCAGCGGCGCATTGAACGCGGCCGACAATCCTGCCGCGGCGCCGGCCAGCGCCAGCCGCCGCTCCAGCGCGACGCCGCGCATCGCACGGAAGCGCTTCGGATAGAAGCGGCGCAGGTTATACATCAACGCCGAACCGACGTGAATGGTCGGACCCTCGCGGCCAATCGTCAGGCCACCGAGAATCGCAAGAAACGACACCAGAATCTTGCCGATCAGAATGCGGATCGTGAGCAGCCGCTCGCCCAGCTCGGCCGGCCCGTGCAGCATCGCGATCACCTGCGGGATACCGCTGCCCTCGGAGCCCTTGAAGAATTTCAGCGTGATCCACACGCACGCCGCGCTGACCGCGGGCGTGACCAGCAGCGGCAGCCACGGATAATGTTTGGCGACATGCAGGAATGCGGCATAACCGACGTCGATCAATTCAGCGTAAAGCACGGCGATCAGACCCACCGCAATGGCGCCAAGCCAGAAAATGCCATAGTGGAGCCACAGCCGGTAGGCGCGCTGGAATGTCCGTTGATCCATCAGGTAGCGCAATTGCATGGTTTCGGGGGGAAAGGCGAAAGCCTGCCATTATAGCCCTGTATGCCTGGCGCGCGACCCTGTATTACCCTGCCCGACGCCATTCGCCGCGAAAATCGGCAGGCGGGCGCAAGCGTCTGGCGGCAGGGCGCCCCGCCGCCTCAACCGAACCTGAAGAGTCGGGCCGGCGTATCGACCAGCACCGCGCGCCGCTCGTCGGCATCGGGCAGCAGCGCCTGTATCGCGCGGCAAGCCTGGCTATAGTCCACCGTGGTCTCGAAGCGGGTGTGCGGCCAATCGCTGCCCCACAGCAGGCGCTCGGGCCCGAAGGCGTGCCTGAGCAGCGGCGTCGCCGCGCGTGCGATTGCCTCGCCGGCGACGCCCGCGGCACTGCGGTACGCCGCCGAGAGCTTGACCCAGACCCGCCGCGTCGCGCCCAGCGTCAGCAAATAACGAAAGCCCGGGTCGGTGACGCCTTGCGCCGGATCCGGCAAGCCGAAATGGTCGATCACGACGTCCAGGCCGTGTTCGAGCAGCGGCCGAACCAACCGGGCCAGCCGCGACGCTTCGCACTGCAATTCGATCTGCCAGCCCAATGCCGCCAGGCTCGGCAGCAGCGTTTGCCACGCGGCGGCAGCGAAATCGGGATCGGGCATGCCGAGCAGATTCAGGCGAATGCCGACCACGCCGGCCCGCGCCCATCGCTGCAGCCGCTGCGCATCCGCGGCGGCCTCGAGCGGGTCGATCACCACGATGCCGCGCAGCCGTTCCGGTTGCGCGGCGAGCGATTGCAGCAAATAGGCGTTGTCGGTTCCCAGAAAACTGGGTTGCACCAGCACCCCATGCGACACGCCGTGCGCATCCAGTTGCGCCAGATAGGCGCCAAGCGGCGCGTCGTAACCCGGCGCGTAGCGGCGTTGCCGCGCCAACGGCAGATCGCGCACGAACACGTGCGCGTGCGTATCGATGGCCGTGATGGCTTCGGCACGCGGCGAAGCCGCGCAGGCGAGCGAGTCGGAAATCTCCAGCATGGTCGATACGTTTTGCATAAACATCGTCGGTGCGGCGGGCCAACGACCCGCCGCACCGGCATATTGAAGTCTCTCACGGCGCGGCTGCAGCGCCGCGCGCCTCAGTAGCGGGCCTGATGGCCGGCCGTGGCTGCCTGCGCCGGCTCGCCGCCGGGCAGGCTCTCGGCCAGCGAGCGCCCGCGCGTCTCGGGCAGCATCAGCACGGCCAGCGCGACGATACTATAGGCAATCGCCGCATCGATCCCGATCGCATAGCCCAGCGGCATGCTCGCAGCCATATGCCCGACCAGCACCGGGAAAGCGGCCGACGCGACGCGTCCGAAGTTATAGCAGAATCCGACGCCCGTGCCACGCACGCCGCGCGGATACAACTCGCTGAACAGCGCGCCCATGCTGGCCGGAATCCCCGCGGCGAAAAACCCCAGCGGAAAGCCCAGCACCAGCATCGCGGCGTTGCCGAGCGGCAGGAACAGGTAGATCAGCACCGTGGCCACGCAGCAAATCGCGAACGACAGGATCGTGCCGCGCCGGCCAATGCGGTCGAGCAAGTGAGAACTGGCCACGCAACCGCAAAAGAACGCGAAGATGATCACCGCCAGATACCCGCCGGTGCCGAGCACCGAGAGGTGCCGCTCGGTCTTCAGGTAAGTCGGCAGCCAGGTCATCAGCGCATAGTAGCCACCGTGCGCGCCCACGCCCAGCAGCGCGCCGACCAGCGTCATGCGCAGCATGCGCGGCGAGAAGATGCCGACCAGCGGCGCGCTGTCGTCGCGGTTGCCGGCGTTGCGCGCCGCCTGGCGCGGCGCCTCGGGCTCCTTGACATGACGGCGCACGTAAAGAATGAGCAGCGCGGGCAAAATACCGGCGGCGAACATCGCGCGCCAGGCCATATGCGCGGGCATCACGGAAAACGCCAGCATATAGAGAAGCACCGCGGCGGCCCAGCCGACCGCCCAGGCGCTTTGCACCGTGCCCATCGCCCTGCCGCGATGCTCGGGGCGGATCGACTCGGCCATCAGCACCGCGCCGGCGGCCCACTCGCCGCCGAAACCGAGGCCCTGCAGCGTTTTCAGCAGCAGAAACTGCGTGTAGTCCTGCGCGAACGCCGAGGCGAAAGTAAACACTGCAAAAAACGCGATCGTGATCTGCAAGGTGCGCACCCGCCCGATGCGGTCGGCCATGGCACCGGCAATCCAGCCACCTACCGCCGAGGCGATCAGCGTGGCCCCGCCCACATAACCGGCCTGGGTTTTACTGATCGCCCATTCGGCGATGATCGCCGGAATCACCAGACTGAACATCTGCACGTCGAGCGCATCGAGCGCCCAGCCGCCGAAGCACGCCCAGAAGGTACGCTTTTCGGACGACGATATTTGCTTGAACCAACTGAACATCATGGGTCTCCTCAATCATTGACAGCGGTCGCGACGATCTCTAGCGGATCTCGACCTGGTAAAGGAATTCACTGGCCGGCCCGCGCGAGCGCCGCCATTCGAGCGGGCGACGGTCGTAGCCGAAGGCCAGCCGCTCGATCACCACCACCGGCGCGCCGCGCTCGATACGCAACAGCCGCGCGTGCATCGGATCGACCGTCTCCACGGTCAGGGTCTCGTTGGCCGATGCGACCACCTGGCCGCACTGCGCCTCGTAGACGGGGTACAGCAGATCGCCGATGTCGGCGAGGTCGAGCTCGGCGAAGGCGGCAAAAGGCTCGTAAGGCAGCCAGATCTCCTCGGCGAGCATCGGGGCGTCATCGATGATCCGCAGCCGCGACATGCGAATCACCTTGGCATTCGGCGCGATCTGCAGCGCCGACGAAACGGCGGACGGCGCCTCGAGCACTTCGCGCTTCAGAATGCGGCTCGACGGAATGCGGCGCTCGCCAAGCCGGCTCTGAAACCGGAAAAAGCGAAACAGCGAACCATCGAAACTCACCCGCCGCACAAACGTGCCGCGCCCCTGAAAGCGCTCGAGCATGCCCTCGGCGACCAGCACATCCACGGCCTTGCGCACCGTGCCCACCGCAACGTCGTAACTGCGCGCGAGCTCCTGCTCGGTGGGAATGGCCTCGCCCGGCCGCCAGCGCCGCTCGGCGATCTGTGCGGCCAACTCGTCACGCAGGCGCTGGTAGCGCGGCAAGCGGTTGTCGATTTGCATGGCAAATATCATTTGGTCGTTTAGTCATATATATGTTTATATGAAACGACATGAGTCGCAATGCGCGTTAACCCTTGTCCGATGCGTCGAACCCGGCGCGCACGCATGCGCGGCCCGTGCGGTGCCCGAAAAATTTTTCGCGCCGATGTCACACGCGAGGCCGCCCGCTCGTCATGTCAGGTGAACCCTCACCAAAGGAGATGTCACATGACTGCCAAGCTCGATCCGTTCGCCGCCGCCCCCGCCCTGATGAAAACCTGGATGAGCACATCGCTGGCCGCGGCCGGCAGCCTCGAGCCCAGCCTGGTTGCGCTGGTCGAAGTGCGCGCGTCGCAGATCAACGGATGCGCGAACTGCATTAACATTCACGCGACCGATGCGCGCGACAAAGGCGAGACCGAGCAGCGCCTGTATCTGCTGGCGGCCTGGCGCGAAGCGCCGTGCTATTCCGAGCGCGAACGCGCGGCGCTCGGCTGGACCGACGCGCTGACGCGACTGTGCGAAGGCCATGCGCTGGCCGGCGCGCGCAGCGCGCTCAACGATCATTTCAGTCAGGAGGAACAGGTGAACCTTACGCTGCTCGTCAACGTCATCAACGGCTGGAACCGCCTCGCGGTCGGCTTCGGCCTGTGGGCCGATCCGGCGGCGCTGAAAGCCGCCAGGGTTGCGGCCGAATGACGGACCTGCCTCCCACCACGCAAGCCGCGGCGAGCTTCGACCCGCTGCGGCGCACGCTGATCCGGGTCGCGTACCGGATGCTCGGCTCGGTGGCCGACGCCGAAGACGTCGTGCAGGACGCGTTCATCCGCTGGATGAACGCCGATCGCACCGAGGTGCGCGTGCCCGAGGCCTACCTGCGCCGCATGGTGATGCGGCTGTGCCTCGACCAGCTCAAGTCGGCCAGGCATCAGCGCGAGACCTACATCGGCCCATGGCTGCCCGAGCCGGTCGTGGAGGAAGACCCGCAGGACGACATCACGCTGCCGCTGATGCTCGCGCTCGAACGTCTCTCGCCGCTCGAGCGCGCGGCGTTCCTGCTGCATGACGTGTTCGGGCTGGAGTTCGACGAAATCGCCGCGACCATCCAGCGCGAGCCCGCCGCGTGCCGTCAACTCGCGACCCGGGCGCGCGCCCATGTGCGGGAATCACGCCCGCGCTTTCAGGTCGAGAAGCAGCACGGCCTGAAGCTCGCCGAGGCGTTCTTCGCGGCTTCGCGCAGCGGCGACATGAGTGCGCTCGGCGCGCTGTTGGCCGCCGACGTGAGCATCCATGCGGACGGCGGCGGCAAGCGATCGGCCGCTGGCCACCCGGTCCTCGGTTTCGAAGCGGTGATGGCGGTGCACGCGCGCCTGGCCGACCTGTTCCGCGAGCACGCCTCGACCTTCGTGCGCGCGTGCCTGATCAACGGCCTGCCGGGCTTCATCACGCGCGAGGCCGACGGCGAACTGCAGACGACCGCCCTCGAAATCGAGGACGGCAAGGTGCGCGCCATTTACGTGGTGCGCAATCCGGACAAGCTGCGGCATCTGCACTAGCAGGGTGTTGAAAACGTAGCGAGCGGGTCGGGATCGGGGCAGACCAGCGCGCGAAACCGGCTGCCGTGTCATGGCGAACGCGCCGCCGGACAGATTTCGCCCGCATCGACCGCCATGCTTCGTGTTGCACATAATTCATGAACGATGCACAATATTGAACATCGTTCAAATTTATAACTCACATGCCCACGCCGCCGCCCTCAGGCCGTCGAGACCGCAAGCGCCTGCAAACCATGGCGCACCTTGCACGCACCGCTGCCGATCTATTCGAGGCCCACGGCTACGAGGCGGTGACCATGGAGTTGATCGCCGCCGCGGCGGACGTGGCCAAGGGCACGCTGTACAACCATTTCCCGGTCAAGGAGGCGGTGCTCGCGCATTGGCTGCATATGGAACTCGCGACGAATCTGGCGATGCTGCACGAGGCGCTGCAGACCCGGCCCGGCTTCGCCGAAGGCGCGCGGTTTGTGCTGGACCACTCGGCCAACTGGTGCGAGACCCATCCGGACTATCTCGCGCCCTACCTGCGCTTCCGGTTCCTTGGTATCGGCGCAGTGCCCTCTGCCTCGCACGACAGCGAGCAATTGAGCGACATCGTCGACACTTTCGGTTGGCTGATCCGGCGCGGGCAAGCTTCAGGCGACATTCGTGACGATCTGGATGCGGAAAGCCTCGCCATTGCGTTCCACCACCTCTACCTCGGCGCCATGCTGCGCTGGCTTGCCGACCCGAGCCTGAGACTGCGCGAAGAATTCAACGCAACCGTCGAATTGTTCCTGCACGGAGCAGCGAGCCCAGCCAGTGCGCCGGCCAAGGCATCGCCCAAACCCAGGAAGAAAAGCTGATGAAGTTCATTGTTGCGACGTATGGCACCGAGGGCGACGCGCGACCGTTCGCCGCGCTGTGCCGAGGCTTGATCGATGCCGGCCACGAGGCTCGGCTGCTCGCCGATGCCGCCACGCTCGGCAGCGCTCAGGCGCTGGGTGTGCCGACTACCGCGTTGGCCGGCGACATCCGCGGCACGCTTGGCGCGGACCATGCGATCGCCGGCGTGGTCGCCAAGGGCGGTGGATTTAACGGCACCGCACGCGCGCTGGCGAATATTGCCAACGAAAACGCCGATGCCTGGATGCGCACCATCGTTCAGGCCTGCGAAGGTTGCGATGCGATCCTGGTCGCGGGGCTGGCCTCGTTCGTCGGGCTTTGCGCCGCCGAGTACCTGGGCGTCCAGGGCATCGGTTCCGGCATGATTCCGATCACGCCGAGCACCGCTTTCCCGTCGCCGTTTCTGCCGCCCCGGTGGGTGCCGCGACCGCTTAACCGGGCCAGCCACCGCTTTGTGAATACGATGTTGTGGAAGGCTTTCCGCGACCGAACCAATGCCGCCCGCGCGGCCTTCGGGCTGCCGCCACGCACGGCCGTATGGTCCAGTCACCCGATGGTCTATGGCGTCTCGCCCAGCCTGCTGCCCGCTCCCGCCGACTGGCCCGCCAACGCACACTTGTGCGGCCAGTGGCTGGCACCCGACCCCGTGTGGACGCCGCCGCCGGCGCTGGCGAACTTTCTCGCCGCCGGGCAAGCGCCGGTCTATATCGGCTTTGGCAGCATGGCCGGCTTCGACAACGAACGACTGCTCGACGCGCTGATCGAAGCGATGGCCGGGCGCCGCGCGCTGTTCTATCCCGGCTGGAGCGGCATCGATACGCGGCGCCTTCCGGGCAATTTCCTCGTCATCGGCAACACTCCGCACGACTGGCTGTTCCCGCGCACGGCGGCAGTCATCCATCATGGCGGCTCAGGCACCTCGCACTCCGCCGCGCGCGCCGGCGTGCCCTCGATCGTGACGCCCTTCGCCGGCGACCAGTTCTTCTGGGCGGAGCGCCTGCGCCTGGCTGGCGTCGCACCGTGCGCCGTGAATGGACGACGGCCCAAAGCCGCGGCCTTCGCGCGCGCGCTGGACTTCGTCGCTCAGACCAAGGTTCGAAGTCGCGCCCAAGCGCTGGGTGAATTAATGCAAGCGGAAAACGGCGTCGCCGCAGCGGTGGCAATGCTGGAGCGTGTCGTGTCGCGCTGACCCGCCAAACTTGTGCCGACTCAACTCACGCGGTAGTGATCGGCAGGCGGCCGAACTCTTCGACCAGAAACTCGAGAAAAGCGCGAACCTTCGGGGCGACGTGCAGCCGCGACGAATAAATGGCGTAGAGCGTTGTCTCCACGGTGCGCCAGTCCTCCAGCGCGGCTTGCAGCCGCCCTTCCCGCAGGTCGTCTTCGACATAGGGACAGGGCACCAGGCTTACGCCGAAGCCGGCACGCAGCGCGTCGCGCACCGCCAGGCTCGAGGACACCGAATAGCGCGCGCCGACGGCAATCCGCTCGGTGCTGCCGTCCTTGCTGAAATCCCAGACATCGGCATGCCCCGACAGGCTGAAGCGGACGTGATCGAGCGCCTTCAAGTCGGCCGGCGTGCGGGGCTTGCCGCGCGCCTCGAAATAAGACGGCGCCGCGCACAGCACGTGCGGCATGACCGCCAGCTTCCTGGCGATCAGGCTCGAATCCTCGAGATTGTCGCTGCCGCGAATGGCCATGTCGAACCCGTCCCGGACGAGATCCACGCGGCGATCGTCAAGATGCAGGTCGAGTTTCAGATCGGGATAGCGCGACAGAAATCGGGGGATGGCCGCCGACAGGCACGTCAAGGTCACCGTCATCGGCGCGCTCACGCGCAGCGTGCCGCGCGGCGCCGCCTTGATCGGGGACAGCGCCTGATCGGCCTCGGCCAGCGCGTCGAGCCCGCGCGTGACATGCGCCAGATAAATGCGTCCTTCCTCGGTCAGCGCCATGCGCCGCGTCGTCCGGTGGATGAGCCGCACGCCGACATGGGCCTCGAGCTCGGCGACATTCTTGCTGATCGCCGCCGAGGACAGACCGAGCCGCCGCCCGGCTTCGGCGAAGCTGTTGAACTCCGCGGCACAACGAAACACCTGCAGGGCCGTATAGCGATCCATCGATTATTTACCCTTGGTAAAAAGTATTCTTATTTTTTGCGCATTAACATCTGACAGTGCATTTCGTATTCTAGCTGGAGCCTTTCTCACTTTCCCGGTCAGGAACGAAATGATGACCCATCCCAGCATTACGTTGATCGAACAGCGCGTCTCCGCCGACCGATTCGATGCCTCGCATACCGTGGCGCATGCGGAGATCGAGACGCTGGTGCGCCTTGCGACGCGCGCCCCGAGCGCCTATAACCTGCAGAACTGGCGATTCGTCGCCGTGCACACGCCAGAGGCCAAGGCTAGGCTGCGCAGCCTGGCGCATGGCCAGGTCAAGGTGTCCGAGGCTGCCGTCACTTTCATCGTCTGCGGCGCGCTGCCCGATCCGGCCGCGATCCCCGCGCGGCTGTCGCCCTTCGTCGAAGCCGGCCACATGCCGGCGAAGATGGCGGCGGGCTGGCAAGCCGGCGCTGTCGCGCAATATGCCGATGCGCGGACCGCCCGCGACGAAGCCGTGCGCTCGGCCACCCTGGGCGCCGCGACACTGATCCATGGTGCCGGAGCGCTCGGTTTCGCCTCATGCCCGATGGTCGGGTTCGATGCCGAAGGCGTCGCACACGCGTTCGGGCTCGCCGCGAACGAAATCCCGGTGCTGCTGCTCCCGGTTGGCCGGGCCGCGCCCGGCAACTGGCCGCAGAAGCCCCGCCGCCCGCTCTCCGAGGTCCTGCAAATCGCATGAAAACCACTGCCTCCGACCTGCTGCTCACGGCAATCGCGCCTGCCGTCTGGGGCAGCACCTATATCGTCACCACCCAGTTTCTGCCGAATTTTTCGCCGATGACGGTCGCCATGCTGCGCGCCCTGCCCGCGGGGTTGCTGCTGCTGGCAATCGTGCGGCAGTTGCCGAGCGGCATCTGGTGGTTGCGCGCATTCGTGCTCGGCGCGCTCAATATCTCGATCTTCCTGAGCATGCTGTTCGTCGCGGCGTACCGCTTGCCGGGCGGGGTTGCCGCGACGGTAGCGGCGGTCCAGCCGCTGTTCGCGATCTTCCTGGCCGCCGCTTTGCTCGGCAGTCCGATCCGTACCGTGGCGATCGTCTCAGCCCTGATCGGCATCGGCGGCGTCGGGCTGCTGGTGCTAAGCCCGCACGCCGCGCTCGATGCCGTGGGCGTGGCCGCGGGGCTGGCCGGCGCGGCCTCGATGGCGGTGGGCAATATATTGACCCGCAAGTGGCAGCCGCCAGTCTCGCTGCTGACTTTCACCGCATGGCAACTCACCGCCGGCGGCATCCTGCTGGTGCCGGCGGTGCTGCTGTTCGAGCCGGCGATGCCGGCGCCCACCCTCGCCAACCTGGCCGGACTGGCGTGGCTCGGCCTGATCGGCGCGGCGTTGACCTACGTGCTCTGGTTCCGGGGTATCGCGCGGCTCGACTCCGCCGTGGTGTCGCCGCTGCTGTTCATCAGCCCATTGACCGCCGTGCTGCTGGGATGGATGATCCTGAATCAGACGCTGAGCCCGCCGCAGATCGCCGGTATCGTGCTTGTCATCGGCAGCATTTGGCTGAGCCAAAGCCCCACTCGCAGGCTGGCGCGCCAACCGTCACACTGAATCGTCGTCTCAACCGCCGGGAGAACACTGCCATGCGACTCGCACGCCTCATCCCCGTTTTGCTCACCGCGCTCGCCACACTCGCCGCCTCGCCGGCTTTCGCGAAAATGGTCGCCCGCCCGGTCGACTGGACCCTCGGGGGCACCACCTTCAAGAACGTGCTGGTCTATGACGACGCCAGCACGGCCAAGCGCCCCGGCCTGGTGATGGTGCCCAACTGGTTCGGCGTCAACGACACCGCCATCGCCAAAGCCAAAATGATCGCGGGCAAGGACTACGTGATTCTGCTCACCGACATGTATGGCGCGGGCGTGCGGCCCACCAATACCAGCGAGGCCCAGCAGGCGGTGGCGCCGCTCTATCACGATCGCAGCCTGATGCGCGCGCGCATCGGCCGGGCCTTCGCGCAACTCAAGGCCGAAGCCGGCAGCGCGCCGATCGATCTGTCGCGGCTGGCCGCCATCGGCTTTTGCTTCGGCGGCGCCGCGGTGCTCGACCTGGCGCGCAGCGGGGCAAACGTGAAGGCAGTGGTGGCGTTTCACGGTGACCTGAGCACCGACGATCCGGCACTCGCCAAAAACATCAAGGCGCGCGTGCTGGCCATCAACGGCGCCGACGACGCCTTCACCATGCCGCAAGTGCCGCAATTCACCCAGGACATGCGGCAAAGCCCCGCCGACTGGGAGTTCGTCGAAATCGGCCATGCCGTGCATTGCTTCACCGAAACCGAAGAGACCGCCACGACCGGCAATTGCCGCTACAACGCCAAGGCAGCGGCGCGCTCCTACCGGATGATGCACGACTGGCTCAACGAGAGTTTTGCCGCGCATTGAGTTGGCGCCTGCCTCGCACGAGCGGCGTGGCAGGTAACCCACACCGCCGTCACCCCTGGGCCGACCGCATCAAGGGCTCAAGGACGACGGCGCCCGCCGAACCCGGCTGGCGGACTCGCTTCGGGCCGGCGCGCCCGGATGTCGCGCCGCCGCGGTGATCCATTCCTTGAAAGCCATGACCGCGTCGTCGTCCGCGCGCTCGGTGTTCACCACCAGCGTGTAATCGGGGCCGCGCCAGACCGGCTTCGAGATCGGACAGACCAGGCGCCCGGTGGCAATCTCGCGCTCGATCAGCGGCAGCGACGCCAACGTCACGCCGAGGCCTTCGGTGGCCGCGCCCAGTTGCAGAAAGACATGATCGAAGTCGAGATGGCGCACGCCCCGCAGGCCCGGCGCGCCGGCCTCGCGCAGCCAGTCGGACCAGGCGCCGCGCGTGCTCATCGAGTGCAGCAGCGTGTGATTGCGCAGATCGGCAACCGTTCTGATCGGATGGTTGAGCAGCACCGCCGGACTGCAGGCCGGCAGCCGCAAGTCGGGCATCAGCGGCGTCGACACGAGGCCCGCGGCTTCCTCCGGCCCCGAGCGCACGCCAACGTCGAATGCATCGCCGACATAACGCAGCCGGCGCGAGGCCGTTGAGAGCCGCACCTCGATGTCGGGATAGCGGGCCTGGAAATTCGCCAGGCGGGGGATCAGCCAGCACAAGGCGAAGCTCGCCAGCGCATTGACGCGCACCACCCCGGTGATGCGGCGCGGCATCGATTCGTGGCGCAGCCGGGTGACCGAGCTGCTCAGGCGCGCAAACGCGCCGTTGACGTCGTTGAGCAGCGCGGCGCCTTCGTCGGTCAACACCACGCCGCGCGAGCGCCGCTCGAAAAGCGGCACACCGAACCAATCCTCCAGCAACCGGATCTGTTTGCCGACAGCCCAATGCGTGACGTGCAGATCGCTTGCCGCCGCCGCGAAGCTCCCCAGGCGGGCCACCGCCTCGAAGTGCCGCAACGCATTCAATGGCGGCAATTTTTCGGCGTCCTTGGCGGTGCGTTTGACGGTGCTCATAAGGTGACTTTTTCTCCCGGCTGACTCAATATTACGTCAGTTGCGGCCCATGGGTGGCGAACCTAGACTATCGATGTTACGCAACACGACGCCGGCGCTGCCGCCCAAGCCCGCGCCAGCGCGAATCGCTTGAACCATGAGACCTTTCTCTTTCTCCAGCTCCACGACCGACACAATCGACACGGCCGACGGCCTCGCCCAGGCGACGGCCGCATCACGCACCCGCGTGTTATGGATCTCGTGCATGGCGCACGCGCTGCACGATGGGTACACCGACATGATTTACGCGCTGCTGCCCATCTGGCAGGCGGACTTCGGGCTCGATTACGGCGCCCTGGCAATCGTGCGCGGCGTCTATGCGGGCACCATGGCCGCGCTGCAGATGCCCGCCGGGCGCCTGGCCCGGAGCTTCGGCACGCGGGCGACGCTTGCGCTGGGCACGTTGCTGGCCGCGTTGGGCTATGCGGTCGCGGGCGTGTCCGGCACGCTGGTGGGCTTATGCGTGGCGCTCGCCGTCTCGGGCAGCGGCTCGAGCACGCAACACCCGCTGGCTTCGGGCGCCGTCGCGCGGGCATACGGCCGCGACGCACGCGGCCCGCTCAGTGTCTACAATTTCTCCGGAGATCTCGGCAAAGCGGCGCTGCCGGCCGCCATCTCGCTGCTGATTACCTTCATGCCGTGGCGCCATGCGCTTTGGGCCCTGTCCACCGTGGGCATCCTGTTCGCGCTGGCAATTGCACTTTTTCTCCCGTCGGTACCGCGCGGCGAACCGTCGCCCACCGATGCGCCCCGCGCCGCCCGCGGCGGCTCGCGATCGGGCTTTTCATGGCTGTTCACGATCGGTGTGCTCGACACCGCCGTGCGCATGGGGTTGTTGACTTTCCTGCCCTTCCTGTTGAAAGAAAAAGGCATCTCGCCACCGATGATCGGCACCGCGCTTGCGCTCGTCTTCATCGGCGGCGCCGCCGGCAAGTTCGTGTGCGGCTGGCTCGGCGCGCGCCTGGGCGTCATCGGCACGGTGTTCGCCACCGAGGGCGGCACGGCCGCGCTGATACTGGCCGTGATCTACCTGCCGTTGACCCCGGCGATGATCCTGTTGCCGGTGCTTGGCGTGATGCTCAACGGCACCTCGTCCGTGCTGTACGGCACCGTGCCCGAGCTGACCCCGGTCGAGCGCACCGAACGGGCGTTTGCGCTCTTTTACACCGGCACCATCGCGGCCGGCGCACTGGCTCCGGTGGCTTACGGCTTTCTGGGCGACCGCATCGGCGTGCATGGCGCGACGATCGCCACCGCAGTGTCGGCGCTGGCCATCTATCCGCTTGCGCTGGCGCTTCGGCCGCATCTGCGCGCGGCGTGAGAACGTGCGCCGCACGCTCGCTCCGCCACCGGTCCACAGCGGGGCGCATCGCGTGCCCGCGCTATTGCCGCACTGCGGCAGTCCGGGCCACCTGCGACGCCAACCGCGCCAGCACCTTCACGGCCCCCGGAATCTCGTCGGCCGATGTGTTGCCGTAGCCGATCACCAGCCCGTTTTCCTGCGCACCGCCGTCGCTCGTGAAGCGCGACAGCGCCCCCACGCCGATCCGATGAGCCTGGGCCAGCTCGACCAGCTTGCGGTCGGCAATATGCGGGGGCAGGCGCAGGCTCAGGTGCATGCCGCAGTTGCCGCCCAGAATGGGCGCCTGCGCGAAATGCCGGCCCAGCGCGTCGCGCAGGACCTGCTGCCGCTCGCGGTACAGGCGGCGCATGCGCCCAAGATGCCGGGCGAACTCGCCGCTGTCGATGAAGTCGGCGAGCGCCAGCTGGTCGAGCCGGTGGCCGCCGCGCAGCAGCTCCTGCAAGGCCAGCCGGGAGGGTTCGACAATGCCGCGCGGCAACACGACGAAGCCGATGCGCAGCGCCGGAAACATCGTCTTGCTGAACGAGCCGACATAGAGCACCGGCGCATCGGGCACCAGCCCCTGCATGCTGGCGATCGGCTCGCCGGTGTGGCGAAACTCGCCGTCGTAGTCGTCCTCGATCAGCCACGCGCCGGCGCGTCTGGCCTGGGCGATCAGTTCGAGCCGGCGGGCGACCGACAGCACGGCGCCGGTCGGATACTGATGCGCGGGCGTCGTATAGACGAGCTTCGGCGCATGCGTGCGCCAGGCGTTGGCAGGCACGGCCAGCCCTTCGTGGTCGACGGGTATCGGCACGATCCGCAGGTCGCCGGCACGGAATGCCGCGCGCGCGCCGCGATAGCCAGGATCATCCACCCAGCCCACGTCGCCGGGGTCGGCCAGCAGCGTCACGCACAGATTCAGCGCCTCCTGCGCGCCGCCGGTGATGACCACTTGTGCGCCATCGCAGCGCACGCCCCGCGCGATGCGCAAATGCGCGGCGATGGCCTCGCGCAGCACCGGCTCGCCGGCCGGGTCGCCATAGCCCAGCGCACGGGGCTGCGCGCTTTGCAATGCGCGCTCGACACAGCGGCGCCAAACTGCCAGGGGAAAATGATCCAGCGCCGGCGTGCCCGCCCCGAGCAGCGCCTCGCGCACCGGGCGCAGGCTCACGCCGGCAAACCCGGCAAGCCGCCGCGCCAGCGCCGGCGGCGCGAACGCGGCATCGGCCGCAAGCTCGTTTCGCAGCGCCGCGCTCGACAGCGCGCTCACCCGCGTGCCCTGCCGATCGGCGATCACATAGCCCTGCGCGGCCAGATGGTCGTAGGCGATCACCACCGTGTTGCGCGACACGCCAAGCTCGGCGGCCAGCAGCCGCGACGAGGGCAGCAACGCCGCAGCCGGCAGGCGGCCCGACAGAATCGCCTGTTGCAGGCGCTCGATCAGCTGCTTTTGCAGCGGCACGAGCTTGCCGGTCGGCGCAGTCGCCCCTGGCGTCAACGGGCCGATGATTTCGATCATGGTGCCTGGACCTATGAAATGATCAATTCCTGGATCTTTTTAACGTACCACAGCTGCCGTATCTTACGTGCAGAACACGACTCACCCTGACTCATACCCGCGGAAAAAAGGAGATGTAATGGATGCCTCCCTCCCTACGGGGATTGAAACTGGGACTGGAGTACGGAGATGAAGAACGTGGCTGTTCTGTGGAGTTGTCTTGCGGCGATCGCAAGGTGGACCCTCGAATGGATACGGCATCAAGGTGCCCAGGGTGTGATAGACCGAGGTCTTCACAAACACCATCGAGGGTCCGACATGAATCGTAAAGCAAGCATGGGAGCTGGGCAAATCATCGGCTTGATCGACGGCCAGCAGGTCTTTGGGGTGGACATTGCCAAGAGCGTTTTCCAGCTACACACGGTGGACATGGACACTGGCGAAATCATTAACCAGCAGATCAAGCGTGCGAAGGTGCTGGAGTATTTCGCAAACCGTCAGTCCTGCTTGATCGGCATTGAGGCGTGCGGTGGTGCGCACTACTGGGCACGCAAGTTCAAGGCGCTGGGTCACAGCGTACGACTCATCCACGCCAAGGCAGTAAGGCCGTTTGTCTGCGGCAACAAGACCGACGCGACGGACGCACGTGCGATCTGGCTGGCTATTCAGCAACCTGGAACGAAGTTCGTGGGCATGAAGACGTTGGAGCAGCAGGCGACGCTGACGCTGCACCGCCAGAGAGAGCTGCTCATGAAGATGAAAATCATGCAGATGAACTCACTGCGAGGCCTGCTCTATGAGTTCGGCACGATCTTCGCCAAGGGAGCGAGGGCCCTGCTCAGTGAGATGGAGACGGCGCTTGAATCGTTGGCCAAGGACATCCCGCAGTACGTAGCTGACAGCCTGCGAGAGCAAACTCAACGGATCAAGCAAACCGAAGCCGACATTAGGGCGATCGAACAGCGGCTGGCGCAGCGCCTGCGTGAGAACGTTGACATGAAGCGCGTGGCCGAGATTCCGGGCGTGGGTCTGCTCACCGCGACGGCAGCGATCGCCACGATGGGCGAGGCTCGCGCCTTTAAGTCCGCCCGCGAATTCTGCGCGTGGCTGGGCTTGGTGCCAAAGCAACGCGGCACAGGGGGCAAGGTCAATCTGCTGGGCATCTCCAAGCGAGGAGACACCTATTTGCGCACGTTGCTGATTCACGGGGCGCGGTCGGTACTCACGAACGCCAAGGAGCCGGGACCATGGCTTGAACAGATCAAGGTGCGGCGCCCAGCGAACGTGGTCATCGTGGCACAAGCCGCGAAGATGGCACGCACGATCTGGGCCATCACCGCCAAGCAGCAAGAGTACCAACGGGGTTACCAGAGCACCAAGCCGCTTGCGGCCTAACTCGGTAACCAATCATCCATCACCTTTAGAAGGATATGGTGAGCCTTTGAAGGCGCACAGGCAGCACGAAGCGAAGTGATGTGAAACAGGTCAGACCGGGACGAGCTAAACCTGAATGTCATTCCGGACTTCAACAGTCCGTTTTGGAGATGAGGTGTTCGTCAGCGGATTACATCGGGGCCAGTGGCCGAGCGGGGCAACCCATCGATCCACACACTAGGCCGGATACAAGGCAGCAGCCGACTTCTTCACAACACGATGCGGGTTACTACCTATCGCCGGGAGGCATCCATACAAGATTGACATGGCGTCCCGACTCAACGAATACCAGCAGCCGATCGGTGCGGCCCTGCCGGATTGGCGCGGCGCGCGGCTGCCGGAACGGGTGACGCTGGCGGGACGCTATTGCCGGATCGAACCGATCGCGGTCGAGCGGCATGCCGCCGAACTGTTCGAGGCCTACCGAGATGCGCCCGACGGCCGCGACTGGACCTATCTGTCGGTCGGGCCATTCGCGACGCTCGACGCTTACCGGACGCATTTGACGAGCGCCGCGCAAAGCCGCGACCCGATGCATTACGCGGTGATCGATCTGGCCACCGGCAAGGCGGTCGGCACCTTCGCGCTGATGCGCATCGATGCGGCCAACGGCGTCATCGAAGTCGGGCACGTCACCTATTCGCCGCGCCTGAAGCGCACCCGCATCGCCACCGAGGCGCTGGCGCTGCTGATGAAATACGTGTTCGAGGATCTCGGCTACCGCCGCTTCGAGTGGAAATGCGATGCGCTCAACGAGCCCTCGCGGGCCGCGGCCTTGCGCTACGGTTTCACTTTCGAGGGGATTTTTCGCCAGGCGATCGTCACGCGCGGGCGCAACCGCGACACTGCGTGGCATTCGATCATCGACAGTGAATACCCGGCGCTGCGCGCTGCTTATGCACGATGGCTCGATCCGCACAATTTCGATGCCCGGGGCCAGCAGATCGAGACGCTCGCGAGTTGCATCGCGAAGGAAGCGTCGCGCCCCGACCGGCCTTTGGCGTCAGGCTGATCGAGGCCGAGCCCGGTCTCAGGCGGCCATCTCGCCGCGACGCGTCGCGGCAGCGTAGCCCAGCACGCACGCCACCAGCGCCAGCGGAATGAACGACACCCACAGCACGGTGCTCCATCCGTACGCGTTCAAAAGACTGCCCGAGAGGAACGAACCGCAGGCGATCGTCCCGAACACGATGAAGTCGTTCACCGATTGCACGCGGGCTTTTTCCTCCGGACGATGGCATTCGAGCACCAGCGCGGATGCTCCCACGAAACCAAAGTTCCAGCCCAGGCCCAGCAGGACCAGCGTGACCCAGAAGTGCGCCACGTCGACACCGGTCAGGCCGACCGCCGCCGCGAGTCCGATCAGCGTCAGCCCGGTCATGACGACCCGCTGCGCGCCGACCCGCGCGATGATGCGACCGGTAAAGAACCCGGGCGCGTACATGGCGATCACGTGCCATTGAACGCCGAGGTTGGACGAGGTCTGCGACAAGCCGCTCATGCGCATTGCCAGGGGCGCCGCCGTCATCAAAAAATTCATCAGCAGGTAAGACACCGCCGCGCAAAACACCGCGGTCACGAACAGCGGCTGGCGAACGATGACACGCATCGGACGCCCGCCGGCGGCATGCGTCTTGAGCGGCGCGCCCGCGGTTGCCGAGGCGGGTGCCGGCGCCGGAGCCCGCGCGTGTCCCGGAATCCGCACCCCCGACAAAACGAGCGCCGCCAGCATGGCGACCGCGCCTTGCGCGAGGAACGTCGCCGCGAACGTGTGCGGCGTCCACAGGTTCATCGTAAAGTTCACCAGCTGCGGACCGAGCACGCCGGCGAACACGCCGCCGGCCATCACGAACGACAGCGCCCTTGCGCGGCGCTCGGGCGGCACGCAATCGGCCGCCGAAAAACGGAAAGACAGCACCACGGCCGCATAGGCGCCACCGAAGAACATCGCCGTGCAGAACAGCGCGAACGAGCCCAGCACGATCGCCAGCGCGGCCAGCAGGCCGACCAGCATGCCGCACCCCGTGCCCAGCAGAAATGCGGCGCGGCGCCCGAACCGCTGGGCGACGACCCCCGCCGGCAACGAGCACGCCGCCATGCCCACCACAAATATCGAAATCGGCAACGTCGCGAGCGCGCGGTGCGGCGCCAGCGCATTGCCGACGATCGAGCCCGTGGCGAACACCACGGTCGAATTCGCGCCGGCCAGCGCCTGCGCAATCGTGAGTCTGGCCACGTTGCTGCCGGCGTGGGTGTAAAGGTTGTCGTCAGAATGCAAGATGCGTGTTCCCCATCGCCAAGGCCGCCCGGCATGCAACCTCACCCTGCGCGCTCCGCCCGGAGGCGTGCAGGGTCGTCACCTGCCTGGCCTTTATCGTAATTTTCACGTTGGTTATTCCCAGTGTCGTTGGCGCGGCCGTTGCCTGCTGCCGGTGCCGCCGCGCCGCCGGCCTCAGCGACGCTCGGCCGAAACCGCATTGTACGGGTCAATGTCCGATGCTGCGCCCGGCACGGCGCCCGATATCGAGCCCGATATCGAGCCCGATACCGCGCGCACTCCCGCGCCGGCCGCCTCGATGGCGCCCGCGACATAGCCCGGGAATTGCGGCGACCATTCGCTGGCAATACCGACCAGCGCATCGCGCCACACGCCCTCGCCGGCCGTGGCGGCCGGCGCGGCGGCATGTTCGGCCGGACCGCTCAGGTCGTCGTCGGTGGCGGTGAGCGGGTCGGCGGACCAATCCTTGACGAACTCCTCGCGGGGGCGCGCGGCCGGCTCGCCGAAGAGCCGCGTCAACTGCGCCCGGCAGTGCTCGCGTAACGCGTCATCGGACAGACGCTGGCGCGCTTGCGCGGCGATCCCGAAAAAACCGAACAGCGCGGCACGACCGCCCGGCATCGATGCATCGTGGATTTCGACCAGCGGGCCGCAGGCGCTGCGAGCCTCGCCGGAGAGCCCCCGATCGCGCCAGAACGGCGCATCGTAGACGGCAACGTACTTGGCGTGCGCGGCCATCCACGTGGCGGTGCGATGCCACGCGCGTGCGAGCGGCGCGGGCAGCTCAGGCGCAAACTCGATCGAGGCGAGCGCAAGACGCGGCGGCACGGCCAGCAGCACCTGCTCGGCACGGTAAATCGCGCGCTGCCCCTGCGCCTCGTCGACGTTCTCGACGCTCAGCTCGACGTGCGCCCCGGTGCGGCGCAGCTGCCGCACCCGCATGCCCAGCGCGATCCGGGACGGCGGCAACTGCCGTTGCAGCGCATCGGTCAGGGCGGCCATGCCGCCCGCCAGGCGCACCGATTGGGGCGACGTCGCATAGCCGCGCATGCGCATCGGCCCCTCGTGCAACGAGCGCTCCGCCACCATGTCGCCGGTTTCGTGCTGGGCAAAGCGCGCCAGGCCCAGCTGCGTTATCAGCGCGTCGAGTTCGGGCTGCAGCGCCGGCCAGAACCAGGTCGGCCCGAGATCGAAGCGATCGATGCCGCTCGAACCGGCGCTCTCGGCCGTATCGGGCGTTGGCGCCAGCGAGGCCGACAGGATGCGGCCCCCCGGCCGCGTGCGCGCCTCCAGAACCACATAATCGCGAATGCCCTGCCGCTCGAGCAGATACGCGGCATACAGGCCGGCGACACCGGCGCCCACGATGGCGACGCGCGTGGTGTTCATGGCTGTGCCTCGCCCGGGCGATCGAGTGCTTCGGTCAGCTTCACGTAAAACATCGCGCCGTGCGCGCCGGCCACGACGGCCGGACATTCGCCGCGCGGCGAGCGGATCCAGCTGCCGCACTCGTAGGACTGCGCACCGATCACGAGGTCACCGGCCAATACCAGCAGTTCGGCGCCGCGCTTCGACGCGGCCAGGGCCGTCGCGCCCGGCGCCACGCGCCGCAGGCTGACGCACTCCGCCGCGTTGGCAAATAGCGGGCAGACATCGGCATCACCCTCTTTCTGCCACGATGCCGGATCGCGGGTATCGATGCGCACACTCAGGCGCTCGTCGGGCAGCATCTGCCGCAGCTTGACGAAAATGAGCGCGCCCTCGCGGCTCGACGGGCAATGGCCGGAACCCGGCGGGTTGCGCAGATACCAGCCCGCCGGATAATCCGCCCCCTCCTCCGAGAAAACACCCGAGAGCACCAGGATCTCTTCGCCGGCCGGATGCTCGTGGCGTGGAAAAAACGAATCCGGCGCATAGCGCACGATGCTGGTCGCGCGCGCCTGCTCGGCGCCGATGCGGTCGAGCATGACGCGCTCGACGCCACCCTGCGGGGAAGCGACCCACCGATACTCGCGCGGCGTCACGCTCGCCCAACGCGAAAAATCGTCATTGATCAGCATGGTTGTCAAAAAGGAAAACTATCTGCCGAGCCCGCCTGGCGCCGGCGCCCCGACGGGCATGCGCCGCATGTTCATTCGAGCGGACCAATGGTGGAATTTTTCATCGATTCCCGCCGGCTGGCAAACGAGATAAAGTATCCGGCATCGATAGAAAATCTTTACCGTCATGAAATCTCCGGTTCACCTCAACGCATTGCGCGCGTTCGAAGCCAGCGCCCGCCACCAGAGCTTTGCGGCTGCCGCGGCCGAATTGCACGTAACCCCGGCCGCGGTCGGGCAACTGGTGCGCACGCTGGAAGAGTCGCTGGGCGTGGCGCTGTTTCACCGGGCCGCGAGCGGGCGGGTGCGGCTGGTGCCGACCGACGCCGCCGAGCGCGCCCTGCCCGACATTCGCGCCGGGTTCGATCGCCTGATGCTGGGGCTCGAGCGCCTGCGCGAAGGATCGGCCAGCGGGATGCTCACCGTGGCGGTGAGCCCCGCGTTTGCCGCCAAATGGCTGCTGCCGCGCATCGAGCGATTTCAGGCCGCCTGGCCCGACACCGACGTGCGGCTCGACACCAATCTCAAGCCGGTGGATTTCGTCGCGCTGGGCGTCGATATCGGCGTGCGCTACGGCACCGGCAACTGGCCCGGCCTGAGCGCCGTCAAGCTGATGGACGAAGAGGTATATCCAGTCTGTTCGCCCAAACTCTTGCACCGGCGCGGCCGATTGCTGACGCCGGAGTCGCTTGCGCGCGAAACCTTGATTCATGACCTTTCGATGGACGCCGCCACCGGCTTTCCCACCTGGGACATATGGCTGCAGAAGGCCGGCGTGACGGGCGTGGCGACCGCGCGCGGCATGAAGATCAACAACTCCGCCGCGGTGCTGCAGGCGGCCATCGACGGCCACGGCGTGGCGCTAGCGCGCAGCGTGATGGCCGGCGACGACCTGGCCACCGGCCGGCTGGTGCGGCTGTTTCCGGAAATCACCTTCACCTCCCCGCTGGCCTACTACGTGGTCTACCGCGCCGATTGCGCCGAGATGCCGAAGCTCGTCGCCTTTCGCGACTGGCTGCTCGACGAAGCGGCGGCCCCGCGCGGCAAGCGCCGCTACTGACGGCGCGAGGCACCCAAACCCGACCGACCGGATCAGCGCGCCACCGCCAAAAACCGCCCACACGCCTGCGGCGAAATTCACGACGCGATTGACGTGAATCAAACCATGCCCCCTTGCCCGGTGCTGAGATAGCGCTGCGTGGACCATTCAAGGAGGCATTTCCATGACAAACACTTTGCGCGAACGAGTGGCGATTTCGGGTGTCGGCTGCTCTCGTTTTGGCGACCTGCTCGAGACGCCCGAGCTCAAGGGAACGAGTATCCAGGAGCTCACCGCGCGTGCGGTCAAGGAAGCGCTCGACGATGCCGGGGTAAGCGCGCAGGACGTGGATGCCGTCTTCGCGGGCAATGCCATGGTCGCCAGCTCGCAGTTGCCCGGCACCTATACGCAGCTCTCCAAATGGATCGGCACCCAGTTCAAGGCCGGCGTACATTTCGAGGCGCAATGCTCGACCACCAACGTGGGCGCCGCGCTGGCCGCCATGTCGATTGCCGCCGGCGTCTACGACACGGTGCTGGTGTACGGCGTGGAGACCACGCGCACCAAGGTCAAGCAATTCAGCCCGTACGAGCGCGAGCCGATATCGCATCAGCAAACCTGGCTGTGGACCGATATGGCGGTCAACCAGGCGTATGGCGTGCCGCAAGGCTACGACATTTTCTCGACCTACAACGGCCTCGTCGCGCTCGGCTACTGCCGCAAATACGGCATCTCGATCGAGGATTTCGACCGCGGCATGTTCGAGCTCTGCCGCACGCGGCGATTGCACGGCTCGATGACGCCCAAGGCCAACATCCAGGAAAAGCTCGAAGACCGCGCCGCGCGCGAGGGCTTCTCCGACCCGTACGACTACTGGCAATCGGACAAGCACAACCCGTTCGTCGCGTGGCCGTCGCGGCTGCTGAGCCTGGTGACGACCGCCGACGGCGCCTCGGCCATGGTGCTCACGCGCGCCGATCTGGCCAAGCAAGGCAAATCGGAGCCGGTCGAGTTCAAGGGATTCGGCATCAGCTACAGCGACTTGCCGTGGTATGGCGACGACCCGACCTATTGGGAATTCGACAAGCGGGCAATCGACGCGGCCTTTGGCATGGCCGACATCAAGGCGGCCGACATCGACTACCTGCACACCCACGACTGCTCGCATATCTCGAGCATTTGCACGGCCGAGACGATCGGCTATCTCGAGGCGGGCAAGGGCCTTGCCGCCGCGCGCGACGGACAGCTGCGCTTTGACGGCAACCGCCCCATGTCGACCCATGGCGGGCGCCATGCGTTCGGCCATGCGTGGGCCGCCAGCGCCGGGTCCGATACCTACGAGGCGGTGCTGCAAATGCGCGGCAAGGCAGGCGCGCGGCAGATTCCCAGGCCGCCCCGGGTCTCCGTCATTCATACCCACGGCTACGCCATGATCGGCACCGTGGTCGTTCTCGGGAGTCTCTGACATGCAAAACGCTACCGAACAGCCCAACACCATCCGTTCCTATTACGAAGGGCTCGCCAACGGCGTGTTTCGCGCAATCGCCTGCAAGTCGTGCGGACGCTACACGTTTCCCCCGACCGGCTGCTGCGAGCATTGCGGCAGCTGGAACGTCGAACCCGCGGAACTCAGCGGCGAAGCCACGCTGCTCTTCGCCACGCACAACATCACGCCGGCCTGCCACCCGCGCTTCGAAAAAATCGCCCCCTACGTCTACGGACACCTTCAGCTCAAGGAAGGCCCGATCGTTCAGGCGATCGTGGTCGGTGTGAAGGCCACCCCGCAAGACCTGCGCGAACTCTTCGAGCGCGGCCCGGTGCCGGCCAAGGCAGAAACGCTGCAAATGGACGACCTGCCGGTGCTGGCGTTTCGGGTGACAGGTTGAGCAGACACGGGGCGGCGGCCGGCGAAACAGGTCGGCCTCGCCGCCGCGCGCCCATTTCTCATGGGATGCGCGCCGCCATCAACGCGGCCGCATCCGGCCGGCGACCAGCGCGACGCGCGCGCCATAGCGGCGTGCCGTTTCGAGGTCGCCCGGCGACATTTCCTCGGGCGACGCATCGCCGGGCGTTTGCGCCATTGGCGCAATATAGGAGCCCATGCGATTGAGGTCGTCGCGCAGCGACGCTTTCAGATTGGCCGGCTTGATGTCCATGCTGACCCAAATTCCGCCATGCTGGCCGGCGAGCAAAAAGAAGTATTCGAGCGTATTGAGCTTGTCGCCGTTAAGGCTGGCGCTATTGGTGAAGCCGCCAAAGATTTTGTTTTGCCAGCCGCGCTCGAACCAGACCTTGGACGAGGCATCCGCAAATTTCTTGAACTGCCAGCTCGGGCCACCCATGTAGGTCGGCGAACCGAACAGGATGGCGTCGGCGCCGGCCAGCGCCTGCCAGGCGGCCTCGTTTACGTTCCCCTCGGCGTCGATCGCCACGAGCTCGGCGCCGGCGCCTTCGGCGACCGCCGTGGCCATGCGCCGGGTATGCCCGTAGCCGGAGTGGTAGACGACCACCGCGTTGATGGGCGCAGAGGACACGGTGGACGCGGTGGACATGGTGGCCGAAGTGGATGAGGCGGGCTGAGTCATGGTGGCTTCCTTTGGTTCGGGCCGTCCGTCGTGGACGACATGGAAAAACAGTCTACTGAGTCACGTTCACGACATAAATAAGCGAAAATGGAACGCACTGTGACTCACCGAGAGAACAATGCAAGATCTCGACGCACTGTTGATCTTTGCCCGTGTGGCCGAAATGTCGAGCTTCACGCGGGCCGCCGAAAGCCTCGGCATTCAGAAGGGACGCGTCTCGGCGGTGGTTCGCCGGCTCGAGCAGGCGCTGGGCACGACCCTGCTGCACCGGACCACGCGCAGCGTGCAGCTCACCGAAGACGGGCGCGCCTTTCACGCCCGCGCGCGCGACCTGCTGGCCGAAGTGCAGGAATTGCAGTCGATGTTCGCAGGCAGCGGCGCGCCGCTGCGCGGCAAATTGCGTGTCGACATGCCGACCGAGCTGGCGCAAAGCATCGTCATGCCGGCGCTGCCGCAACTATTGGCCGCGCATCCCGAGCTGGAACTGGAGCTCTCCAGCACCGACCGGCGCGTCGATCTGGTTCAGGAAGGGTTCGATTGCGTGATTCGCCTGGGTCCGATCATCGACGAAACCCTGATTGCCCGGCCGCTCGGCAAACTGCGCATGATCAACGCGGCCAGCCCGAGCTACCTGGCGCGCCACGGCACGCCGCGCACGCTCGACGATCTGCGCACCCAGGCACACCAGATGGTGCACTACACGCCGACGCTCGGCGCCAGACCGGCGGGGTGGGAATACCCGCACGGCGAGGGCTACGCGACGCTGGCGCTGCCCGGCGCGGTGCAGGTCAACAATGTGCGGACCTATCACGCCGCCGGGCTCGCCGGCATCGGCCTGATCCAGGCCGGCCACGCGGCGCTCGCCCAGCACCTCGAAACCGGCGCGCTGGTCGAAGTGCTGCCCGAACTGCGCCCCTCCCCGCTCCCCGCATGGCTCGTGGTCGCGCATCGACGCAACCTGTCGCAACGGGTGCGGGCGTTCATGGGTTGGATCGAGGCGGTGGCGGGGCCTTATTTCGAGTGACGGCGGCGTCGCCAGCCCCTACCGAACGCAAGGTTTTTCCGGTGGATCAGTCGCCTGCGGGTGCCGGAGCCGTCATCAACTCCGCCCGGCCTCTGGCGCGATCTCTTTTGAGCCCCCAGAAATAGGTGACCGCGAGACAGGGCACGAGTGACGTAATCGAATAAGCCACTCCCGCCAATTGATTGCCGGTCAGGCCCACCAGCGACAGACTGATCAGCGGCAGAAATCCGCCAAACAGGATGTTGCCCAGTTGCTGCGCGAGTCCGAATCCCGTGGTCCTGCTCTGCGGCGGAAAGCACTCGGCGATAAATGCGGGCAGCGGCGCCATGATCATGGCGGTCAGCACGGAGAGTACCGTGATGAGTGCCGCAACCACGCCCCAGGCCCCGTTGAGCACCCCTGTGCGGATCCCCGCGAAGGCCGGATACGCGCAGGCCATCCACAGCAGGATGCCGATGAACATCACCCGTGCACGCCCGATCTGGTCGGACAGGCGCCCAAACACCGGGAACATCGGCGTGGCGATCACGATACCGACGGCCACGCACAGACTGGCGTGCGTCGGCTCGACCTTGAGCACGTTCTGCAGAAAGTACAGCATATAGACCACCGACGTGTACAGCGATACCGAGGTGCCTCCCTGGGCGCCGAAGATCGCCACCAGAATGGATTTCCATGAGGTTTTGCTGGTCACCGTGTCGGACAGCGGCGCTTTCGACAAACGTCCGCTCTCCTGCATCTCGACGAATACCGGCGTCTCCTTCATGCCCAGCCGAATCATGGTTGCAATCGCCACGATCGGCGCGGAGATCAGGAACGGCACGCGCCATCCCCAGGTGGCGAATGCGTGGGCGTCCAGCGTCAATCGCAACGCCGACACGATCGCCAGGGCGAGCAACAGGCCGACGCCGGCCGTGCTCTGCAAGACGCTCGTAAACATGCCCCGCTTGCCCTGCGGCGCGTATTCGATCACATAGACGACGGCCGAGCCGTACTCGCCGCCGAGCGCAATGCCTTGCGTAATGCGCAGCACCAGCAATGCGACGGGCGCGGCCGCCCCGACCGCCGCATAGGTCGGCAGGCAGCCGATGCCGACGGTTGCGACGCCCATCATCGCAAGCGTGATGACAAAGGTCTTCTTGCGCCCGATCCGGTCCGCCATCGGGCTGAAGATGATCGTGCCGATCGGGCGCGCCAGATAGGCGATGCCGAAGGTGGCAACCCCCGCGAGCGCAGCGACGGCCTTATCCTGCGACGGCAGAAACAGTTGCGTCAGTGTGCTCGTCAGCGCGACGTACACAAAGAAGTCGTAATACTCGAGCATCGTTCCCAGGCTCGAGGTCGTGATGATTTTCAGCATTTGCCGTAGCGTCGCCGGCTGGCGATGATGCATGTTCATGACTGTCTCCTTCCACTGTTTTTTTGTTTGCGTTACATAGAACGCGTCGTCTGGCGACGCTTTACTTGAGAAACCGGCGAACCGCCGCCTTGTGTTCGTCGCCGCACAGGAGAATGGCCTGCATCGAGGCTGCCATCTCCAGCGCCGCCGGCAACGATGCTTCGGCCGATTGGCGAACCAGTTGCTTGGCCATGCGCAAAGCGTGTGCCGGGCTGCCGGCGATTTTTTCGGCAAGCAGTTGCGCCTCGGTGTCCAGCGCGTCGTCGGCCACGACACGCGAGACGATGCCGGCGTCGAGCGCGCGATGCGCATCGATGAATTCACTGGTCAGCGTCAATTCCATTGCCTTGGCTACGCCGACGATGCGGGCGAGAAACCACGCCCCGCCGATGCCGGAGACCAGGCCGAGCCGCAGAAAGCTCTCCGCGAAGCGCGCAGTTTCGGCAGCGATGCGCAAATCGCACATCAATGCGATATCGAATCCGGCGCCCACCGCGGCGCCATTGACCGCGGCAATGGACGGCACGGGCAGCGCATGCAACGCGCGGGTAATGCGATGCAGGCTCCCGGCGAGGCGCTCCCTGACGGCCTCGACCGAGCCTTGCATCAGATCGGCGCCGGCCTCCATATCCTTCACATTGCCGCCCGTGCAAAAATGCCTGCCCGAGGACCTCAGCAGAACGCAGTGCACGTTCGCCAGACCGCCCGCCCGCTCCAGCGCGTCCGCCAGCGCCTCGGTCATTGCGACATCGAGTGCGTTGCCGGTTTTCGGTTCATTCAGCGTGATAGTCATCACGCCATTGACGACGCGGGTCGTGACCAGGCTCTCGCCTTGCGCCCCGGCGGCCGTCGTGTCATCGCTTATGGTGTTCATTGGGTAACCGTTCATTCCGATACTCACTTGTTGAGAAATTCCGGCGTTCGCTTCTGCAGGAACGCCGCCATGCCTTCCTTCTGATCGCGCAACGCGAAGCCCGCCTGAAACAGACGCCGCTCGAACAACAGTCCGTCGCTCAGCGACGACTCGAAGGATCGGCCCACGGCTTCCTTGATCGCCATCAGCACCGGCAGGGAATGTCTTGCGATCGAACCGGCCATGTCGAGTGCCTCGGCAACCAGCCGCTCACGGGCGACAACCCTGGAAGCGAGGCCGCAGGCCAAGGCCTGCTGCGCCGAAATCGACGCACCGGACAAACACATCTGCATCGCCAGCGACTTGCCCGCGGCGCGCGGCAGGCGCTGCGTGCCGCCTGCGCCGGGCACGATGCCGAGCTTGACTTCCGGTTGGCCGAAGGTGGCGTCGTCGGCGGCAATCACGATGTCGCACATCATCGCCAACTCGCATCCGCCGCCAAGGGCGTATCCCTGCACCGCCGCAATCAGCGGCTTGCGGTGCGCGCGGATGCGGTCCCAGTTCCTGCCGACATAGTCCCGCCGGAATGCTTCGGCGTAATCCAGTGCCGACATGGCGACGATGTCGGCACCGGCGGCAAAGGCTTTCTCCGAGCCGGTGATGACGGTGGCATGCACCGCGTCGTCGGCATCGATCCGGCCCAGGGCATCGCCCAAGGCATCGACGAGCTCATCGGTCAGCGGGTTTAACGGGTTCTCCGATGCGAGCCGGAGCAACGTGACATTGCCATGCTTCTCGATAAGGACGGGAGCGCGCTTCACATCCGCCTCCTAAACGGCGACCGGCGCATCTTGCGCGGCGGTCGTTCGGATCACGCCCTGGCCCAGCAGCCCGGCGATCTCGTCATTGGCAATCCCGTATTCTTCGAGGACCTGAATGGAGTGCTGCCCGACGAGCGGCGCGGCCACGTCGTGCGCGCACGGATCGTCCGTCCTGGCGAGCGCGAAGCCCGGCAGCCGCACCTTGCCGGCGACGGGATGATCGACGCTCGAATCGATCCCGCTTTCGCGATACTCGAGAGAATTCACCACTTCGCTGTACGTCGACACCGGGGCGCACAGGATGTCGCGCGCAGCCAGCAGGCCGAGCCATTCGGATGTGGTGCGGGCGACAAAGCATTCGCCCAGCGCATGGCGCAACGCAGCCCGGTTGCGCACGCGATCGGGATTGGTGGCAAAGCGCGGGTCCGACTCGAGATGCGGCAAGCCGAGCACCTCGCAAAGCGACGCCCACCGGTCGGGGTGATAGGCCGCGATCATCAGCCAGCCGTCGCGCGTCTGGAAGGCCTCGTTGGGAGACGCGTAAGGCGCGGCGCTGCCGACCTTCTCCGGATCGACGCGAGAGGCCAGAAACGACGTGAAACCGACTTGCTGCAAAGCGATCGCCGTGGTGAACAGGCTCACGTCGAGATACTGGCCGGGGCCGCCCTGGCGGACCTCGTGCAGCGCGGCCAGCACGGCGATGGCGGCCATATAGCCGCCGACCATGTCGGCCACCGGAACCGGCACCTTCAGCGGGTCGGAGCCGGGCGCGCCCAGCGTGCTCATCAACCCGCTGACCGCCTGAATGATGCCGTCGACAGCCGGACGGCTACGCGATGCGCCGGTCTGGCCAAACGCGGAGACCGAGCAGTAGACGAGTTTGCGGTTGGACGCTTCGAGCGACGCGTAATCAAGACCCAGCGTCGCCATCACGCCAGGCCGGAAATTCTCGACGATCACATCGGCCTGGCTGGCCATCTTCCGTACCGCTTGCCGGCCGGCTTCGGTTTTCAGATCGATCGCCAGGCTGCGCTTGTTGCGATTGACACTCAGACTGGCGACGCTTTCGCCGTTGATCCACGGCGGCCCGATCCTGCGCCCGAGCTCACCCGATGGAGGTTCGATCTTGACCACGTCCGCGCCGAGATCGGCAAGCATCAGCGAGCAAACGGGTCCGGCCAGCACGTGCGAGAAATCCAGCACGCGTATGCCTCGAAGGCTGTCTCTTATCATGTTTTCCTGTCCTGTTACGCGCTGCAAACGACAGTCGTGTCACCGGTTTGCAGTCATCGAGAACAGGATAGGGAGCATACGAAGCGTCGACAAACGACTTTATCGACCGTACCTTTTGACTTTTTGTAAAGCCACGCGCTGCGCAAGAACCGTCAGCCGCGCACGACCGTGGCCAGCCACTCGCGAAACGCCCGCAATGCCGCGCTCTGGCGCTTGCCGGCCGGCCACGCGAAATAATAGGTGTACGCGCCGCGATCGAGCGTCGGCCCGAATGGGACGGCCAGCGTGCCGTCGGCCAGCTCCTTTTCCACCAGCGCTTTCTGTGCGATTGCCACGCCGTGCCCTTCGATCGCCGCCTGGTAGGCCAACAGCGAGGTCTCGTAGCGCATGCCGCGCTGCGCATTGATTCTCGTCAGGCCCGCGGCCTTCAGCCACAGGCTCCAGTCGTCGAGGCGCGCGAGGGAATGCAGCAGCGTTTGCCTGTCGAGCTGTTTGGGCCGTTTCACCGCGAGCGAGGGCGCGGCCACCGGCACGAGTTCGTTCGGGATCAGGCGCTGCGTGTTCATCCCGGGCCAATCGCCGTTACCCAGCTGAATGCCCGCGTCGATGTCTTCCTGCGCGAAGTTCAGCGGTGCGGACGACGTGGTCAATTGCACGTCGATGTTTTGATTGAGCCGGTGAAAGCTCGCCAGACGCGGAATCAGCCAGCGCACCGCGAAGGTGGCCGGCGAGCGGATGCGCAGCACGTTGCCGCCCGGGCTGCCGGAGATGACCGCATCCGTGGCCGCGCGCAGCGTGGCGAAAAGCGGCATCAAGTCGGACAGATAGCGGGCCCCCACGGCGGTCAGCACGAGGCCGCCGCGCACCCGCTCGAACAGCGGCGCCTTGAGAAAGTCTTCGAGCGCCCTGACCTGCCGGCTCACCGCGGCCGGCGTGACGGACAACTCTTCCGCGGCCTTCGAAATGCTGAGCAGGCGCCCGGTCGCCTCGAAAGCGCGGGTCGGATTGAGAGGGGGAAGCGAATCGCGGCGAGCCATGGGCGGGATTTTCCAGAGATTGCGGTTAGTGCGAGGATACGAAAATCGACGGCGCGCCTTCGTCCGGCAACGCAAAATGACGCTTCATTCGCGCGATCTCCTGCAATGGGCTGCCGCCGAACAATCGCTTGAATTCACGGCTGAATTGCGACGGGCTTTCATAACCGACCTGGCCGCTGGCCGCCGCCGCGGTCATGCCGTGGCGCGCCATCAGGAGCCGCGCCTGGTGCAGGCGCGTGGACTTGATGTATTGCAGCGGCGAGGTATCGGTCACCGCCTTGAAGTGCACGTGGAAGGTGGGTACGCTCATGCGCGCTTCGGCGGCGAGTTCTTCCACCGTCAGCGGTTGCGCAAAACTCGTATGAATCTTGCGGATCGCGCGGGAGATGCGGCCGAAGTTGCCCTGGCGGCTGATCGCGGCGCGCATCGAGCCGCCCTGCTCGCCCATGAAAACCCGGAAGTAGATTTCCCGCACCAGCGCCGGCCCGAGGATCTGCGCCTCGAGCGGATTTTGCATCGCCTGTAAAAAGCGCAGGACGCTCTGCCCCAGCGGGATATCGAGCCGGGTGGTCGCCATGCCGCGAGGCGGCGTCGGCGCCAGCGCTTCGTGCTCCTCGAGCTGCAGCAGCAAATCGGCGGCCATGCCGAAATCCAGCCGCAAATAAATCGCCAGCAACGGCTCGGCCTCGCTCGCGTCGGTCTCCATCGAAAACGGCAACGGCACCGAGACCACCAGATATCGCTGGGCATCGTAAAGATAGACCTCATCGCCCCAATAACCGCGCTTGCGCCCCTGGCACACGATCACGATGCCCGGCTCGTAGAGCACCGGCGTTCTGGTCAACGACCGGTTCGAACGCAGAAAGCGAATATCGGGCAGCGGGGAAAGGTTATAGCCCTCGTCGGGCGCGAGCGCCAGCAGCAACTCGATCATCTGTTGGCGCAGGCGCTCTTGACGTTTGGATGCGGGGTCCATGGCGGCGGAAAGACAAACCGTAGCGGTCGACCGGTGCAGTTTCGCATGCAGCCGGGCAAAGCACCAGCCGCTCATAGGATCAGGCAAGAATCACAGACGAATGCGCGTTTGCCGCGCCGGCCGGTGCCCATAACATTTCCGCAAGATTGCCGCGAACGCCGGTAGCGACGTCGAGGCGCCGGTTGACGGCTCTCGCGCACTGCGCGCTCACGGCAATCGCCATCCCGACACGGACTCAAGGACACGTCATGATCGAAGTAAGAAACCCCGCCGACGGCAGCATCGTCGGCCACGTCAAACACCACTCGGAGCAGGAAGTGCGCGAGGCGATCGATCGCACCTGCGCGGCGTTCCATGCATGGTCGCGAACCCTGGCCAGGCAGCGCAGCGACCTGCTGCGCAAGTGGTTCGAGCTGGTCAGGCAAGACCGGCAGGACTTCGCCGAACTGATCTCGCGCGAGAACGGTAAGTGCCTGAGCGAAGCGCTCGGCGAAATCGACTACGGCCTGGGCTTCATCGAATGGTATGCGGAAGAAGCCCGGCGCGTATATGGCGACACGATTCCGTCGCACGCCGCCGATGCCGCGGTGCTGGTCGTCAAGGAGCCGATCGGCCCGGTGGCGTCGATCACGCCATGGAATTTCCCGTTCATGATGATTGCCCGCAAGGTCGCCACCGCCCTCGCGGCCGGTTGCACGATCATCATCAAGCCGGCGGAAGAAACGCCGCTGACCGCCTACAAACTGCTTGAATACGCAAGACGCGCCGGCATTGCCGAGGGCGTTTTCGAGATGGTGACCGGCGACCCCGCCACCATCGGCGGCCTGATGACCGGCGACCCGCGCATCCGGAAGATCTCGTTCACCGGATCGACCCAAATCGGCCGGCTGCTCGCCCGGCAAAGCGCGGATACGCTGAAAAAACTGACCATGGAACTCGGCGGCAACGCGCCGTTCATCGTGTTCGACGACGCCGACATCGAACAGGCGCTGTCAGGGCTGGTTGCCGCCAAGCTGCGCAACTCCGGCCAGGTCTGCATCTCGCCGAACCGCATCTACGTGCAGGCCGGCATTCACGATCGCTTCGTGCAGCGCCTGAAGGAAGCCGTCGAGCCAATCCGCGTCGACCAGGGATTGCAGCCCGACTTCGTGGTGGGGCCGCTGATCAACCAGGCCGCGCTCGACAAGGTATCGCGGCTCGTCGAACAGGCGCAGCGAAGCGGCGCCAGGACGCTGCTCGGCGGGCGGCGACACGACAACGGCGGGCTCTTCTATGCGCCGACCATCCTCACCCACCTCACCGACGACATGGAGATCTGCTCGACTGAAATCTTCGGCCCGGTCTTCCCCGTCTACACATTCGCCTCCGAGCACGAAGTCATTGCGCGCGCCAACGCCACCGAATACGGTCTGGTCGCCTACGCATTCACGCGCGATCTCGGCCGGGCATTCCGGCTCTCGCGCGACATCGAGGCCGGCATGGTGATCCTCAACTCAGGCTCGGTGGGCACCGCTTCCGTGCCGTTTGGCGGGGTCAAGCAATCCGGCTACGGGCGCGAAGGCAGCTATTACGGCATCGAAGAGTATGTGCAGGTGAAGTATGTGTTGATGGGTGGGTTGGGCGAGGTGGGTCGGTAGATTTGGTTGCTTGATTGCCCGGGGCTGGGCATTGATGAAATGTTGGTTGCCTGGTCGATGGGCGCCCGAACTTCGCCCCGCTGCGTGGCTCGTCGTCGCTCAGAGAAGTAAGCTGTCGTAGCAGATGCGGGGATTTATGGGGTGGGTTGAGAGGGTGTTGGTGGCTTATTTTGAGTTGGGGGGTGTCCGGATGGACGGGTTAGTGGTTGTGTGGCGCTTTCCGACCCACTCCGGCCCGTCGTCTCATCGCGATCGCAACTGCCGCTTCCAATGTACAACAGACATTCCCGCAGTCGTCTTCCTGCGCGGGAAGACGGAGCATTTCCGGCGGCCGCGTCAGTTGAGCCCTCGCGATCGTCTGTCATGCGCTCCACACGCGAACCTCGCGCTATTAGGCAATCACCATTGTTCAGTAATTACTGGGCCGCTTCGCGCACCCATTTTGAGCGGAAGGAAGAGCGAAGAAAGCGCTGCCCTTCAAACTGTTCCGGTACAACGCAGTAGCGCAGGTCCTCTTCAAGCATAAACTCAGCAAAGGTTTTCTTTAGCTCGTCTCAATGCTCCGCTGCCTCATTGGTGTTCCATTTCTTTGCCATCATGTTCCGGATCTCGTCCGCGTTCTTATCCTCCCTCACCGGGGTTGTTAATCCCACATGCTCAAGATATGCCGCATCGGCCAAAGCGAACTCCAGATGAATCAGACCACTCGGGGTTACTTTCACCGGAACAGAGTAATCAGAAGTGTTGACAGTTGGGTCGTAGGGCTCAACAAGACGATAGTCCATCAGAAATTGGAAATGACGTAGCGTAATCGCTGGCGGCATGCCCATCGGTTCCAAATACGCGGCGACTTCTCCGATCTCCATGTATGCATCCGCGGGGGAGTGCGCCTGAGCCTGCTTATCCTTTAGCACCTGTATTATGCTGAGTTTTGCAAACGGCGTCCCGATGGCATCCGGAAGCATAGTGAATACATTCAAAATGAATTCGCTATCCTCCTGCCTGAATTGATTGTAGTCACCTAAAAACAGCGCCTTCCTAACCCTAAATTCTGGAATTGTAAGTCGCCGCCCGGAAACGTATGTCTTTACCAGATCATCAATAGGGATTTGTGGCGATGTCAAAATTTGTTTTGAAAGTTGTAATCCTCGTCGAATATCATAGTTGCATAACCAACTAACAGTCCTGGAAACATATTCGGTATTAATAAAAACTTCCTCGACGCACGCCGCAAATGCGCTCATGTCTTTAACCGAAAGTCTTATTCCCTTGGATAGAAAATATTGATCCCTTTGTTTTGACGGAGAAAGAAGCTTTTCTTTTAAGAATGAGACTCTCCTTTGAAGTACGTCCTTCGTCGACGGAACGGGGAGGTAAAAAGATTTGGTTTCATATGACTGCATTGGCCCATGCTTGGAAAGTTGCCATATCGTCCTATCCGTAACGGGGCAAATTATAAACGAATAAATCGCCCTGTAAATCGATTGCGCATACTGAAAGACCGCTTCCTGGAATTCTTGGTTAAAGTGGTCTGTATTATCGAACACCAAGCAAGGCATTTTTTGCCTTGCAAAGACCGTATGAGCCAGAAATGCTTGAAGATACTCACTTGGAGAATTTATTCTTAGATTGTGGACATATTCTCCAAATTTAATTTTAAACGCAATTTTATCGGATTCGTGCAAATGCCGAAACTCCCCTTGAGCCCATCGAGTATATTGCTTATGAAATACTCCCTGCAGTTGCTCATAGCTAAGATTGGCATTGGGGAAAAGTGCTTGTTCAATCTTGATAATTAACTGCTCGGTGAGCCAGCGTTGGATTGATTCGACTTGACCATCGCTGTCCCGTAAATCCACTGTCAGCAGAGTGCATTTATTCCGGAGCGATCTATCTAGTGTAAGCCCGAAGAACCTGTCAACAAATGTAGACTTGCCGGAACCTTTATTGCCGACAATGAGAACAAACTCTTTTCGCTCGAGTTCAACCGCACCTCTTATTTCGTCCTGAAGGTTTTCCGCACTATCATTGCTAACGAGTTCGATGTTGTGCAGTATGTTCTGAGCTATTTTCTGCAAATTTTATTCTGCCTCTCTGCTCTCCGTACTTTCCACGAAACAGTACGCAAGCATCTCAGGATCGTCCTCGCCGTTCATGGAGCTAAAAAAACCACTCAACACTTCGCTTAATTCGCGAGCGAGGGGGTTCTTTTCAAGGCGGCGCAGAAATTTCGCCTCCCTCAAAGGCCGAAGCGGCTCGTGATGGGCTAACGCTAGGCCTTCTGCTGCATTTATTCGCAGCTTGAAAAGATCTCGGGCCACGCCTTCTCGCGAAAAAAGATCATAAAATTCGGCGAAGTCTTGAGCAATAGCCTC
The DNA here is from genome assembly GCF_001931675.1 of Pandoraea thiooxydans. Lineage (NCBI taxonomy): Bacteria > Pseudomonadati > Pseudomonadota > Betaproteobacteria > Burkholderiales > Burkholderiaceae > Pandoraea > Pandoraea thiooxydans. Next base: position 1,350,885 of record NZ_CP014839.1, on the reverse strand, counting down.
AAGACTCGGAAACACGATTGCGGAGTAGTCGGAGGCTGGTCGCCCATCTCCGCGAAAAGGCCAATGTCCGATCCATTCGAAGCCGTTAGTCAAGGCGCAAAATGGAGCCCCTGTCTCGGAACAATACGCCGCAACTTGGTCAATGCCGGAACGAGCGCTTTTTAAGGCGGGACCTTTGATTTTATATGCCTGCCTGCCCGGAAGACGAGTATCGATCAACAAAACGCTCTGTCTTTTCGCTTCCACTGCCAGCCGATTCCGGGTGCCCTCGATCATCAGATAGTCGACGTAACCATCGTCTACGTGCTTTTCAGTCTGTACACGATTAGATGGCCATCCAAGAACGGCAGTGAGCATAACGTTTATGATCCGAAATCGAGCATCTTGCTCGGTCTCGATTTCGGTGCGTTGCTCTTCCCACTCAGAGCGGAGGCGATCGAATGTTAGCTTGGCTGCGTCGATGTTCGTCATTGTATGTGCCCCGTAACAACCGATTCGGAAACGCGTTCTATTTGCGCAACTGTGGAAGTCTAGCAAATAAGCATACCGCCGAAAGCAACGCTAATCCAAGCGGGGTCTGCCGTAGTTGGGCGGAAGGCTCCCGGTCACTGACATGTACTCGATTGTTTGGCGTCGCTGCCAGCGACGTTCCCGATTCGCATAAATCGCGAGCAGCTATTCGCGCGGCTGTGAGCTGGACATCGCGGCGTAGCCTTCGCCAGGCGGGAATGAATTGAAGATTCTCCGACCTGGGCCGAACGCGGTTAGTGCAAACGTCCGCTGTTAGAGCGGATCGGACCATCTGAGTGCCCGGGGGATTGGCGTTGACGACAGACAGCTGTTGGCCGGTATCACCCCCTCCCAAAAAACCGCAAATAAAACGCCCCAAACACCAAAACGATGCCGACATTCGCCATCAACCGTTCCCACAATCGATGCCTGAAAAACAGCACATCGACGCCAACGATAACGGCGATCAATACCGCGACGTAAATCACGACAGACACGTTTTTCGTCATTTCGGCCACCTGTTCAGATGTTTCGAAAGCGTCCTACCCCGGCTTTGCGTGATTTTGCTCCACAAGCCGCTCGAGTGCCAGCGGGGCGAGAGTGGGCTCGGGCAGCGCGTCGATTGTGGCGATGCATGACGGCGTGGGCGGCCTGCCCGTGCCTTGACACCTGGGCTCATATCGCCAAGAATCCCCCCCGTTGCCGACACAACGGCGACCCGGGTTGAGAGCCGGAACATCGACGGTCGATGCCGCCCGATAGGCGGCGTTTACTATTGGAGATTCCATGGCTCGCCATCCTGCTGCCCAACCCACCACCCCCTTCCCCCTCTCCCGCCAACGCGACCTGCTCGCCGAACTCGCCAGCCGACCCACGCTGGATCTTGCCTGCGCCCAACCGATCCTCACCGAACTCGAAACGCTCGCCGCCACCGTCGACGACGCGGTGCAGGCTGCCTGCCATGAATTGGCCGTGGTCAGCGAAGGGCTGGAAGGCTTGTTGGCACTGCTTGACGAGGCCGATCAGCAGCGGCTGACGGCGCGGCAGTTGCATACGCTGGTGGCGCCGCTCAAGCGGCAGCTCGATGCGGCCTGTGCGCCGGTGCGGCAGATGATTTGACGCTCGGTCGCGCGGCGCGCGGTTTGCCGCGCGGCTGCGAAGTGCGTATGCATTGGCAATGAAAAAAAGACCACGCGCAACACCCGTTCGGGTGTGCGGTGGTCTTTTTTGTTGCCCCGCTTTTGCGGTTGCGTTAGCCCCGTCGCGGCGGCTGCACGAACGCCGCCGGGGTGCCGCAGGGCAGGAAGCGCCCTGCGCCTGGCTCACCGACGAATTGGCCGTTGTCGCAGACGACTTTGCCGGCGGCGATGGTGAGTACCGGCCAGCCTTGCACTTCGGTGCCTTCGTACGGGGTGTAGTCGACGGCGTGGTGCAGGTCGCGGTTGCGGATGGTGACGCGCCGCTCGGTGTCCCATAGCACGAGGTCGGCGTCGGCGCCGACGGCGATGGTGCCCTTGCGCGGGTACAGGCCGTAGAGTTTGGCCGGCTCGGTGGCGGTCAGGGCGACGAAGCGGTGCACGTCGATCAGGCCGCTCATGACGCCGCCCGAGAACAGGAGCGGCAGCCGGGTTTCGAGGCCGGGGATGCCGTTGGGAATGTATTGGAACGGCTGTTCCTGCCCGTGCAGTTTCTTGCCGTGCGGGTCGTCGTAGCGAAACGGCGCGTGGTCCGACGAGAACACGCTGAACAGGCCGTCGGCGATGGCGTTCCAGACCACGTCGCGGTTTTGCGCGTCGCGCGGCGGCGGGCTGCACACGCATTTGGCGCCGTGGTAGCCGTGGTCGTCGAGGCCCAGGTCGTCGGCCGTGAGGTAGAGGTATTGCGGACAGGTTTCGGCGTAGATGCGCAGGCCCTGCCCGTGCGCCCAGCGAATCTGCTCGATGGCTTCGCGCCCCGAGACGTGCACGATCAGGATCGGCACGTCGACCAGTTCCGCGAAGGTGATGGCGCGGTGCGTGGCTTCGCGCTCCACCGCGCTGGGCCGCGACATCGCGTGGTAGCGCGGCGCGGTGTGCCCGGCCGCGGTGAGGCGGTCGGTGAGCCAGCCGATGCAATCGGCGTTTTCGGCGTGCACCATGACCAGCGCGCGGTGCTGGCGCGCGACGTCGAGCACTTCGAGAATCTGCCGGTCGTTGAGCTTGAGGTCGTCGTAGGTCATGTAGATCTTGAACGACGTGTAGCCCTGCGCGATCAGGCGCGGCAGCTCTTGCTCGAGCACCGCCGGGGTCGGGTCGCTGACGATCAGGTGAAACGCGTAGTCGATGGCGGCCTTGCCTTCGGCGCGGTGGTGGTAGTCGCTCACCGCGGCGGCCAGGGACTCGCTCTTGGCCTGCGCGGCGAATGGGATCACCGTGGTGGTGCCGCCGCAGGCGGCCGAGCGGGTGCCGGTGACGAAGTCGTCGGCCATGCGCATGCCGTCGGGCATGGGCTGGTCGAGGTGGCAGTGCGCGTCGACGCCGCCGGGTAGCACGAGGCGCCCGGCCGCGTCGATTTCCTGGCGCCCTTCGGGCAGGCGCCTGGCCAGGGCGGTGATCACGCCATCGCGCACGCCGATGTCACAGGTGAAGCGATCGGCCGCGGTGGCTACGTCGGCATGGCGAATCACCAGGTCGAAGCCGTCTTTGTCTGCCGCTGGTTCGGGGGTGTGCGATGGCATGTGCGGCCCTCCTTAGGCGACTTCCTGGAACAGCCGGCCCCAGCCCTTGACCTGGGTGGTGTCGAAGCCGGCCATGCGCAGCGATTTCCACACCACGGTGGCGATCGTGTCATAGATCGGAATGCCGGTTTCGCGCTCCAGCTCGGGCACCAGGTGCGCCGCCTTGAGGTTGGTGCAGAAGGTGGAAATGGCCTCCGGCCGCTCGCGCGCGACGTCGCGCACCATGCCGCGAATCTGGTCTTCGGTGACTTCGGAGAAGCTGAAGTTCACGTGCAGCCCCAGATGGCGCTCGGCCACGCACTGAAAACCCTCGCTGGCGTAGTTGCTGACGATTTTTTCCTGTACGTCGTCGAGGTACGGCGTGGCCAGCCCGAAGCGCTTAGCGCCGGTTTTTTCGAGGATCTCGTTGAGCGCGAGCACCGAGGTGGTGGCGGGAACGCCGGTGGCTTCGGTGATGCGCTCGCACAGGCGGCGGTCGGCCTCGAAGCCGAGCCAGCCCGAGGAGGTGCCGTTCCAGCCGATCACGTCGACCTTGGCGTCGGCCAGCAGCTTGGCGGCTTCGATGATCTTGCTGTCGTCGAACTGGCCGAGGGCGCGGTCCTTGAGCGAGATTTCCGTGACGGTAAAGCGGGAGAAATGGGCGGAGACGCCCGGCAGCCCGGCCACCATGGCGCTCGTCAATGGTTCGAGCGCGGTGTTGGACGAGGGGGTCAACATGCCCAGCAGAATACGTTTACTCATTTAAAGTCATGCTCCATCGAGGGTTCCGGTGTTTAGACCGGCAATTTGCGTTGATAGTCGATCAGCGTCGAGCACAGGAACAGGCCGATGCCCGCCGCCGCAAAGAACATCAGCGCGAGAAAATAGGAACCGGTGGCCTGCACGATCAGGCCCACGATAATCGGTACCGAGACGCCGGCGATGTTGCCGCCGAGGTTCATCGTGCCGCCCAGGAAGCCCACCTTGTTGCGGGTGCCGAGCAGCGACGGAATGCACCAGTACATGCCGCACCAGCGCAGGAAGAACAGCGTGGTGGAAAGCAGGATCACGACCATCATCGGCGTAGTCGCATAGGCCACCGAAAAGATCGACGCGGTGGCGATCAGCGCCGCGATGCCGAACAGCACGCGCATGACCTTGTTGGCGCTCGCGCCGCGCGCGCGCCATTGGTCGGCCAGCCAGCCGCCGAAGATTTCGCCGACGAATCCCGAGAAGAAGATGATGAAGGTCGCGCCGCCCATTTCCGCGATGTTCAGGCCCTGCACCTTGTTCAGGTAGGTCGGCATCCACGTCAGCAGTCCGTAGAAAAGCGCGTTGAAGCACATCCAGCCGAACACCATGCACCACACCGAGCGGTATTTGAAGAAGTCGAGGCTGCGCCCGCTGAGGTTGGCCGGCTCCTGGCTGTGCTCCTGCGCGGCGGCGGCCTCGATGCAGCTGGCTTCCTCGTCGTTGACGGCCGGATGCTCGCGCGGATGGTTGCGAATGTAATACCAGGCCAGCAGGCCGACCAGCATGGTGCCCACGCCGGCCACCACGAACGACAGCCGCCACGAGCCGATCACGGCGATCAGGCTGGAGATGATCACGGCCCCCAGCGCCGCGCCCAGCGGTGCGCCGCCGTCGAGCAGCGTGGCGCCTCGGCCGCGCTCGTGCGGGGTCATCCAGATCGCATTGAGCTTGCCGCCGGCCGGGTAGATCGGCGCTTCGGCGGCGCCCAGCCCGAGGCGCGTGAGCACCAGCGTGAAGGCACTGGTGCAGCCGGCCGCGATGGCCTGGAAGAATCCCCAGAAGACGGTGGCCAGCGCGATCACGATGCGCGGCTTGAAGCGGTCGGCCAGCATGCCGCCCGGAATCTGCATCAGCGCGTAGGTCCAGAAAAACGAGCTGAGGATGAACCCTTGCATGGCCGGGCTCAGATTGAATTCTTTCGATATCAGCGGCATCGCGACCGACAGCGAAGCCCGGTCGACGTAGTTGATTGATATCAGCATCAACATGATCAAGAAAATTTTCCAGCGTACGGTTGTCTTGGCCTGCGTAGGCACGGCAATAGACGGTGCGTCCATGTCCCCTCCTGTCGGTGTGTCGGAAATATTTGATACGGATCAGCCGGCCAAGCTGATGGTGCGACACGTGTCGAACGGAGTATATTATGATTAATCAATAATTACAAATTACATAACTTATTGATTTATTGTTATTTTTATAAAACGTAGGGTTTTGCCTTATGCTCTTGCCGGAATTCAATGCAAAGGGGATGCGGGGTATGGATGTCAAAGTTGACCCAGGCGTGGCGCGGCGCGCCAGCCTGCGCCGCAGCAGCATGCACGAGGCTACCGCACAGCGGCTGCGGGAGATGATCCAGGAGGGCGAGCTCGCCCCCGGGCAGCATATCAACGAGCGCGAGTTGTGCGAGGCGTTCGATATTTCCAAGACGCCGCTGCGCGAGGCGCTCAAGATTCTCACTCTCGAGGGGCACGTCACGCATCGCCAGCATATGGGGTTTCGGGTCGCGCCGATCGATCTGGACGAGCTCGCGTCGATCTTCGAAGTGCTGCACGGCCTGGAGGAAATGACGGGGCGCCTGCTGGCCGAGCGCATCGACGATGCGACGCTGGCGCGGCTGATGGAACAGCACCAGCGCATGGCCGGGTATCACCGCGACGGCAAGCGCCTGGCCTATTACCGCGCCAATCAGGAGATTCACGTGCAGCTGGTGGCCGCCACCGGCAACCCGGTGCTCGCTTCGATGTATGCGACGCTGATGGCCAAGGTGTATCGCGCGCGCGGCGTCGCCAATGCCGATGTGTTGCGCTGGCAGGAGTCGTCCGAGGAACATGAAGCGATCATGCAGGCGCTGCGCGAGCGCGATGCCGGGCGGCTGGCGGCGATCCTGCGTTTTCACTCGGAGCATACCGCGGCAGAGGTGATGAAGATCCTGCGCGGCCCGCTGGTCAAACGCTCGGGCGCGAAGGCTTGAGACCGGCGCCGGGACGACGCAGCGCCCGGCGAACGTCAATCAATATTCGCGGTACTCGCCGTCGCCCTCACCGGGTTCGGGCTCGGCCGAGCCGGTGAGCAGGAAGCGCCAGCTCGCGGCGTCGATGCTCTCGATATGGGCGCCCAGGCGATACCCGCCGCTGGTGCCGACGCGGTTGCGCACGGCCGCCTTGAGCGGCACGGCGACCGGCTGGCCCCGCCCCTCGCCGCGATCGCCCACCACCAGCAGGGTCAACGTGGCATTGAGCGGAATCGCCGCGTCGGTGATGATGCTCAGGCCTTCCCTGGAGATGTCCCAGACGCGGATGGTCGAGATAGCCCCCGCGAAGTCGAGCAGCGCGTGCCAGTTGACGCGGAATCGAGGCTCTTTGCGTCGCTCGGGAAAAACGGGCGAAAGGCCTAGTTTTGAAGCAATATCATTGGATATCGAGGCCATCGGTTCCCCCCGTGACTCCTCGGCGCCCAAACGATAGGGTTAACCGAGATCCCTCTGCCACCTCAGTCTAGCCATGGTCCGGTACACCCGCAACCGGGAAAACCCTCGGTGCCGGGCGCGATGCCGGCGCGCCCTACTCGGGCTCGGCTTCGAGATTGGTTTGCACCTGCGCGAGCAGCGCCGCCAGTTGGCGGCCATCGGCGTCGCTCAAGCCGGCCATTGCGCGGCGCGCCAACTCGGCGCCCTGCGCGTGCACCGCGCGGTGCATGGCTTTGCCGGCCGCGCTCACATGCAGCCGGGTGCTGCGCCGGTCGTTTTCGTCGAGCTCGGCCTCGAGCAGCCCCTTGTCACGCAGCCCCCGGATCAGCCGGGTCAGTTGCGCCTTGTCGCGCCCGGAATGCGCGGCCAGGTCGCTCTGCGTGGCGCCGGGGTGCCGCGAAAAGTATCCGAGCACCTTGTCTTCCATATGCGTGAGTTCGTGCGGGCCTTCGCGCAACGCGCGATATTGCCGCGACCGGTACAGATGCATGATGGTGTGGATCGACTCGAAAACCTCGTCAGGCGAGGCATCCGGCATCTGGTTGACTTTATCAACTTGTTTTCGCATAATGGGTGACATTATCAACCAATTTGGAGAAGGCGATGGAAAACGCGATCGGCACGCGCCGCGTGCGCCGGGTCCGTTATGAATTGCAGCATCGGGAGGTCGAGGTTGCTCGTGTCGAGGCGCTGGGCCCCAATTTCGTCACGATCACGTTCACGGGCGAGGCGCTCGAAGGCTTTGCGTCCGACTCGTTCGACGATCATATCAAACTCATGGTGCTCGATGCGCAGGGCGAGCCGGTGGGGCGCCACTATACGCCGCGCCGCTTCGACGCGGCCGCGCGCGAGCTGACCATCGAGTTCGCGCGGCATGGCGCGGGCGCGGCTTCGGCCTGGGCGCGCAGCACCCGCCCCGGCGAGCCTGCGATCGTCGCCGGCCCGCGCGGCTCGCTGATCATTCCCACCGACTACGACTGGCACCTGCTGGCGGGCGACGCCACCGCCCTGCCCGCCATCAGCCGGCGCCTGGAGGAGCTGCCGGCAAACGCCCGCGCCATCGTGGTGGCGCTGGGCGAGCCCGGCGACCGGCGCGAGTTTGCCAGCCGCGCGCAATGCGACGTGCGTTGGGTCACGGGTGCCGATGCCTTCCTGGCCACCCTGGGCGCGCTGCGGCTGCCGCCCGGCGAAGGCTTTGCCTGGTGCGCGGGCGAGGCCGCGGTGATGGCCAAAACGCGCGAGATCCTGCTGCGCGAGCACGGCCTGCCGAAAGAGGCGATGCGCGTGGCGGCCTACTGGAAACAGGGCGCGTCGAGTTTTCACGAGCACCTGGAATAGGCAGGCGGGTGGCGCGGTAATCGCGCCCTCGCCGCCTCCTTATCCTCATTCTGCCCTCACTCCCGCCTTCCCCCTTCGCCTGCGCCATTGCCGCAACCCGCAGCCCGGCCACGCCGTCAAGCGCGGCGGGGCCGGGTCTGTGGGCCGCCCGCAACGTCACCCTCAAGGTGACGAAGTAACTGCAAACTGTTTGTAAAAAATCAAACTCCCCGGCCACTCCGCCGACTATGCTGGCTCGACAAGTGAGCGCACCATGCGCGTGCGGTTGTCGCCCAACACCGCAGCATGGCGCCGGGAGAAACGAAGATGTCGAACAAGCGCGCAAAAACGGGGAAAACCACGGCGGCAGGATGCCGGAGCATGGCGCGGCGAGCGCCGGAGGCCAACTGGCTGAGCCGGCATCACAGAACGGTGCTGTCGCTGGTGGCCGCTGCCCTGGTGTGGTCGGTCCCGGCGCTCGGCCAGGAACTGGTGCCGCAATCGCCGACCGCCGATCAGCCCTCGCCATCGGCGCAAGTGCCCAGCCTGCCGGCGCAGGCGCCGGTCGACAACGCCGTGCCCGGCAAGGCGCCGGACCGGGTTCCGACGCCAGCCAGCCAGGTGAGCCCGGCCGGCACGCCATTCTCGCTCGGCTCGTATTTGCTTTACCCGGAGATCGACGCGACATGGATGTACGACAGTAACGTTTTTTTCTCACCCAAAGACACACGGCTGAGCGACCGCGCCTGGGTTTTCTCGCCGGCGCTGTGGGCGCTGTCGAACTGGACCAAGCATGAACTGGATTTTCATGCATCGCTCGATAGCACGCGCTATTCGACCTATACGTCGGAAAACTCGAACGACTACCATTTGAGCGCGGAAGGCCGCTACGATTTCAGCTCCGACACCAACGTCTATGGCGGCGTGCATTTCTCGCAGGAGCATGAAGACCGCGAGTCGCCCTCCGCGCGCAATGGGCTGACGCCCACCCAGTACCACCAGTTGCGCCTGTACGGCGGGGTGTTTCATCAGTTCGGCCGCGTGTCGGTGCGGGTGGCCGGCACGGCCCAGCAACTGACTTACAACAACGTCAACTTCCTCACCGGCAGCGGCGTGATCAACATCATCAACAATCACGATCGCGACCGCTGGCAATATACCGGCGGGGTGCGCGTGGGGTACGAGATCACGCCGCGTGTCGAGCCTTACGTGCAGATCGCCTTCGACAACCGCCGCTATAACGACGCGGTGGACGATCTGGGTTATCAGCGCGACTCGAGCGGCATGCGCTACCTGGCGGGCGTACGGTGGAACATTCCCCGGGTGCTCAAGCTCGACGCGTTTGCCGGATGGATGCAGCAGGATTACCAAGACCCGCGCTTTGCCAATGTCAGCGCGCCAGTGATTGGAACCGCGCTGCAGTGGTCGGCTACCAGTCGCACCTCCGTGACCGCGTACCTCGACCGGACCATCGAGGAAACCACCGTGACCTCGACGCCGTCGCCCAGCGTGGTGCTGGTCTCGTCGAGTTACGTCAACACCTATGCGTCCCTGGGCGTCGAGCAACAGCTGACCGGCAAGCTGACGGTGCGCGGCACGGGCTCGCTGTCTCACGTCGCCTACAAGGGCCTGCCCCGCACCGACGACTACTACGGGGTCACGCTCGGGCTGGTCTATCGTTTGCATCGGAACCTGTATTTCGACCTGAGCGTCACCGGGCGCAGGCTGAACTCGAGCGTGCCCACCGAAGACTTCAATCAATACACCGTGATGGCCCGCGTGGCGATTCCGTTCTCGCACTGATCCGCGCCAACTTCTCCCGGGTTCGACGGCGCGCCGGCACCGATTTGCCGGCGCGCCGCCGCATGCCTGGGCCGCGGCGACTGGGGCTTTCGGCGCATTCCTTCGGGCCTTGATCAAACCCGGCAAACAGGATGCGAGACCCTTGATTATCGTCAATATCCTGGCTGCGCCAACTGCAAAAATGTAATCGAGTGATATGGGCCATTTCAGGTGAATTGGATCCCCCCGCAACCATTGAGCGCACTCAATCAACCACAAGCAGAGAGGAATGTCATGTCCATCAAGACCCTACCCCTGAGCAAGATTGCCATTGCCGCCGCAGCGTCGCTGGGCATGGCCCTCAGCATAAGCAGTTCGGCCCCGAATTGGCTGGCGTCGATCGCGCCGGTGTCGTCCGCGCACGCCCAAAGCGGCACATCCAAAGGCCAGGGCGGCCCGGGCGCCGATCGCGGCAGCAAGGGCAAGCACGGCTCGTCGACCGAACCCGGCGCGAGCGGCTCCGGCCAAGGCGGCCCGAGCTCCGACAGCGACGCCAAGGGGCCGAAATACGGCGGTGGCGGCTCCAAGCCGGCGCCCGGTACGCAAGGCGGCAAACCCGCCTGGGCTCAGGAAGGGATTCCTTCGGATCTCGAACTGGGTCGCCTGAACGTGGCCCGCGCGCCGTCCCATGTGCTCGACCGCTCGCTCGCCGATGCGCTCTCCAGCATGCAGCCGGCGTTCTACAACCAGGTGCTGGCGATCGCCGACAACGCGAGCCTCACCATGGATCAGAAGGTCGCCGCATTGCAGACGCTGGTCAAGTCGACCTTTACCGACACGTCGATCGTGATGGTCGACTCGCCGCTGCAAAACCTGGCGCTCTACAAAGACATGCTGAGCACTGGACAGATCGTCAGCGCCTCGGGCACCTACGACGCCAACACGGCCACGCGCTCCCTGCTGCTTGCCGCGGTCTTCATTGGCACGGCATCCGACAAAACGTTGCCGGTGAGCACCGCGACGGTCGACGCGGTCAACAAGATCATGTCGCTGACGTTGCCCGCCGGTGTCTCGGATGCCGATCTGGGTGCGGCAGCCGAAGCGGTGCGCGCCGCGATTGCGGAAGCGCATGGTTGATCGCCCCGCCCGCCACTCTCCAGGCCACTCGCCATCGATTGCTCGAGTCACGACAATGAACGCTGTCATTCAACATAAGTTGCGCGTCACGGCAGTCGCCCTGGCGATCATCGGCACGCCGCTGCTGGCATCACGGCTGGCCGGCGTGCCGATCATGCCTGGCGTGATCGGTATCGCACATGCCCAGGACGCCGGCGGCGGTCACGACAGTGGCGGCGGCAGCAGCGGCAGCGGGGGCCATGACAGTGGCCGCACCGGCGGCCACGATAGCGGTGGCGGCAGCAGCGGCCACGGTGGTGGCGGCGGCGGACACGGCGGCGGCGGTAGCGGCGGCGGGCACGAAGGCGGCGGCGAAACCGGGGGAACGGTCGAAAAAGGCCACGGCACGCGATACGGTCACCAAGGCCACGAGAGCGGCCAGCACCAGGGTGCCATCTCGCACCCGACGCCGGGCCCCGACCGTTTCGGCGGCGGCAGCGGCGTGCGCGGCAACAGCCAGGTGCCCGAAGGCGTTGGGCGCTACGGCAGCGGCGCGGCGAGCATGCAGGACGTTGGCCGCACCCGCCTGCGTTACTGGGGCGGATGGTCCAACCCGAGCGATCCGTCGACCCCGCCCGACTCGGGCACCGAGACGACCGATCCGGGCACCGGCACCACGACGTCCGACTTCATCCCGGGCCCCGGCGGCGGTCCGGCCGTCAACGTGCGCGGCTCGCTCGACAGCTCGCCGCGCTGCCAGGGCGTGGGCCCCGGCATGCCGGCCGCGCAGCAATTCAGCGGCGGCAATCTGTTACGCCTGAACGAAGCGCGTGGCGAGGTCGACCCCGCGCTGGCCGCCAGCGGCAAGATCGCGGCCCCTTATCTGATGGGCAATCTGCAAAACGAATTGATCAAGCCCACACCGAATCCCGAACTGGCAGGCACCCTGCTCGGGCTGGTGGCCAAGACGCCGGTCACGCCGGCGGCCGTCAAGAGAATCGGCTTTCTGCTGTGCGCCAGGATGAGTGACACACAAGCCGACCAGATTGCCAAGGTCGCCGAACAACAACGAGCCGCGCTCGCCGCCGCACCCACCCCCGGGAAATGAACATGCGAAGTTTGGCCAACCGACTATGCCGGCAATGGACATTGCCGCTGACTTTCGTGCTCGCCATCGCGGCGGCAACGCTGCCCGATGCCGGCGCGCAAGGCCGCGCCAGCACCGCCACGGGCCCCTCCAATGGCACGCTCGGCGGCGGGGCGAACGGCGCCTCCAATCGCGGCGGCGCGGGTGGCGTGAGCAACCCGAGCCCGGGCGCCGGCGCGGGCTCGGCCATCAATGGCGGCGGCGCAAGCGGGCGTACGCCGCAAGCGACCGAGTCGTCCCGGCAAGGCTATCTCGGCGGGCGCACCACGCCCGTGGTCACGCCGCCGCCGGAGACACCGCCGAGCACGTCGACCACGGTGCCGGTCGCACCGTTGACGGTGCTGTCGGTCAGCCAGTTCGGCAAATGCGCGCATTCGGCCACACTCGCGTCGCCGCAGGCGCGCCTGAGCGGCAACAATCTCGCACGCATCGACGCACTCGCCGACGGGCTGATGCCGGGCACCCGGCAAGGCGCGCAAACGGCCCGTTATTTGCTGGCCGACATGCAGGCCGAACTGGAAAAGCCGGATCCCGATCCGCTGCTCGCCGGCACGTATCTGGGCATGATCTCGGTGCGGCCGGTGACGGCGGATCTGGTGTCGGTAGTGAGCGAATCGCTGTGCGCGCCGCCCCTGCCGCCAAGCCGAGCGCACGCCATCGCCGCGATCGCCGAAGCACAGCGGCTCAAACGGCTATCGCCATCCGGTACACCGGGTGGCACGCCAAAGCAGTAATCACCCCCCTATTTTTAGATTTATCACCCCGCGGGCGATTGCCCGCACGCAAAAATTGGAGAGCACCATGAAATCACGCAAATTGCTTGGTTCGTTGGCCGTGTCGTCGACCCTCGTTTTGCTGTTGGGCGCAAACGTCGGCATCGCCACCGCGCAGGACCGGATTCAGGATCGCACCCAGGATCAGACAAAAGACCAGTTGCAGGACAGGGATCGCCTGCAGGACAAGGATCAGTTGCAGGACAGGGATCGCCTGCGGGACAAGGACCAGCTCCAGGACAAGGATCGCCTGCAAGACCGTACCCGCGACCGCACGCAAACGCAATCGCGCGACACCATCTATGGCAGCCAGTTGATGACGCAGCGCGAACGCAATGAATATCGCGCCAGAATGCGCGCGGCGAAAACCGCACGCGAGCGCGAAACCATCCGCCTGCAACATCACCGCCAAATGCAGGAGCGCGCGCGCGAACGCGGCGTGACCCTGCCGGATATGCCGCCCGCGCGCGGCAATAGCACCGGCCGTGGTGGCTACGGTGGCGGTATGGGCGGAGGTATGGGCGGAGGTATGGGTGGTGGCGTCGGTGGCGGCGGCCGTTAAGGCGATCCGTCCCTGCCGGCCACGAGGCGCGCACTGCACTCGTGGCGGCTGATCCGCATATGAAAGAACCTCACTAAGAGGCCCGCTTGCGCGCCTGTTCGAGATGATCGACGAGCATGCGCGCGGGCAGCGGCAGCGTCTCGAAATTGCGCGCGAGCAGCAGCAGCGGCCGCATTGCCCACGGGTCTTCGAGTTTCACGACGCGCAACGGCGCGGAGTGAAGATAGGGCCGTACGCTGTCTTCGGGCAGCACGCCGAGCCCGAGACCGGCGCCGACCATATTGCGCACCCCCTCGAAGCTGGTCACCTCGATGCGCACACGCAGGCGCTTGCCGCTGCGCTCGGCCGCGGCGCGGCATAGCTTGGAGATCGAGGTGCCGTGCTGCATGCTGACGAACTCGTCGTCGAGCGCCTCGGCGAACTCGATGCTCGAGCGCGTCGCCAGGCGATGGTCGGGCGGCACGATCAGCACCAGCGTGTCGGTACTGTAGGGCCGCCACTGCAGGTCGCCCAACGTGCCGGGCGTGGCCGAACATAGCCCCAGATCGGCGATGCCGCTGGCAATCGCCTGCACCACTTCGTCGCTGCGCTTCTCGACCATGTCGACGCGTACTTCCGGGTTGGCGCGCAAAAACGAATGCAGCGGCCCGGGCAGATACTGAACCATCGCCGTGAAGTTGACATAGATGCGGGTATGGCCGCGCAGGCCTTCCGAGTATTCGGACAACTCGTCGGCGATCTGCTGCAGATGTTCGATCATGCGCCGGGCATGGCGATAGAGCGCCTCGCCGGCCGGCGTGGCCTGGACCCCGCGGCTGTGGCGATACAGCAGCAGCGTGCCGGCGTCGCTCTCCAGGTCTGAGACGCGCTTGCTGACCGCCGAGGCGACCAGATGCGTGCGCACCGAGGCGGCGGCGATGCTGCCCTCCTCGACGACCGCCACGAAAATGCGCAGCGATTCCATGTCGAAACGCAGCGGGCGATCGGTTCCCATGCGCATTTTTACTCCTCCGATGCGGGTTTTCCCGTAGAAATTTACGATGCGCGCCATCGCGGACGGCGATGGCTGCATTGAACATTGAGAAGTTCCCAAAACGCTCGGCAATCCCCATCCTTATGGGCGTTAGCGCATCGGCCAGGATGCGCCGAGCATCGCGTAATACGATTCTAAGTCGGCGCGGCGGCTTTGTCCCGCCTCTCGCGCCCGCGTGCCCGGCGAGCCGGTCCGAATGCCATGGAACTTCATTCGCCGTGCACGAGGAATTCGTTTTTTGATGAGCGCACCACTTTTTTCGCCGTTTGAACTCGGGCCGCTCAAGCTCGAGAACCGTATCGTCATCAGCCCAATGTGCCAATACAGCGCGCTCGACGGCTCGGCCAGCGCCTGGCATCGCACGCACATCGGCAATCTGTCGCTCAGCGGCGCCGCCCTGTTGCTGCTCGAGGCCACCGCGGTGGAAGCCGCCGGGCGCATCACGCCGTTCTGCCTGGGCCTGTATTCCGACGCCAACGAGCAGGCGCTCGCCAAGGTGCTCGAGGAAGTGCGTGAATTCAGCGCTATGCCGATCGGCATCCAGCTGTGCCATGCCGGACGCAAGGCATCGAGCGAGCCGCCCTGGCGGGCCGGCAAGTTGATCCCGTCGGCCCAGGGCGGCTGGCAAACCTACGGACCCTCGGCGCTGGCGCACAACGATGGCGAGGAGCTCCCGGCCGAGCTCGACCGCGCTGGACTGGCGCGCGTTCGCGAGGCGTTCGTCGCCAGCGCGCGGCGCGCGGCCCGCCTGGATCTGGCCGCCGTGGAACTGCATTTCGCGCATGGCTATTTGCTGCACCAGTTTCTCTCGCCGCTGGCCAACCAGCGCGGCGACGAATACGGCGGCTCGCTCGAGAACCGCATGCGCTTTCCGCTCGAAGTGTTCGATGCCGTGCGTGCCGTCTGGCCCGCCGGCAAGCCGCTGGGCGTGCGCGTGTCGGCCACCGACTGGGTCGATGGCGGCTGGGACCTGACGCAAACCATCGAGCTGGCCCAGCGCCTGCGCGAGCGAGGCTGCGACTGGATCGACGTGTCCACGGGCGGCGTCTCGCCGCGCCAGCAGATTGCGCTCGGGCCGCACTACCAGATGCCGTTCGCCCGCGCCGTGCGCGAAGCGGTCGGCATGCCGACCATCGGCGTCGGTCTGATCACCGATGCGCAGCGCGCCGACCAGGCGATTCGCGACGGCGACGCCGACCTCGTCGCGCTGGCGCGAGCCATCCTGTGGGATCCGCGCTGGCCATGGCACGCCGCGGCCGCGCTGGGCGCCACGCTCAAGGCGCCGCCGCAGTACTGGCGCTGCGAGCCGCGCGGGACCTCGCGCGTGTTCGACGGCGCATCATTCGGGCAACGTTAATCGCAGTAAACCAAACCGGCGTAGCATCGCAGCCACACCGATTCACCGTATCACCAGCAGGAACGACGAAGGAGACATTCATGGAACAAGGACAATTGGCGGCAGGCGCCGGCTCGCGCTGGAACAGCGGCCTCACGGCAATGCACTGGCGCGTGCTCAAGGCCAGCTTTCTGGGCTGGATTTTCGATGGCTACGAGGCGCTGGCGCTCGTTGTCGTACTCGGGCCGATGCTGCATTCGGTGCTCACGCCGGCACAGGCGGCCTCGCCGACGATCTATGCCGGCACGGTGATCGGCATCACGCTGCTGGGCTGGGGCGTGGGCGGCCTGGTCGGCGGCATCCTGGCCGACTACGTCGGGCGCAAGCGCATGATGCTGTGGTCGGTTTTCCTGTATGCGATGTTCTCGGGCCTGACCGCCTTTTCGCAGAGTTTCTGGGTGCTGTGCTCGCTGCGTTTCCTGACCGGCCTGGCGATGGGCAGCGAGTGGAGCACCGGCATCGCGCTGCTGTCTGAAACCTGGCCCGAGCGGGCGCGCGCCAAGGGCGCCGGCTTCCTGCAATCGGGCTTCGGCTGGGGCACGCTGATCGCCGCGGTGGCCTGGTATGCGCTGTCGAGCACGCATCCGATGGGCGCCGAAACCTGGCGTCTGATGTTCGTACTGGGCGCGCTGCCGGCCTTCGCGGTGCTGTACCTGCGGCGCGGCATCAACGAGTCGGAAAAATGGCAACGCGCAGTGCGCGAAAAGCGCTGGGGTGCGACCGGCGCCGAGCCGAGCGCCGCAACGGCCTCCGGCAAGCGCCCGTTCACGCTGACGCAATTGTTCACCGAGCGCGAAGCGCTGCGCCGCACGGTGATCCTGCTGGTGCTGTCGATCGTCACGACGGTCGGCTGGTGGGCCATCTCCAGTTGGCTGCCGGGCTACTCCATCGCACTGGCCAAGGCCGAAGGCGTGGCCAATCCGGTGTCATGGGGCTCGAAGGTGTCGATCTCGTACACCGTGGGCGCCATCGTCGCCTACATGATCGCGGGCTTCATCGTCGACGCGATTGGCCGTCGCACCTTCCTGTCGCTGACTTTCATCGGCGCGCTGGCCACCACGATCGTCACCTACAAGATGACCAGCAGCGTCGAGGCGATGATGATCATCGCGCCGATCAACGGCTTCTTCACGCTGGGCTGCGCCTATGTGTGGATGGCCATTTATCCGTGCGAACTGTTCACCAGCACCGTGCGCTCGACCGCGATCAGTTTTGTGTTCAACGCGGCGCGCTTGATCGCCTGGGTGTTCCCGATCATTGCCGGGACCATGATCAAATCGTTCGGCGGCGTCTCGCATGCGGCGCTGGCGATGGGTTCGGTCTACGTGCTGGGCATTTTCCTGCCGTGGTTCCTGCCCGAGACGCGCGGCGCCGGCATGCCTGACTGAAGGCGACGGCGGCCCGCGCCAGCGGGTTGCCGCCAACGATGGGCCGGCCGCCCTCGGGCGGCCGTTGCCGACGCGGGTTGTTATCATCGTGTTCGATGGCCGGTCACGCCGGCCGCTTCGAGCAGACCGATGCCCCCGCACGTGCCGCACTCCAAGTCCCGAAGCGCATCCCCGCGCCCCTCGGGCATCATCGACACAGACCTGCCCGCACGGCTCGACCGTTTGCCGTGGGGCCGCTTTCACCGGCTGATCGTCGTCGCGCTGGGCATCACATGGCTGCTCGACGGTCTCGAGGTGACACTGGCCGGTGCGGTGGCCAGCGCCTTGCGCACCAGCCCCGCCCTGCATCTGAGCAATACCCAGATCGGCCTGACCGGCAGCGCCTATATCACCGGCGCGGTGCTCGGCGCGCTGGGCTTCGGTTGGCTCACCGACCGGCTCGGGCGGCGCAAACTGTTCTTCGTCACCCTCACGCTGTATCTGGCGGCTACCGCGGCCACCGCTTTGTCGTGGAGCTTCGCGAGCTTCATCGCGTTCCGCTTTTTGACCGGCGCCGGGATCGGCGGCGAGTATGCGGCGATCAATTCGACCATTCAGGAATTCACGCCGGCACGCGTGCGCGGCTGGACCGACCTGGCGATCAACGGCACCTTCTGGGTCGGCGCGGGCCTGGGCGCGGCCGGCTCGCTGGTGCTGCTGGCGCCCGGCGCGCTGCCGCCCGACTGGGGCTGGCGCGCCTGCTTCCTGCTGGGCGCGGCGCTCGCGCTGGTGATCCTGCCGATGCGCGCGTGGATCCCGGAAAGCCCGCGCTGGCTGGTGCTGCGCGGCGAGCAGGCGCGCGCCCACACCATCGTCGACGGCATCGAGACCCGCTTGCGCGGTGCCGGCCACGTGTGGGACCAGACGCCGGCGACACGCCTGCGATTGCGCGCGCGCGGCCATACGCCGCTGCGCGAGGTATTCGACGTGCTGCTTCGACGCCATCGCCGCCGCGCGCTGGTGGGCCTGTCGCTGATGAGCGCGCAGGCGTTCTGCTACAACGCGATCTTTTTCACTTATGCGCTGGTGCTGACCGATTTCTACGGCGTGCCGGGTGCGCGCGTCGGCTGGTATCTGCTGCCCTTCGCGCTGGGTAATTTTCTGGGCCCGCTGGTGCTCGGCCGGTTGTTCGACGTGCTCGGCCGCCGCACCATGATCACCCTGACCTACGCGCTCTCCGGCGTGCTGCTGGCGCTCAGCGGCTACCTGTTCGCCCAGCACTGGCTCACGCTGACGACGCAGACGATCGCCTGGATGGTGATCTTCTTCTTCGCCTCGGCAGCCGCCAGCTCGGCCTACCTGACGGTGAGCGAATCGTTCCCGCTGGAAATCCGCGCACTGGCGATCGCCGTGTTCTACGCGTTCGGCACCGCGCTGGGCGGCATCGCCGGCCCCGCCGTATTCGGCCATCTGATCGCCACCCATCAACGGGGCGACGTTTTCACCGGTTACCTGGTCGGCGCGGCGCTCATGGTGGCCGCCGCGCTCATCGAAGCACGCTGGGGTCTCGACGCCGAGCGCCGCCCACTGGAGGAAGTCGCGGCGCCGCTGTCGCGTGTCAATGAATCGGAATGAAGCACGCCCGCAAGAGACGCTTCCATCGCATTCATTTGCTACGGATAACGATATAAATAGAATCAAATAAATCGGTTATCCGATCCTATTTCGATAGTTCACAGCGGCGTGCGCCTTTCTCTCACGCCGAGACCAACCCGTTATTTCATTGACAAATATCAAGCAGGCCTGGAGATCGCGGCGATACGCTTGACGCACTCGAACGCCGGGAAGCGCTTTGCTTTTTTCCAGCGCGCCTCAATTGCGATCACGCACCACGCCTGTGGCACCTCTCGAAATAATCGGTTGGAGATCGAATCATGGCTATTCCTCAGGATCTGTTGACTAAAGCCGATGCGAAACCCGCATCGATATCGCAACCGAAGACGCGCCGACTGGGGCTGCCCCTTCTCACTGGCGTGGTCATCGCGTCGATGATCGGCGGCGGCGCGTTCAATCTGCCGCAGAACATGGCGCAAGGTGCCGGACTCGGTGCGGTCGTCATTGCCTGGGCGATTACGTTGGTCGGCATGTTCTTTTTGTCCAACACATTCCGCACGCTGGCCGACAAGCGGCCCGATCTGAAGGCCGGCATCTATTCGTATGCGAAAGAAGGGTTCGGATCGTTGGCCGGCTTCGAAATGGCCTGGGGTTACTGGCTCTCGGCCGCGTTCGGCAACGTCGCCTTCGCGGTGCTGTTTATGCAGACAGTCGGGTATTTTTTCCCGATTTTCAAAAGCGGCAGCAACTGGCCGTCGATCGTCGGGGCCTCCGCACTGATCTGGGTAATGAATTTCGTCGTGCTCTCCGGGGTCAAGCGCGCGGCCATCCTTAACGTGATTTCGAGCGTACTGAACATCGGCACCATCACCGTAGCGCTGTGCGCGATGGCCGTCGCAATCAAGGCCGGCATGTTTTCCTTCGATTTCTGGGGGCATCAGCAACACCTTGGCAGCCTGCTCGGCCAGGTCAAGAGCACGATGCTCGTCACGCTGTGGGTCTTCATCGGCATCGAGGGTGCGGTGGTCGTATCGGATCGCGCCGAGAAGTCGTCGCAAGTGGGTATTGCGACCTTTCTCGGACTCACGGTCTGCACCGTGCTTTATTTCCTGCTCTCGGCGCTGCCGTTCGGCCTGATGCACCAGGCCCAGCTCGCGGGCCTCGCGTCACCGTCGGCAGCCTATGTGCTCAAGGCGGCGGTGGGCAACTGGGGGGCAACGTTCATTGCCGGCGCGCTGATGATGTCGCTGCTCAGCTGCTGGCTGGCCTGGACCATTCTGGTGGCGGAGCTGCCGTTCGAGGGTGCCAAGGGCGGCGTTTTCCCCAAGTTCCTGGCCCGCGAAAACAGGCATCATGCCGCGGCGCCGTCGCTGTGGATATCGAGCCTGACGATGCAGTTGGCGGTGTTCGTCGTGCTGTTTGCCCATAACGCGTGGATCTGGCTGATCTCGATCACGGGCGTTATGATCCTGCCGCCGTATCTGGCCAGCACCGCCTTTCTCTGGCGCTACGCTTCGCAAGCACGCTATCACGCAAGCGCGGGAGAAACCGCGCGCGAGTCGATCTGGACCGGCGTGTTCGGCACCTTGTACGCCGTGTGGCTGCTCTACGCCGCGGGCCCTCAATTCATCCTGATGTCAACGATTCTGTTTGCGCTCGGTCTCCCGGTGTTCTGGTGGGCGCGGCGCGAGCATGCGCCCGGCGAGCCGACGTTCAACCGCCGGGAAGCCTTGATCGCGGCCGCTCTCGTGGTGCTGGCGATCGCAGCGATCGTGCTGTTCGCGCGCGGCGTCGTCAAGATCAGCTAAACCGCGCGCCCGGCATTGCGCCGGGCGCGCCGTCTCCTGGAGTCACCGATGCGATACGAACAAATGTTCGGCTTCCTGTTTTGCTGCTCAATGCCCGTGCCATCGACGCTGCCATCGCAGCGTTTGCGCCACATCGTGGTCGAACTCGAGCGCCTGGGTTTTGCCACCGCCCTCGCGGCGAGCACCGACGAGGCGCGGTCGACGATCCGCAGCGACGCCAGTATCGGATGCATGATCGTTGAGTGGTCGTTGAGCGAATCGGAAGCGGAGGTCGAGACCCTCGTGCGGTTCATCCGCGAACGCGGGCTCGACATGCCGATCTTCATCCTGGTGGAGCGCCACCGGCTCGAGGAAGTGCCGGTTGGCGTGCTGGGACAAGTGACCGGCTATGTGTTTTTGGAAGAAGACACGCCGGAGTTCGTCGCACGCAATCTGGCCAGCCATTTGCGAACCTACGCCGAGACCCTCAAGACGCCGTTTTTCGGCGCCATGGTTGACTATGCGGATCAGGCCAACCAGATGTGGACGTGCC
Source organism: Pandoraea thiooxydans (assembly GCF_001931675.1). Lineage (NCBI taxonomy): Bacteria > Pseudomonadati > Pseudomonadota > Betaproteobacteria > Burkholderiales > Burkholderiaceae > Pandoraea > Pandoraea thiooxydans. The sequence goes on along the minus strand of NZ_CP014839.1, from coordinate 1,329,734 downwards.
CCGGTCACAACGGCGGCGTCTTCTATCAGAAAAGCCCGATCGGGCGGGCTTTCGTCAAACACTTGGGCGAGCAGGTGTTTCGCAACGATCTCGACAACTCGGTAGTGGAACTGGGTGATCTGCTGGTGCACGAGGGTCCTGCGCTGGCCGCGCAAAAAGCCGCGGCGGAGATCTTCGGCGCCGAACGCACGTATTTCGTGCTCAACGGTACGTCGACCTCGAACAAGATCGCCCTGACGGCGCTGGTGGCGCCAGGCGATCTGGTGCTGTTCGACCGCAACAACCACAAGGCGGCCCACCACGGCGCCTTGCTGCTCGGCGGCGGCATTCCGATCTATCTGCCGACCGCGCGCAACCCGCACGGTTTGATCGGCCCGATCGACTTCGATGCCCTGGACGAACAGCGCATTCGAGATAGCATCCGCAACAACCCGCTGGTCAAGGATCCGCACCATTGGGAGCGCAAGCGGCCGTTCCGGGTCGCGGTCATCGAGCAATGCACCTATGACGGCACGATCTACAACGCGCAGACGATCGTCGAAAAGCTGGGCCCGCTTTGCGAATACATCGTGTTCGACGAGGCGTGGGCCGGTTTCATGAAATTCCACCCGCTGTTCAAGGGCTGCTTTGCGATGGGCATCGAGGGACTCGATGCCGACTCGCCCGGCATCATCGCCACGCAATCGACCCACAAGCAGCTTGCCGGCTTTTCGCAGGCATCGCAAATTCACGTCAGAGACAGCCATCTCGCCGACCAGCGCCGCCGTGTCAGCCATCGGCGCTTCAATGAAAGTTTCATGCAGCACTCGTCGACCTCGCCGTTCTATCCGCTTTTCGCCTCGCTCGACGTCGGCGCGCAAATGATGAAAGGCCGAGGCGGCCAGGCGTTGTGGGACGACACGATCCGGCTGGGGATCGAGATGCGCAAGAAAATCCGCGCGCTGCGGCACGGCTATGAGGCGCAGGAAAGCGATCCCGCGCGGCGCTGGTTCTTCGATCCGTTCGTGCCCGATATGGTCGAGGTTCGTGGGCGCGCGATGCGCTGGGAAGACGCCGCCACCGACGAGCTCGCCAGCGACGCGCGCCATTGGGCGCTCGCCCCCGGCCAGGCGTGGCATGGCTTCGGGCAACTCGCCCCCGGTTACGCCATGACCGACCCGAACAAGCTGACCCTGTTCACGCCGGGCTTTGACCGCCGCAGCGGCGCCTACGAGGAGCACGGCATCCCGGCGTCGATCGTGGCGGAGTTTCTGCGCGAAAAACGCATCGTGCCGGAGAAAAACGACCTCAACAGCATTCTTTTTCTTCTCACGCCCGGGCTGGAGTCGAGCAAGGCCGGAACGCTGCTGTCGGCACTGGTGAGCTTCAAGCAGCTGCACGACGACAACGCGCGGCTCGATGAGGTGATTCCGGCGTTCGTCGCGGCCCATCGCGCGCGCTATGCGGGCGTCAGGCTGCGCGACCTGTGCGGCGAGATGCATCGGTTCTATCGCGAGCGCGACGTCAGCGCCCTGCAGCGCGCGCAATTTCGCCCACAGCATTTCCCCACGGCGGCGCTCACGCCGCAGGACGCGATGCATGAACTGGTGCGCAACAACGTCGAGCTGCTGCCGATCGACCAGATCGGCGGGCGCATCGCGGCGACCCTGGCATTGGTGTATCCGCCCGGCATAGGCGTGGTGGTACCGGGCGAGCGCTATGACGATCGCGCCGCGCCGATGCTGGATTATTTCCGCATGTTCGAGGCCGCCGGCAACCGCTTTCCCGGTTTCGAAAACGAGATCCAGGGCATCTATCGCAAGACGATGGACGACGGCAGCGTGCGCCTCTACACGTACGTCGTCAGCGAATAACGCTTCACAGGAGAATTCACCATGACTTTGGGCGTTCACTCCGAGGCCGGCAAACTGCGCACCGTAATGGTCTGCCGGCCGGGCCTCGCGCACCGCCGGCTGACGCCGGCAAACCGCGAGTCATTACTGTTCGATGACGTCATCTGGGTCGACAAGGCGATCGAAGATCACGATTTCTTTACCGGCGTGATGCGCGAGCGCGGCATCGAAGTCCTTGAGTTCGGGCATTTGCTGGCCGAAATATGCCTCGACTCGACCGCTCGCGACTGGGTGCTCGATCGGCGCATTGCCGAAGACGAAGTCGGTACCGGCATGCTGCGGGAATTGCGCATGTGGCTCGAGGAATTGCCCGCGCAGCAATTGGCGCAATTCCTGATCGGCGGCATCGCCAAGGCCGAGCTGCCGTTCGATGCGCGCGGCCTGTTCGGCGGCCACCTGGAGCGCTCGGACTTCGTGATTCCGCCGCTGGCCAACCTGATTTTTCAGCGCGATCCCAGTGCTTGGATCTATGGCGGGCTTACCCTGCATCCGATGTTCTGGCCGGCGCGCCGCCAGGAGGCGCTGCTGCTCGCCGCCGTCTACCGGTTTCACCCCCGCTTTGCCGGGCAACACAAGATATGGTGGGGCGACCCCGATCAAAGCCACGGGGCGGCGACGCTCGAAGGCGGCGACGTGATGCCGATCGGCAATGGCGTCGTGCTCATCGGCATGGGCGAGCGCTCCAGCCCGCAAGCCGTGACCCAGGTCGCGCGGCGCTTGTTCGCCGGCCAGGGCGCGCGCCGCGTCATCGCCTGCCAGATGCCCAAGGCGCGCGCCTCGATGCATCTCGATACCGTGTTTTCGTTTCTCGACGTCGATTTTGTGAGTATCTACCCCGACGTCGCGCAGGAAATCCGCTGCACCAGCTTATATCCGGCCGACGCACTCGGACAAATACGCTACGAGCGTCACGACGAGCCCTTCCTGGCGGTGGTCGCCGACGCGCTGGGAGTCGGTTCGCTGCGGGTGCTGACGACCGGCGGCGACACCTACGAGACCGAGCGCGAGCAATGGGATGACGGCAACAACGTGCTGGCGCTCGATCGCCGCGTGGTGCTCGCCTACGACCGCAATACCTACACAAACCGCAAGATGCGCAAGGCCGGCGTCGAAGTGATCGAAATTCCGGGCGGTGAACTCGGGCGCGGCCGAGGCGGCAGCCATTGTCTCAGTTGCCCGATCGAGCGCGATCCCATTCCTCTTTGATGAATTCCCCGAGGCTTTCACCATGTTCAATATCCGCAATCGCAGCTACCTGACGCTGATCGAATACGCGCCGCGTGAGATCGAATATCTGCTCGATCTCGCACGCGACCTCAAACGGGCCAAATATACCGGCACCGAAATTGCGCGCCTGACCGGCAAGAACATCGCTCTGATTTTCGAGAAAACCTCCACGCGCACGCGCTGCGCGTTCGAGATCGCCGCGCACGACCAGGGCGCTCATGTCACCTATCTCGATTCGAGCGGCTCCCAGATCGGTCACAAGGAGTCGATCAAGGACACCGCGCGCGTGCTCGGCCGCATGTTCGACGCGATCGAGTATCGCGGTTTCGGCCAGGCGGTGGTCGACGAGCTCGCGCAATACGCCGGCGTGCCGGTGTACAACGGCTTGACCGATGAATTCCATCCGACGCAGATGCTCGCCGACGTCATGACCATGCGCGAATTCAGCGACAAGCCATTGCATCAAGTCAGTTATTGCTACATCGGCGACGCGCATAACAACAGCGGCAATTCCCTGATGGTCGTCGGCGCCAAGCTCGGCATGGACGTGCGCCTGTGCGCGCCGCGGCACCTTTGGCCCCACGACGACCTGATCGCGCAGTGCCGCGCGGTCGCCGCACTGACCGGAGCTCGCCTGACGCTGACGGAGGCACCGGCGGATGCCGTCAAGGGCGTCGATTTCATCTACACGGATGTCTGGGTTTCAATGGGCGAGCCCTTCGAAAAGTGGGGCGAGCGAATCGGCGAACTGCTGCCCTACCAGGTCAACGAGGCACTGATCCAGGCCAGCGGCAATCCGCGTGTGCGATTCATGCATTGCCTGCCGGCGCTGCACGACACCCAGACCCACGTCGGCCAGCAGATCGCGCAGACCTACGGCCTGGCCAACGGCGTGGAGGTCACCGACGAGGTGTTCGAGTCCGAGCGTTCGATCGTTTTCGAACAGGCGGAAAACCGCCTGCACACGATCAAGGCGCTCCTGGTGGCGACCCTTGCCGGCTAACCGGGAAAAGCCATGCGGATTGTGATCGCCCTGGGCGGGAATGCGCTGCTCAAGCGCGGGGAAAAAGTGAGCGCGAGCGTGCAGCGCGACAACGTGCGTGTTGCCGCCGAGCAATTGGCGAAGATCGCCGCCGGCAACGAACTCATCATCGTGCACGGCAACGGGCCCCAGGTCGGCCTGCTGGCGCTCGAAGACGAGTCGCTGCCGCCGGCCGAGCGGTTCCCGCTCGACGTGCTCGATGCCGAGTCCGAAGGCATGATCGGCTATCTGATCGAGCAGGAGTTGCGCAACCGCCTGCCGCCCGCGCGCGCCTGTGCCACCTTGCTGACGATGGTCGAAGTCGCCGGCGACGACCCCGCGTTCGCGCATCCCGACAAACCCATCGGCCCCCTCTATACGGCTGACGAGGCGGCCGCGCTGACCCGCGACAAAGGCTGGGCGATGGCCCTGGACGGCCATGCCATGCGCCGCATGGTCCCCAGCCCGAAGCCGTTGCGCGTGATCGAAATGCAACCGCTGCAGTGGCTGCTCGCGCATGGCACGATCGTGATTTGCGCGGGCGGCGGCGGAATCCCCGTCACCGCGGACCGGCAAGGCCGGTTGCGCGGTGTCGAGGCGGTGGTCGACAAGGATCGAAGCGCCGCTCTGCTCGCGCGGGACATCGGCGCCGACTTGCTGGTCATCGCGACCGACGTCGATGCGGTGTATCTCGACTGGAGTACGCCCGCGGCGCGGCGGCTGAGTCGGGCCAGTCCCGCCGAGTTGACCGCAATGCGCTTCGCGGCCGGGTCGATGGGCCCGAAAGTGGAGGCCGCGTGCGAATTCGCCGCCGCCACGCGGCGGCGTGCGGTGATCGGCGCACTGGCCGATATCGACCGGCTCGTCGCCGGCAAGGCCGGTACGTCGGTTCAACTGCAGCCATAGCGATCGGATCAGCCCGCCTTACCCTCCCACCGGCAGCGCGCTGGTGCATTTGACCTCGTCCAGGCAAACGCTGGACTTCACGCCGCTCACGCCGGGGATCTGCATCAGCGTATCGAGCAGGAAGGTCGACAAATCCTTGAGATCGCGGGCGACGACTTTGAGGACGTAGTCGATGTCGCCGGTCACCGAGAAGCACTCCTGGATTTGCGGCAGTTCGGCCACGAGGTTCTGGAATTTCGACATGTCGCGCAAATAGCCGCGCTCCATCGTGACGTGAATGAAGGCGACCACGCCAAAGCCGAGGCTGGCGGCGTCGAGCCTCGTTTCGTAGCGCTTGATGACCCCGGCTTCTTCCAGGCGGCGATGCCGGCGTGAGGTCTGGGCGGGCGAGAGCTGCACGGCGTCGGCCAGCTCGAGATTGGATGCGCGGGCCTGGCGCTGCAGGACGTCGAGTAGATGGCGGTCGACCCGATCGAGCTCCGTACTATGCAATTTCTCCTCCTCTTTATTTGATTTCGGGAAATTTTATCGCATTAGTTAGGGTTTGTCCGCGCACCAAATGAGAGCCTATTTCCCAACCGTCTGGATAAACTGCTTGCCTCGATGGGCCGCTCAGGTTGCACGAAACAGGCCGATTTGGCGCAGTGCCGGGCGAATGCGCGAGCCGGCCGGCCCCCGCAATTTTATTTCGTGCATAATGCCTCCCCGGCACGGCGGTCGCGGCGTTTGCCCGACCCACGGGCGCGACGGGCTCACGCCCGGAGCCCCGGGTGCGGCCGGCGTGGCAAATCAGGCAGGACAAATCAAAGGCAGGAAGACAGGAGCACACATGGTTTCACACAATGCAGAGGATGGACTGAAACGCGGGCTGAAAAACCGCCACATTCAGTTGATCGCACTGGGCGGCGCGATCGGCACCGGCCTGTTTCTCGGCATCGCCCAGACGATCAAGATGGCAGGCCCTTCGGTGCTGCTCGGCTACGCCATCGGCGGGATCATCGCCTTTTTCATCATGCGCCAGCTCGGCGAGCTGGTGGTCGACGAGCCGGTGGCCGGTTCGTTCAGTTATTTCGCCAACCGCTATCTGGGCAGTTTCGCCGGCTTCACCTCGGGCTGGAATTATTGGGTGCTGTACATCCTGGTGAGCATGGCCGAACTCTCCGCCGTGGGCATCTACATTCAGTACTGGTGGCCGCAGATCCCGACCTGGGTCTCGGCGCTGGGCTTTTTCGTGATCATCAACGTGCTGAATCTGACCAGCGTCAAATCGTACGGCGAGACCGAGTTCTGGTTCGCGATCATCAAGGTCGCCGCGATCATCGGCATGATTCTGTTCGGCGGCTATCTGCTGTTCTCCGGCAAGGCCGGCCCCGACGCGAGCGTGGCCAACCTGTGGCAGCACGGCGGGTTCTTCCCGCATGGCGTGAGCGGCCTGGTAATGGCCATGGCGGTGATCATGTTCTCCTTCGGCGGCCTGGAGCTGGTGGGCATTACCGCGGCCGAGGCGGACGATCCGTCGCACAGCATTCCGCGCGCGACCAACCAGGTGATCTACCGGATCCTGATTTTCTACATCGGCGCGCTCAGCGTGCTGCTCTCGCTCTACCCGTGGGAAAAGGTCGTGACCGGCGGCAGCCCGTTCGTGCTGATCTTCCACGCGATGGACAGCAACCTGGTGGCCAATGCGTTGAACGTCGTCGTGCTGACCGCCGCGCTGTCGGTCTATAACAGCTGCGTGTATTGCACCAGCCGCATGCTGTTCGGCCTGGCGCAGCAAGGCAATGCGCCGCAGGCGCTGCTCAAGGTCAACCGCCGCGGCATTCCGCTGGCCGCGCTCGGCGTGTCCTCGCTGGTGACCGGACTGTGCGTGCTGATCAACTACCTGATGCCGGGCAAGGCGTTCGAAATGCTGATGGGGCTGGTGGTCTCGGCGCTGCTGATCAACTGGGCGATGATCAGCATCATCCATCTGAAATTCCGTCACGACAAACGCCGCGCGGGCCTGCAGACCCGCTTCAAGAGCCTGGGCTACCCGCTCACCAACTACCTGTGCCTGGCGTTCCTGGCCGGCATTCTGGTGATCATGTACCTGACGCCCGAGCTGCGTATCTCCGTGTACCTGATCCCGCTGTGGCTGGTGGTGCTGGCCGTGAGCTACCGTTTCAAGCGCCCCGGCGCCGCATTGCGCGGCGCGTCGGCACGATAAATCGCGCAACAGATCACCCAACCGGCCGGGGTAATTCGCCCGGCCTCACCCACAGGACGCCCGGGGCACAATCCCTGGGGCACGTCCTCCCGGATCGGGCCCGACCGGCCCGGCCCGACACGCTGCCGCCGGCCTTGGCCTACCCTGCCGCGGCCGGCGGCGCCCATTTGCTCCCCCTACACCCTCAGAAGAAGTGCCTCATCCCGATGCGCAGCTCGGCCTGGTTTCCGCCGCTGGCTGGGCCCGCGGCGAGAATCTGCGCCTGCGCGCCCGGACCGTTGGCGTGCTGGTACGTCACGGTGGTGTACAGATCGGTTTGGATCGACAGCGAGTAGTCGAGCGTGGCATTGATCTGCTGCGCGCGGTTGCCTTCGAGCACGGCATTGCCCTTCATGTACTGGTATGCGAGCGCCAGGTGCGTGGCGGCCGCCAGCGGCATCATGCCGCCGATTTCGTAGACGTCGACATGGGCGCCGGTCGCGGTGTTCGCGGTCGATGTATAGAGCAGGTCGACGAAGCCTTTGCCGAGCGCGGTCCGCCCGCCGATGCCCCAGTTGCGAATGCCGTCGTTGCCGTTATTGAGCGACGGGTATCTGACGAAGGTGTAGGCGGCATCGAGCTGGATGGGGCCGCGACGGTAGTCGGCCCCGAAACTCTGGGCGCTGTCGCGCGAGAATGAACCGGGCTGGCCGCCAACGCCGAGCATCGCGCCGAACGTCAGCCCCGCGAGATCGGGGCTTTCATATTTGACGGCATTGGCGATCTGTTCGCCGGCCATGCGGTCGAAGTCGAACGCGCCGGTCGGACGGTTCGGCACGTTCAGCGCATTGAAGGGCCCCTGGCGCAGGTTCTGCAAGGAGATCAACGGGAACATCGGCCCATAACGCTTGACCGACAGCGACGTGAACATGAAGTCGTATTGATTGCCCAGCGTCACACTGCCCCACTTCGCGTCGGTCAGGCCGATATAGGCCTGGCGGCCGAACTCGTTGCCGATCAGCGCGCCATTGCCGGCGTTGAACTGCCCCTCGAGAACGAACTTCGCGTGCAGGCCGCCGCCGAGATCCTCGCTGCCTCGCATGCCGAACAGATTGGGCGAAAGGATGCCGGTGTCGAGCGAGGTCTGGCTGTTTCCCGCCACGTTGGTGGTGTAGTCGATACCCGCGTCGATCAGGCCATAGAGCGTGACGCTGCTTTGCGCCTGGGCCGCCAGCGGCGCTCCCAGGCCGACGGCGGCGAAGGTGGCGCCCAGCAGGCAGGCGGCGCAGCGGCGCGCCGGGCCGGGTCGTGCGCCATGCTGGCGAGCGCCGTGGGATGTGTTTGTCGTCATGATGAGGATGGTCTCGGTTGTCTCGTTCAATGCGGCGGCGCGCCGGTCTTGCGACGGGTCGCCGCGTCTCCTGGTGATTTGAATATTGCTTTTCTAGCGCCGGGTCTGGCTTTCCGTGCGCAACGGCTCGCTGGCCGACAGGCGCCGGTAGGCGCCGTTCCAGTACAGCAGCGGCGGCGCGGATGCATCGCTCTGGCGCACGGCGCGCACGCGGCCGATCAGAAGCCAGTGCGAGTGGCGCTCGATCATGTCTTCCGCGCAGCAGTCCAGTGCGATCAGGCTATGCGCCATGACCGGCGCGCCGTCGGGCGTCAGGCGCAACCAGTCGGTGCCGGCATAGCGCTGCTCGCCGGCCGTGCCGCCCATGCCCGCAAACCGTTCGGCGACGAGCTGCTGCGGCTCGGCGAGCACGCTTACGCCGAAGTGGCGTGTCTCGCGCAGCAGCGCGGCCGACGAACTGACCTTGTTCACGCAGGCGATCAGCGTGGGCGGGTCGACGCACAGCGAACTCACCGAGGTTGCGGTGAATCCGCTGCGCCGCGTGCCGGCCTGCACGGTGACCACACTCACCCCGCCCGCGAGCTGGCGCATGGCGCGCTTGAAGTCCTGCGTGTCGGCCTGCGCCGGCCAACCGCCCTGGCACGCGGCGGCGCTCATGCGGCCACTGCCACGGTTTGGCCGAGCGCCTCGCGCGGCGCGCGGATGCCACGCGCTTCGAGAATCGGCAGCACGTTGTCGCGGAAGTACGGGAATTCCTCGGCGTAGTCGACGAACGACAGCGTGGTCCCCTTGAAGCCGGCCGCCGCCAGCGCGCAAATGCCATCGGCCACTTGCTCCGGCGTGCCGGTGAGCGGGTAGCCGCCATGCCCGGCCGCCATGCGGTCGCGAATGAGCGCCAGCAGGTCGTGCGGAAACGACTGCGCATTGGCGAACTGCAGCGCCACGAGGTTGTCGACCGCGGCCCAGTCGGCGCGGTCGTTGGCGAAATGCTTGTGGAACGACTGGGCTTCGCGCTCGGTCGGCCGGCACACGACGTGCGAGAAGGTCAGCACGCCCACCTCGCGCCCGACCGCTGCGGCCTTGTGCCTGAGGTCGGCCACTTCGGCCTGGGAGCGGGCAAGATCGATCGCGGGAGTGAACAGAAAATCGGCATTGCGCAGCGCGAACTCGCGCCCCTGTCCCGAGCCGGCCGCGTTCAGGATCGGCGGCCTGCCGTCCCACGGCGCCGGCAGGCCGTAGGTTCGCTTCAGATCGAAATACTTGCCGTGCCAATCGAACGGGGCCGGATGCGTCCAGAGCTTCTCGACGATGTCGAACCACTCCTGCGCATAACCGTAGCGGGTCTCATGGTCGGTGGGCAAGGTCAATCCCAATGCTTCGTACTCCGGCCTGTTCCAGCCGGCGACGATATTGAGCCCGGCGCGGCCGCGGCCGATATGGTCGAGCGTGGCTATCTGCTTGGCGACCACCACCGGATGGTTGGCGCTGGTATGCAGCGTGGCGAATACCGTCAGGCGCTGAGTGCTGGCCAGCAGGCCGGCGGCCCAACTCACCGTCTCCAACACCGAGCCGTGAAAGTCGGTCGCGCCGCCGTAGCCGATCCAGCGCGCGATCGGCAGCATGAAATCGATGCCGGCCTCGTCGAGCAAGCGCGCCAGACGAAGATTGTTGTCCCAGGAATTGTTCCAGCGCTCGTCGATCTGCGTGACCGACATGCCGCCGGAACAGTTCGATGCAAAGGTGCCGAGCAGGAAGTCGGGGGTTGCCAGCAGACGTCTCATGTTGCCTCCGTTGATATGCTTGGTTGGTAAAACGAAAATCGTCCTGCCGCGCAATCTGCGATGTCGCGGCAGGCGCAAACCGCTACAATCGCTGCAATGCCGGCTCCGCCTCGGAACACGCTCCATGCCCAACACGTCCGCCGCAAAAAAAACCAAGTCCGCCGCCCAGGCCGCGCCGCACCATTGGCACCTGGCCACCGATGCGCCGAGCACCGCCCTCACCGATTTCGAATACGCGCTGATGCGCACCCAGGAAGCCTTCGTGCGCTGGCAGTCGGCCTGCCTGGCGGCGGTCGCCGGCATCGAACTCAACGGGCAGGACAACGCGTTGCTGCACGTGATCTGCATGCACGGCCGACCCAAAATGATCAAGGAGCTGATGCAGGTGACCAATCGGCAAGACCTGGCCAACGTGCAATACGGCCTGCGCAAGCTGATGAAAGCCGGCCTGGTGAGCAAGTCCGGCGCCGGGCGCGTCGGCGTCTACTACGCGGCGACCGAACAGGGCACCGAAGTCTGCGAGGCCTATGCCGCGCTGCGCCGCGAAGTGCTGCAGCAGGAAGTCGGCCGCCTGTCCCGCACGCAGGAACTGCTGCAACAGGCCGCGCACCACCTCCAGCAACTCGAGAAATGCTACGAAAGCGCGGCCCGCGAAGCGCTGACCTTCTATCGCCGCCGCTGAGCTCGCGCGGCAAATCCCACGCCTGTCCCATCCGCTCCCAACCTGGACGCCATGCATCGTCGGCACCTTTAAATAAAATTTATAATAGATTTTCTATTTAATTTAATGTCGGAGATTTCATGCCGATGTGCAACTAGGGTTAATACCGGGCGGAGGCGGTCGCCAAGGCGGCGGCCGCTAAACGGCAACGGGCGCCTCGAGCGCCCGTTGCGTTACTGCGGAGTCGGATCTTGCATGGCGGCGGCATGCGCCGGCTGCGCGCTCACACTAGCCTGTGCGACTTGGCAGTGAGGCCAGGCGGTTAAGCGTCAAGCGCCGCCCACCAGCACCACCGCCTGGGCCTCGATGCCCTCCTGCCGGCCCAGGTATCCGAGCTTTTCGTTGGTTTTGGCCTTGACGTTGACCTGTTCGACGGCCACGCCCAGATCGGCGGCGATGGCCTCGCGCATGGCCGCGATATGCGGGCCGAGCTTGGGCGCCTGGGCGATCACGGTGCAGTCCAGGTTGATCACGTGCCAGCCCGCCTCGGCCACTCGGCGCAGCGTCTCGCGCAGCAGTGTGCGGCTGTCGGCGCCATAGAAGGTCGGGTCGGTATCGGGAAAATGCTTGCCGATGTCGCCCAGCGCGGCGGCACCCAGCAGTGCGTCGGTAATGGCATGCAGCAGCACGTCGGCGTCGGAGTGGCCGAGCAGCCCGGCGCTATGCGGAATCGTCACGCCGCCGATCACCAGCGCGCGGCCAGGCACCAGCGCGTGCACGTCGTAGCCTTGGCCGACGCGGAGTTTGGGCAACATCGTGGCGCTCATCGGGGTTCCTTGGGCGGCTCGCGCAACATGGCTTCGGCCAGCGCGAAATCTTCCGGGTAGGTGACTTTGAAATTGCGCAGATTGCCCTGCACCAAGCGGGGAGCGTGCCCCATCAGTTCGATCGCGCTGGCTTCGTCGGTCACGCTTTGTCCGTTGGCCAGCGCCTGCTCGAGCGCTTCGCGCAACAGGCCGAGGCGGAACATTTGCGGCGTCTGCGCCTGCCACAGGCCGTCGCGCGGCTCGGTGGCGGCCACGCGCGGCTCGTCGCCGGGAGTGGCCCGCTTGAGCGTGTCGGGTACCGGCAAGGCCAGCAATCCGCCCACCGCATCGCCCTTGAGCGCAGCCACCAGCGTGCGGATCAGCGTCGCGGTGATACCCGGGCGGGCGGCGTCGTGCACCAGCACCCAGTCGCTGTCCTGCGCGCCGTATTCGGCCAGCGCGCGCACGCCATTGAGCACCGACGCGTGACGCGTGGCGCCGCCGCAGCGCTTGACGGCAAAACGCAGCGCGCCGAAGCGGCGCCCGTCGAAATGGGTGTCGTCCGGGGCCAGGACCACCAGGGTCTGGGCAAATTCCGAACAGGCGTCGAACGCCGCCAGGGTGTAGTGGAGCATGGCGCGGCCCGCGATACTGCGGTACTGCTTGGGCACCTCTGCGCCGGCGCGGGAACCCGTCCCGGCGCACGGGATGACGGCAAAAAGTCGATCGGCCACGGTCAGAAGAATAAGAAAAGGGAGTAAGACACAGGGGAGGATTTTATAATACGGCCTGCCCTGTTCGCAGGTCGCCTCCCGAATAATTCGTATTTATGCCTGAAAACGACACCCCGGCACTGCCCTTCGCACTGGTCAAAAGTGGGCAGCGCTATGCCTTCGCCGGGTCGCACGGCTCCGCCGACGCGCTGCTGATCGCGCGCTATTTTGCCGCCCATCGCAATGCCATCCCCCTGCTGACGGTGCTGTGCGCCAACACCACCGATGCGCTGCGCCTGCTGCAGGAACTGCGACACTGCGCGCCCGAGGCGCGCGTGCGCCTGCTGCCCGACTGGGAAACGCTGCCCTACGACGCCTTCTCGCCGCACCAGGATCTCGTCTCGGAGCGCCTGGCCACCCTGCACGACCTGAGCAGCCGGCGCTGCGACATCGTGCTGGTGCCCGCCACCACCGCGCTGTACCGGATGGCGCCGGCCAGCTTCATGGCAGCCTACACGTTTTTCTTCACGCAGGGCGATACGCTCGACGAGGCGGGCCTGAAGTCCCAGTTGACGCTGGCCGGCTACGAGCACGTGAGCCAAGTGATGCGCCCGGGCGAATACTGCGTGCGCGGCGGGTTGATCGATCTGTACCCGATGGGCTCGCCGCTACCGTACCGGCTCGACCTGTTCGACAACACCATCGAAACCATTCGCGCGTTCGATCCGGACACCCAGCGCAGCCTCTATCCGGTCAAGGAAGTGCGGCTGCTGCCCGGGCGGGAATTTCCGTTCGACGAAGCGGCCCGCACCGCCGCGCGGGCGCGCTGGCGCGAGACCTTCGAGGGCGACCCGACGCGCAGCCCGATCTATAAGGATCTGGGCATCGGCGTGCCGTCGGCAGGCATCGAATACTACCTGCCGCTGTTTTTCGACGAAACGGCCACGCTGTTCCATTACCTGCCCGAGGGCGCGCATCTGGTGATGTGCGGCGACCTCGACGCCGCCATCAAGCGCTTCTGGAGCGACACCCGCCAGCGCTTCAATTTTCTCTCGCACGACCGCGAGCGACCGATTCTCGAGCCCGAGCGCCTGTTCTTGCGCGACGACGACTTTTTCATATTCGCCAAGCCGTTCGCGCGACTGGCGCTGCCGGCAGCCGGCGACGGCACCTGGGCCCAGGCGCTGCCGCCGCTGGCCGTCAATCGCCGCGCCGACGACCCGCTGGCGGCCTTGCGCGCCTATTTGGCCCGTACGCCGCAGCGCGTGCTGCTGTGCGCCGACTCGCCCGGTCGGCGCGAGACGCTGCAGCAGTTGCTCAACGAATATGACATCCGGCCGACCGCATGCGAGTCGCTGGAGGAATTCCTGCACGGCAGCGACGCGCGCGTCGCGCTGACGGTCGCGCCGTTCGCCACCGGTTTCGAGATTCCCGCCGAGGGCCTGGCGGTCATCACCGAGAACGAACTTTTCGAAGGTACCGTGCGGCGCGCCGGACGGCGCCGCCAGGAACAGGTCAGCTCGGTCGACTCGATGGTGCGCGACCTGGCCGAGTTGAAGATCGGCGACCCGGTGGTGCACAGCCAGCACGGCATCGGCCGCTACCTCGGCCTGGTCGGCATGGACCTGGGCGAAGGCGAGACCGAGTTCCTCCATCTCGAATACGGCGGCGGCGCCAAGCTGTATGTGCCGGTCTCGCAATTGCACCTGATCTCGCGCTACTCGGGCGCCGATCCGGATACCGCGCCGCTGCATGCGCTCGGCTCGGGCCAGTGGGAGAAGGCCAAGCGCCGCGCCGCCGAGCAGATTCGCGACACGGCGGCGGAGCTGCTCAATCTGTACGCACGCCGCGCCGCGCGCGCCGGCCATGCGTTCGAGATGTCGCCGCGCGACTACGAAAAATTTGCTGATTCGTTCGGCTTCGAGGAAACCCCGGATCAAGCCGCGGCGATCGCTGCCGTTATTGCAGACATGACAAGCGGCAAGCCAATGGACCGCCTGGTGTGCGGCGACGTAGGGTTCGGCAAGACCGAAGTGGCCTTGCGGGCCGCCTTTATCGCCATCATGGGCGGCAAGCAGGTCGCGCTGCTCGCGCCCACCACGCTGCTGGCCGAGCAGCATGCGCAAACTTTTGCCGACCGCTTCGCCGAATGGCCGGTGCGCATCGCCGAATTGTCCCGTTTCAGGAGCGGCAAGGAAATCTCGGCGTCGATCAAGGCCATCAACGAAGGCCAGGTCGATATCGTCATCGGCACGCACAAGCTCCTGTCGAGCGAGGTCAAGTTCCAGCGCCTGGGGCTGGTGATCATCGACGAGGAGCACCGCTTCGGGGTACGCCAGAAGGAGGCGCTCAAGGCGCTGCGCGCCGAGGTCGACGTGCTGACCCTCACCGCCACGCCGATTCCGCGCACGCTGGGCATGTCGCTCGAAGGGCTGCGCGACTTTTCGGTCATCGCCACGGCGCCGCAAAAGCGTCTGGCGATCAAGACCTTCGTGCGGCGCGAGGACGACAGCACGATCCGCGAGGCCATCCTGCGCGAGCTCAAGCGCGGCGGCCAGGTCTACTTCCTGCACAATGAGGTCGAGACCATCGAGAACCGTCGCGCGATGCTCGAGGCGCTGGTGCCCGAGGCGCGCATTGCCGTGGCACATGGCCAGATGCACGAACGCGACCTGGAGCAGGTGATGCGCGATTTCGTGACGCAGCGCACCAACGTGCTGTTGTGCACCACCATAATCGAGACCGGTATCGACGTGCCGACCGCCAATACCATCCTGATGCATCGCGCCGACAAATTCGGCCTGGCCCAGTTGCATCAGTTGCGGGGACGGGTCGGGCGCTCGCACCATCAGGCCTATGCCTATTTGCTGGTGCACGATCCGCAGGCACTGACCAAGCAGGCGCAGCGCCGGCTCGAAGCCATTCAGCAGATGGAGGAACTGGGCGCAGGCTTTTACCTGGCCATGCACGACCTGGAAATCCGCGGCGCGGGCGAGGTGCTGGGCGACAAGCAGTCAGGCGAGATGACGGAAATCGGCTTTCAGCTATACAGCGACATGCTGGCCGATGCGGTCAAGGCGCTCAAGGCCGGGCGCGAGCCCGACCTGACCGCGCCGCTGGCGGCCACCACCGAGATCAACCTGCATGTGCCGGCCATTTTGCCCAGCGACTATTGCGCCGACGTGCAGGAACGCCTGTCGCTATACAAGCGCCTGGCCAACGGCACCTCGCGCGATGCCATCGACGCGCTGCAGGAGGAACTGGTCGATCGTTTCGGCAAGCTGCCGCCGCAAGCGCAGGCGCTGATCGAGACGCATCGCTTGCGGCTGATCGCCAAACCGCTGGGCATCGCCAAAATCGATGCCTCGGAAGCCGCTATTTCGTTACAATTCATTCCAGACCCGCCGATCGATGCACTACGCATCATCGAGTTGGTGCAGCGCGACCGCCACGTCAAACTGGCCGGGCAGGACAAGTTGCGCATCGAGGCAGCCCACACGGAGTTGGGCGCACGGGTCGGCAAGATCAAGGAAACGCTGCGTGCGCTCGCGGGGGCGGGAGCACGAGAACAATAACAGGCAGAGACTGAGACGTAGGGAGCCGGCCCGCATGGCGGCTCACCCGATGGCGCCGGGCACGGTCATCGGCTGCTGCAAGCTTCGAGATCGGGGAAACAATCATGGCGCCAGAGGACGCTCGACACACGGCCGCCGCCGCGCACGATCAGCACCACGCCGAGCCGGGACCCGGCCCGTCGACGCTGATGGAAGACGCGCAACGCATGGCGCTGGCCATCGACGGCAGCGGCACCGGCATCTGGGACCGCGACGTGCCCGCCGGCAGGATCTATTACTCGCCGGGCTGGAAGGCCATTTTGGGCTACGCGCCCCACGAACTCGGCGACGCGATCGAAGAGAGCTATACGCGCGTGCACCCGGCCGACCTGGAATACGTCAAAGCCACCATCCAGGCGCACTTCGACGGCAAGACCGACAGCTACACGGTGGAACATCGCATCCGCTGCAAGGACGGCAGCTGGAAATGGATTTCCAGCCGCGGCAAGGTCGTCAGCCGCGATGCCGACGGGCGGCCGCTGCGCATGATCGGCACCACCACCGATATTTCGGCCATGCGCAGCCTGTCGGACCGGCTGCAGCAAAGCGTCGAGCTCATCACCAATCTGACCAACGAAGTCCCGGGCCTGGTGTTCCAGTATCGCCAATGGCCGGAGGGTCACGGGCATTTCTCTTACGCCAGCGCCGGTATTCGCGACATGTACGAGGTCACGCCGGAGCAGGTCATGCGCGATGCCGATTGCCTGCATCGACTCGTCCATCCGGATGACCTGGAGCGTTATCGCACCTCGCTGGCCGCATCGGCCGCCACCCTCAAGCCCTGGCACCTCGAATATCGGGTGGTGCTGCCCAGGCAAGGGCTGCGCTGGCGCCAGGGCGCCGCGCGGCCGAGCCGCCTGCCCGACGGCGGCACGGTGTGGCACGGCTTCATCACCGACGTGACCGAACGCAAGCGCATCGAGGCCGAGTTGCAGGAATTCGCCACCATCGACTTCCTCACCCAGATCCCGAACCGGCGCTATTTCATGACCTGCATGGACGCCGAGCTGGCTCGCATGCGGCGCGCGGCCAGCGCGCCGACGGCCGTGCTGATGTGCGATCTCGATCACTTCAAGACGATCAACGACAATTACGGTCACGCAGTGGGCGATGCGGTGCTGCGGCACTTCTCCGCGCTGCTGCGCGCCCAGGTGCGGGAAAACGATATCGTCGGCCGTGTCGGCGGCGAGGAATTCGCCGTGGTGCTCAGCGGCACCGACGTCGCCCAGGCCAACCGGTTCGCCCGGCGCATCCAGCTGCGCACCGCCAATACGCCGTTCGTCGATGCCGGGCGGCTCATCCCCATTACCGTCAGTATCGGCCTGGCCGCCATGTATGCGACCGACGCCAGCGCCGACGCCGCATTGTCGCGCAGCGACACGGCGCTTTATCGCGCCAAGCATAACGGCCGCAACCGCATCGAGTGCGCCTAGCGGGGTGCCGCGAACCCCCTGTGGGCGTCCGATCGCAGGCGGTTGTCATATTTTTTAAACAATTCCCGTCGATCTGCCGATAACCAGGAAAGGGGTTGCCGCACAGTAGCCGAGCCCGACCGCGGCGCCCACTTCATGCCGGTCGCAATGCACGACCCGGTGGCGGCACCTGGACGGAGACATTTGGATGCACCGACTCACCTTTACCCAGAAGCTCTGGGCCCCTTTGCTCGTCAGCCTGATCGCGTTATTGCTGGTGTCGGTTTCAGCGGCGTATATGGCGCGCCAGACGCGCATCGAAGAGCGCAAGAACGACCTGGTCAACGCGGCGCAGATCGGCCTGGCCATCGTCAAGGAATACGCGGGGCTCGCGCAAAGCGGCAAGCTCAGCGAGGCCGACGCCAGGAAACAGGCGCTCGAGCGCCTGCAAGGCATCCGCTATGGCAAGGACGGCTATTTCCTGGTGATCAATTCGAAGCCGCAGATGGTGATGCACCCGATCAAGCCGGCACTCGACGGCAAGGATCTGGGCCATGTCACCGATGCCGACGGCGGGCATCACTACCTGGCCTTCGCCAAGGCCGCCCAAGCGCCGCAAGGCGGCTTTGTCGATTATGTGTTTCCGCATCCGCACGTCACGCCCGCGCTCGCGGTGCCCAAGATCGGCTACGTGCTGCGCTACGCGCCGTGGGACTGGATTCTCTCGACCGGCGCCTACGTCGACGACATCGACGCCGCCTTCATGCACTCGCTCTATCTGGCAGGCGGCATCTTCGTGACGATGGCGCTGCTGCTGGGCGCGCTGGTGGCGCTGACCAACCGCAGCATTTTGCGCACGATCGGCGGCGATCCGGCCGATGCCGCGCATGTGGCCGACGCGATCGCCGCGGGTAATCTGGCGATCGCCATCGGCACGCGCTCCGGCGATCGACAAAGCCTGATGCACGCCATCAGCCGCATGCGCGACGCGCTCACGCAGATCATCGGCCAGGTCAAGCTCGCCGCCGACAACGTCGCCGCGGCCTCGCGGGAGATCTCCAACGGCAACGCCGACCTCTCGCGCCGCACCGAAAATCAGGCCGCGTCGCTCGAGGAAACCGCTTCGAGCATGGAGCAAATCACCTCGATGGTGCGCCAGACCGCCGACAACGCCAGGAACGCCAGCCAATTGGCAGCCAGTGCGATGCAAATCGCCGATCGCGGCGGCGAGATGGCTGCGCAGGCCGTCTCCGCCATGCAGGGCATCTCCGACGAATCGAAGAAGATGGGCGACATCATCGCCGCGATCGAGGGCATTGCGTTCCAGACCAACATCCTCGCGCTCAATGCCGCCGTGGAAGCCGCTCGCGCCGGCGAGCAGGGGCGCGGCTTCGCGGTGGTGGCAGGCGAAGTGCGCACGCTGGCCCAGCGCAGCGCCAGCGCGGCCAAGGAAATCCGCGCGTTGATCCACAACGCGGTCGACAAGGTCGGCACCGGCGCCGAGCTGGTGGAAAAGACCGGCGCGACCATCGACGAGGCACGCGGTGCGCTCGCGCGCGTCACCGGCATCGTGCAGGAGATCGCCGCTGCAGCGGCCGAGCAAAGCGCCGGCGCCGAACAGGTGAACACCTCGGTCACGCAAATGGACGGCATGACCCAGCAAAACGCGGCACTGGTCGAGCAGGCGGCCGCGGCCGCGCAGTCGCTCTCCGAGCAGGCGCGGCACCTGCAAACGGCCATGTCGACGTTTCAGGTCGGCGAGGCAACGCTCACCGCGTCCGCCGCACCGAACGATATCGCGCCCGCGTCCCGGCCAGAGGCCCGGCGTGTGGCCAATGGCTAATCCGCGCCCTTGGGATTTCGCCCCCACCCGGTGCCGCGCACCTCGCTCACCCGGCTTTTGGCAAGCCGGTAGAACACCGCGAGATGCGTGCATGCGAGTAGCGGCACCAGAAAAGCGGGAATGAGCAGCCATGGCAGCGTGGTCATCACGTTGGTGTTCGAGGCGCCGAAAAGCAGTTGCTGCGGGCCGGGTGCCGACAGGGCGCCAAGCGCGATGGCATTGACCAAATCAGCCAGGCCAAAGCCGTTCCAGATCCACAACTGGCCCCGCGCCACCGGCTTTTGGCGATAAAGCCGCCACGCCAGTGATGCGGCGCCCAGCCCGGCAAGCACGTCACCCACGCCCGCCAGGAATGCGAACGGCGCCGGCAGACGCCCCTGCGCATGCATTACCAGGAACAGGACACCCAGCACGCGCACGCTGTTGACTCCCACCAGCGCGGCCAACGGGACGGCCATCAACGCCCGGCGCAGTGCCGGCGAGCGCAGGGCATATGCGACGATCACAACCGGCGGCAACAGCACGACCAATCCCAGTCCGGGCGCGCCGACGCCGTCCGGATAATGCAATGCACGAGTAGCTGCCAGCGCCACGATCAATGCGAACCACGCCGCGAGCACGACGGCAATGCGCGCTCGAGCCAGGACATCTGCGCCGAAGCCAATGGCCAGTGTCGCCACCGTGATCGACGCGCTCGCGCTCAACGCGACCGCCGCCAGTAGATCGATTTCCATAAACCACCTCCGTGTATATACACCTTTTTGATCAAAAAAAAGGGCGACAGACACTCACACGCCCAGACTATGCCGCCCCTCGCTTTCCGCCCTTATCGCCCTTATCGCCCTTATCGCCCTTATCGCCCGTACCGCTGTGCCCGCCACCATGCAACATCTTGTCGAGCACCCCCTGCCCGAGGGTCGCCTCCACCACACCGTCAACGGTTGCCTGAGCCCGCTGCCACGCGCTCAACGCGGCTAGCGCGGTGCGCTCGCCGGCCGGAGTAATTTCGATCAGGCGCACGCGATGGTCGTCATTCGCCGCGGAGGCGACGAAACCCTTCTTCTCGAGCGGACGGAGGTTGCGTGTCAACGAGGTACGCTCCAGCCCGAGCATCGCCGCCAATGCGCTCAACGGCAGCGGCCCGGTTTGCGCCAGCGCCGCCAGCACGGTGAATTGGGTCGCGCGCAGGCCGGTGCCGCGAAACGAAATCTCGTAGTGCTGCGTGACCGCGCGGCTGGCACGGCGCAGCGCCGAGCACTTGCACTCCACGCATGCGGCGAACGGGGAAGCCTGATTTTTTGGAGATAAACTCATAAATGTGTATATACACTCAAAATTGGTATTCGGCAACGTCCTATGTGCGGTCTGGATCGCAACCGCAGCCCGGTTAAACTGTTTCGGCCATCAAATGTCCGTCATATGGCAATGCTACTTTGCGATGCTACCGCCCTCGGCGCGACCGGCCGAGGCTCGTCACTTCACTCATCGACTCGCAGGAGCAGCACATGACGATCATTTGGCCCAGCCGCAGGGACTTTCTCAAAGGGATGGCGGCCGCCGGCGGCGCCGCATTCGCCGGCACCAATCTCGCCACTCTGGCACACGCGGCGCCCGCGCCGGCCGACCTCAAGGGTCTGCGCGAGAAGATCGAGCACATCGTGGTGATCTATCAGGAAAACCGCAGCTTCGATCACTATTTCGGCGCCTATCAGTCGCCGTCCGGCGCGTTTGTCAACAACCTGCTCGACAAGGAAGGCAAGGTCGACCCGCGTTTTACCGGTCTGCAGAAAAACCCGGCGGGAGTGCCTTACGCCTATTTGCCGGTACCCGACGACATTCCCGGATTCCAGAGTGCCTTGCTCGAGAACCAGCCATTTCATCTCGCGCCGTACATCCCTGCGAGCCACAATGTGCACTGGGACCCGCAGCACCATTTCTTCCGTATGCAGGCGCAGATCGACAACGGCGCGATGGATCGTTTCGTCGCACTCGCCCTGGCGAAAAAACCGCACGGCCCGGCCGCCAAGCTGACGGACCCGCTCGAAATGATGATGGCCGAGTCGGCCCCGTCGGGCGCAGTGCTGGGTTTTTACACGCGTGAAGACCTGCCGCTGTACCACCGGCTGGCCGACGAATACGTCCTGTTCGATCACTTCTTCCAGGCCATGTCGGGCGGCTCGACGGGCAACGCGCTGTATCTGGCGGCCGCGCGCTCGGCGGTCTGGCACGCCGCGCCGCACAAGCTCACGGGCAGCCTCACGCCGCCGGTGTATGACAAGCCGTACGATGCGCAGGGCGTGCTGATCAACGACCTGCCCCCGCTCAACGGACCGACCGAGGCATCGTTCGGCAATCTCAAGATCGCGCCGCCGCCCGATGAGCAGTCCTATCCGAACATCGGCGACCGGCTCAATGCCGCGGGCCGCTCCTGGGCCTGGTACAACGAAAACTGGAATGCGGTCAAGCCATGGGCGATGAAGACCGCGTTCGGCGCCGGCGACGGCTCGGCCGTGGTCGACAACATCGGCATATACGTGCCGCATCACAATCCGTTCCAGTACTACCCGAGCTGGTTCGCCAACGTCAAGGGCGGCCATATGCGCGACAGCAACGATTTTTTCGAGGATGTCAGAGCCGGGCATTTGCCCCACGTGTCGTTCATCAAGGCCACCGGCGCGCATGACGAACATCCCGCCGATTCGGCGCCGCGCTGGGGTGAGCAGTGGGTCTCGAGCCTGCTCGCCGCGCTGGGGGCGAGCCCGCTATGGAACAAGACGGCGGTGGTCATCACCTATGACGAAGGCGGCGGCTTCTGGGATCACGTCAAGCCGCCGCACCCCGACGCCTACGGCTGCGGCACGCGCATCCCGGCGCTGCTGGTCAGCCCGTGGGCGCGGCGCGGCTACGTCGACCATCGCGTGTCCGATACCGTGTCGGTGCTCGCCCTGATCGAGGCGCGCTTCGGCCTGGCGCCAATGCAGGAACGCGATGCCAACGCGTACAACCTGCTCGATGGTTTCGACTTTACGCAGAAACCGCGCGCGCCTTCGTTCTCCTAAGCCGAGCCTGCGCAGCCCCGTCCGCGGCTCCCCGCCGCGGGCGCGAGCCTTGAATCATGCCGCTGCCAAGCGGCTTTCTTGACCTACGTCAAGCTCCATCTGGCGGCTCTCTTTAAACTTGCATCCATGACACTGAGGTCTTGTGTGGAACACCGCGCAAGTTCAGTCTCCGTCGCCCGGTCGGGAGGGGATGCCTGCCGGGATTTGCAGCCGTCCGGCGGCTCAGCCCAGCGTGCCGGACGGTTTTTTTATTCTGGAGACAATGCGATGCATGCCTTATACAACCCTGATTGGCTATTCGGCGGCGGTATGCTGTTCGGCGGCTTGTGGCTGATGGCGGCTCTCGCGGTCAGCTACGGTGTCGCGCTCGCGGCACAAAAAGTACAGCGAGCGGTACGCGCGCGCTGATCTGCATTTATCCGGGGCGCCTTTTCGATGCCGATGGGCGCCCGAACGTTTCGATATCCGAAGTTAGCGATAACGCACTCCCTCGCATGGCGCACGAGCCGCGCGCTCGTCGCCATGCTCCTCGTTGCCGCTCCGGCGCTCGCGCAAACAGCCAGTGGTACCTCGTCCAGCGGGGCGGCAGCCGGCCGGCCGCGCGGCGCCGTCACAGCAAGCCAGTCGCCCGGCACGCAGACACTCGTCGACCGGTGGGGCGATGAACTGGGCCTGAGCACCGCGCAACGCGCCGCCATTGACCATATTCGCAATCGGGCACGCCGACAACGCTGGTCGCTGATGGACGCCATCAGAGGCCAGCACGCCATTCTGCGCGAGCTCTACCAAGCGCCAACGCCTGACCGACCCGCCATCCACGCCACCGTGCAAACCATACACCAGCTCCGGCGGCAGGTAGTCGACGTCTCGAAAACGGAACACCGTCGTATCGCAGCCATCCTCACGCCACGGCAACGCGAACAACTCAACCAGAGCTTGCTGCGCGACGACCAGCAGATCTGGTAGCCCGGCCCGGTCGGCATCCGCCCGGCTGCCGGCATCGCAGGCCAGCATCCTTGACTTATATCAACGCCGCCCGGCCCGGCTTTCCTAGACTTGGAAGGTACCTGCCGTCGCCCTGACGATTGGCTTTCTCGGGCAACGGATCGCGCCGTGCGATCAAGGGGCCGCACATGCCCGGTCGGGCAGATTGTTGTCATTACGAGAAGGAAACGATCATGAGAATCTCCGAGGTCAAACGTTCCAATCTACTCATCGCCTGCGCGTTTGCCGTGGCGCTGTTCGGCGCCTCGCAGCTGGGGCATGCCGCGCCCGCCGCGGACGGCGCCGCCGCGACAAGCGGCTACGGACCGGGCTACGGGCCCTGCGGCGGCGGCATGGGGCCGGGCATGATGGGGGGTTACGGCGGCTATGGCGGCTACCGCGGCATGGGCCCGGGCATGATGGGCGGCTATGGCGGCTACGGCGGCATGGGCCCGGGCATGATGGGCGGTTATGGCCGCTATGGCGGCTATGGCTGGGGTAGCGAGCTGGGCCTGACGCAGGAACAGCTCGCCAAAATCAATCGCATACACGACGACACGCGGCGTGCGCATTGGGCGCTGATGGGTCAGATCATGGATCAGCAGGCCAAGCTGCGCGACCTCTACGAGGCGCCGCAGCGCGACAACGCCGCCATCGAGAAGGCCGAGAAAGACTTTGCCCAGCTCCGGCAGCAAATGTACGACGCATCGATCGCCGCGCATCGGCAAATCGAAGCGGTGTTGACCAAGGAACAGCGGGACAAGCTGCGCAAGGCCTGGCGCAGCGACGAAGAGTCGGACTGGTAAGCCGCGTTGTTCCACCTTCCATCCATTGTTACAGGAGCTTCATAATGTCCTTGCCGGAAATCGTTCTGTGCGCCCCGCTGCGCACCGCTATCGGCACTTATAACGGCACGCTCAAGAGCGTGCCTGCCACCGACCTCGGCGCCGCAGTGGTGCGCGAGACGCTCAAGCGTGCCGAGCTCGACCCGGCACAGGTCCAGAGCCTGGTTTTCGGCCAGGTCATCCAGGCCGGCGCCAAAATGAATCCGGCTCGCCAGGCCGCCATCGCCGGCGGCCTGCCGATCGAAGTGCCGGCGATGACGGTCAACCGCGTATGCGGATCCGGTGCGCAAGCGATCGTCAGCGCCGCACTGGAAATCACCAGCGGCCATCTTCAGTGCGCAATCGCCGGCGGCATGGAGAACATGGATCTGGCCCCTTACCTTCTGCCGCAGGGTCGCTGGGGTCTGCGCATGGGCGACGGCGCGGTGATCGACAGCATGCTGCACGACGGCCTGAACGACGCATTCAGTGGCCAGCACTCCGGCTGGCATACGGAAGATCTGGTGAGCCAGTTCAACATCACGCGCGAACAACAGGATGCCTGGGCGCTGCGCTCGCAGCAGGCGTTTTCCGCGGCGCAGGCGGCGGGCAAGTTCGGCGAGGAAATCGTGCCGGTTGAAATCCGGGGGCGCAAAGGCGCGGAGCAGTTCGTCAAGGACGAGCACAACCGGCCCGACACCACGGCCGAGTCGCTGGCCAAGCTCAAGCCGGCGTTTCGCAAGGACGGCACGATTACCGCCGGCAATGCGCCCGGACTCAATACCGCTGCCGCCGCGATGATCGTGGCCGAGCGCCATTGGGCCGAGCAGCACAGCCTGATGCCGCTGGCGCGCCTGGTCAGCTACGGGGTCGCGGCGGTCGCGCCGGGTATGTTCGGACTCGGTCCGGTGCCGGCCGTGCGTCAGGCTCTGGAGCGAGCCAACTGGCCGCTGGCGACGGTCGACCGGGTCGAGATCAATGAGGCATTTGCCGCCATTGCAATCGCCTGCACGCGCGAACTCGGGCTGGCCGTCGATATCGTCAACGTCGAAGGCGGCGCGATCGCGCACGGCCATCCGATCGGCGCGACCGGCGCCGTGCTCACGACACGCCTGCTGCATTCGATGCTGCGCGACGGACTCAAGCGCGGCGTGGTCACGCTATGCATCGGTGGCGGCCAGGGCATCGCGCTGGCGCTGGAGATGATCTAGCGGCACCTCGAAACAGCGCCCCGGCCCGATGCGAATCCGGCCGGGGCGCTCATTTTGATGCCCGCGCCATGCCGTTGCATGGCGGGCGTCGCTTATCTACCGCTGGCCGAAGCTGGCGCCCTTGAACAAATCCTTGAACTCACGCGGCTGCGAACGCCAGTATTGCTTTGGCGCATTCACCTGGGCGCCGAGCCTGGCGGCGGCATGCCACGGCCAGCGCGGATCGTAGAGCATCGCGCGGGCCAGCGACACCGCGTCGGCCTCCTGATTCGCGATAATCGATTCGGCTTGCTCAGGCTCGGTAATGAGCCCGACCGCAAGCGTCGGCAAGCCGGCCTCGGCCTTTACGCGCTGCGCGTAAGGCACTTGATAGCCCGGCCCGAGCTTGATCGCCTGGGCCGGCGAGACGCCGCCGGTGGTCACGTGAATCGCCGCGCAGCCGCGCGCCTTGAGCGCTTGGGAGAGCGCCACCGTGCCGTCGATGTCCCACCCGCCGGGCACCCAGTCGGTAGCGGAGATGCGCGCCCAGACGGGCCTGTCGGCCGGAAATTCGGCACGCACCGCATCGAACACCTCGAGCACGAAGCGCATGCGGTTTTCCAGGCTGCCGCCATATTCGTCGTCGCGATGATTGGCCAGCGGCGAGAGGAACTGGTGCAGTAAATAGCCGTGCGCGGCATGGATCTCCAGGCCATCAATGCCGAGCCGCGCGGCGCGCCGGGCCGTGGCGGCAAAATCCGCTCGCACTTTGTCCAGACCGGCGCGGTCGAGCGCGGTGGGCGGCGCCTCGCTCTGGGCATGCGGCACGGCCGATGGGGCGACGGTTTGCCAGCCGCCCGGCTCGCCCGGGCGAATCTGCAGCCCGCCCGCCCAGGGCGCCTGGCTCGAAGCCTTGCGCCCGGCATGCGAGATCTGCATGGCTATGGGGATCGGCGCGTACGCACGGATAGCGCCGAGCACGCGGGCCAGCGCTGCCTCGTTGGCATCCGAATACAGGCCAAGATCGTTCGCGGTGATGCGCCCCTCGGGCGACACCGCCGTGGCCTCGGTGATCAAGAGCCCGGCGCCGGACAGCGCCAGATGGCCGAGATGGATCATGTGCCAGTCGCCCGCCGAGCCGTCTTCGGCAGAGTACTGGCACATGGGCGCGATAACGATGCGGTTATCGAGTTGCAGTTTGCCGATCGCTAGCGGCTGAAAAAGTTGGCTCACGCAAGACTCCTGATTCGTTCGTTGGCATGGGGTTGGGCCGGCCGGCGGCGCTTGCCCGCCGATAGCGTCGGTCACTGTGCAGGCATTTTATGGCAACGGTCATTTCCGCGTGTGGGTCGGGGCAAAGCCCATGCCGACAAGAAAAGTGCGGGCTCCCATGTAAGGAGCGGGATTCGTCGCTATGATGAAGCCTGCGAGACGCGCAAGCCCTGCCCGTCCATACTGACCGAGAGAGCTTCACGCCATGAATCATCCCGACCAGGCCCCCCGAACCGGCGCTTCCGAGCGCGCACAGGCGATTGCCGATCGCGTCGAAGCGTTCGTGCGCGACGTCGTCGCGCCGTTCGAACACGATCCGCGCTACGGCAGCCACGGCCCCAGCGAAGAAATGGTGCATGAGATGCGCACGCTGGCGCGCGCGGCCGGCGTGATGACGCCGCACATCCTGCCCGACGGCAGCCATCTGAGCCAGCGCGAGACGGCGCTGGTGCTCAAGCGCTCCGGCCTCTCTCCGCTGGGGCCGGTGGCGGTCAATACGGCCGCGCCCGACGAAGGCAACATGCTGTTGCTGGGCAAGGTCGCCACGGCCGAGCAGCAGGCGCGCTACCTGGCCCCGCTGGTGGCCGGCGAGGCACGCTCGGCATTTTTCATGACCGAGCCGGCCGCCGACGGCGGCGCCGGCTCCGATCCCTCGATGCTGCAGACTACGGCGCAGCGCGACGGCGACGATTGGGTCATCAACGGCCGCAAGGCATTCATCACCGGCGCGGTTGGCGCCCGGGTCGGCATCGTGATGGCGAAAACGTCGAGCGGCGAAGCGCTGGCGGCGACGATGTTCCTGGTGGAACTGCCCCACCCGGCCATTCGCGTGGCGCGCGTGCTCGACACCATCGACGGTGCGATGCCGGGTGGCCATGCGGTGATCGAGATCGACAATCTGCGCGTGCCCTCGCGCGACGTGCTGGGCGAGGTCGACCAGGGCTTCAAGTATGCGCAGGTGCGCCTGTCGCCGGCACGCCTGTCACATTGCATGCGCTGGCACGGCGCGGCCACGCGCGCGCACGAGATCGCCACAGCCTATGCGGTCAGGCGCCACGCATTCGGCAAGCCGCTGATCGATCACGAAGGCGTCGGCTTTATGCTGGCCGATAACCTGATCGATCTCAAGCAGGCCGAACTGATGATCGACTGGTGCGCCGACGTGCTCGATACCGGCTCGCTGGGCACCACCGAAAGCTCGATGACCAAGGTCGCCGTCTCGGATGCGCTGTTTCGCGTGGCCGACCGCTGCGTGCAGGTGATGGGCGGCACCGGCGTGACGCGCGACACGATCGTCGAGCAGGTATTCCGCGAAATCCGCGCGTTCCGCATCTACGACGGCCCGACCGAGGTGCACAAGTGGGCGCTGGCCAAGAAGATCAAGCGTGAAGCGTCGGGGGCCCACCGATGAGCGGCTCGACCATGCCGGTGCGCGAGGCGCACCGTTTCGACGTCGCGCGCCTGAGCGAGTGGATGCGGGCCAACGTGGCGGGGTTCAGCGGCCCGCTGACGGTCGAACAGTTCCAGGGCGGGCAATCGAACCCGACCTATCGGCTGGTGACGCCGGCGCGCAGCTATGTGCTGCGCCGCAAACCGCCCGGCGAATTGCTCAAGGGCGCGCACGCGGTCGACCGCGAGGCCCGCGTGCTCACCGCACTGGCCGGTGCCGGCTTTCCGGTCGCGCACGTCCATGGCCTGTGCGTCGACGATGCGGTGATCGGCACCTGGTTCTACGTGATGGACATGGTCGAGGGTCGCGTCTTCTGGGATGCAACCTTCCCTGGCGTGCCCACCGAACAGCGCGACGCCTACTTCGACGCGATGAACGCCACGCTCGCCACACTGCATCGACTTGATTACACCGCGCTCGGCCTGGCCGACTACGGGCGCGCCGGCGGATATATCGAGCGGCAAATCAGCCGCTGGTCGCGCCAGTACATCGAGGACACCGATGCCGGGCGCGACCCGCACATGGATCGACTGTTGGCGTGGCTGCCCGAGCACATCCCGCCGGGCGACGAAACCGCCATCGTGCACGGCGACTACCGCGCCGACAACATGATCTTTCATCCGAGCGAGCCGCGCATTCTGGCGGTGCTCGACTGGGAATTGTCGACGCTCGGGCATCCGCTGGCCGACTTCGCCTATCACGTGATGATGTACCGCATGCCGCCCGACATTCTGGGCGGCATCGCCGGTGCCGATCTGGCCGCGCTCGGCATTCCCGACGAAGCCGAGTACGTTGCGCGCTATTGCCGCCGCACCGGGCGCGAAGGCATCGCCGATCTCGATTTCTATATCGCCTTCAATATGTTCCGTTTCGCGGCGATCGTCCATGGCATCAAGGGACGGCTGGCACGCGGCACCGCCGCCAGCGCCAACGCGCCGGCCATGGCGGCACGCTTCGAGCGCATCGCGCAATTGGCATGGCAGCAGGCCGAACGCATGGGCGCCTGAACGGCGGGCAGACGAAACACACCACGACCTCCAAGGCCTCCATGACCTCGCCCAGACTCCCCACTTTCTTTATTTCCCACGGCGGCGGCCCGTGGCCCTGGATGACCGATCAGTTGGCCGGCCGCTACGACCGCCTGGCCGCGGCGCTGCGGCAAATGCCGCATTTGGTGGGAGCGGCCCCCAAGGCCGTGCTGATGATCTCGGCCCATTGGGAAGCGCCGGAGTTCACGGCGATGGCGCACCCGCAGCCGCCGATGATTTATGACTATTACGGGTTTCCCGACTATACCTACCAGATCGCCTACGCGGCGCCGGGTATGCCGTCGCTGGCGACCCGGGTGCATGGCTTGCTCGGGAGCGCGGGCATAGCCGCCCGGCTCGACGCGCAACGCGGCTTCGACCACGGCATGTATGCGCCGATGGCAGTCATCTACCCCAATGCCGACATGCCGACCGTGCAGCTCTCGCTCAGGCACGGGCTCGATCCGCTCGAGCACCTGGCGCTCGGACGCGCGCTCGCGCCGCTGCGCGACGAAGGCGTGCTGATCATCGGCAGCGGGCTGAGCTATCACAATCTGCGCGTGTTCGGTCCGGCCGGCCAGGCGCCGTCCGCGGCGTTCGACGCCTGGCTGCGGCAGACCCTGGCCGACACCGATGCGGCCCGTCGCAGTACCGCACTCGCCGCCTGGGAGGCCGCACCCTCGGCGCGCCAGGCGCACCCGCGCGAGGAACACCTGCTGCCGCTGATGGTCGCCCTCGGGGCGGCCGAGCACGAGCCGGCCGCGCTGGTCTATCACGAGGACGATTTCGCCGGTGGCCTGAGCGTGTCGAGCTTTATGTTCGGCGGCAGCCAGCAGGCCGCCACCGAGACGGCATGATTGGTCGAATGAGCGGCCTGGCCGGCTAGCGCGTCTGCGTGGCGACCTTGAGGCCCAGCGAAATGAATATCAGGCCAATCAGCTGGTTTTGCCAGCGCCTTAGCCAGGCGAGGCGTTTCAGCATCCGGCCCAACGGCCGGATGGTCAGGGCGATCAGCGATGTGTAGAGCGCGCTGAGCATGACGAAAATTGCGCCCAGCACTGCAAACTGCACAAAGGGTGCGCCTTGCGACGCATGGACGAACTGCGGCAGGAACGCCAGGAAAAACAGCGCCGTCTTGGGGTTGAGCAGCTCGGTCGGAATGGCCTGGAGGTAAGCTCGGCCAGCCGTCAGCGACGTCGCCACCCGGGATATCTCCGGCACTTCCGTCAGATCGCTCGCTGGCTCGTTCGATTTGACGGGCTTGGCCCGCAGTGCGCGCATACCGA
Source organism: Pandoraea thiooxydans (assembly GCF_001931675.1). Classification (NCBI taxonomy): domain Bacteria; kingdom Pseudomonadati; phylum Pseudomonadota; class Betaproteobacteria; order Burkholderiales; family Burkholderiaceae; genus Pandoraea; species Pandoraea thiooxydans. The sequence goes on along the minus strand of NZ_CP014839.1, from coordinate 1,299,229 downwards.
GGTAGACCAAATAGGCCGCCCCCATCCATTTGACCACGTTGAAAGCCAGCGCCGAGGTCATCAGCAGCGCCGACAGGCCGATCGAAGCACACAGCGTATGGAGCGCGTCGCCGGTGGCAATCCCCAGACCAGTGGCGATCCCCACACGAGGCCCGCCCTGCACGGTGCGTGTGAGCACCAGCAGGACCGCCGGGCCGGGAATCAGAAACAGGCCAAGTACCACGGCCACGAACGTGCCTATTGTCGATAGATCCGGCATGGAGCCTCCTTTGAGATACCTGGCGAATCGTAACGCCCGCCAGAGCGCGACGCTGTAGATGAGTTCGCCGCCGCGACGCGACCTCGCCGCACATTATCGCTCGTCGGCGAGCGGCGCGGCCTGGGTCGCCGGCATATCGCGCATGCGGCGGTGCCAGCTGCGAAATTCGCTGATCGCGCGGTCCGCGCCGATCAGGCGGTCGTGCTGTGCGTGCCCGCTGTCTGGCGGCGTTTGCGTGACGACCACTCGACGATCCTGGTTCAGAATGAAGCGGTTACTCAGCCCCATGACGAACTCGAGCGGCCTGGCCAGCAGCGGATTGCGCACGCGGTGGTAAAAACGCAGGTAGTAGCGCGTGGTGTTTTCGTTGACCGGCACGAAGGCGATCATGTTCTTTTGGCGCGCGCCCAGGTTCAGCAACCATAACGCCGGAAACCGAAAGCTCAGTCCGGGGGCCGAGCCGGCGGCCGCGGCGGCGAGTTCGGCCAGAGCGCGCGGGCTCTGGCCGACATCCACGGCATTGCTCACCCATACCCGAATTCCGTCGTCGTCGCTCTCCACATAGGGGCCCTCGACAAAACTTCGCCCGCCCGCGCCGATGGTGGTGCGATGGACGAACGCCAGGTGAGCTACGTCGAGCTGGTTTTCGATGGCGCGCGTGTAGTGCACCGGCCACTCGACCGTCTCGGTGCCGTAACGCCAGCCGTCCTCCAATTCGGGGAAGAAAGGCAGCGCCGGGTAGGCCGCGCGGGGCGCGCCCCACCACAGCCAGAGCAGCCCGTACGCCTCGCGCACCGCGAACGCGTCGAGCGCCATGCCCCCTGGGAATCCTGCCTTGACGTCCGACAGCCGGAATCCGGCGGCACTGTCCCTGCGCATCGAAGGCAAATCCATGAAACGGACAGGTCAGGCAATCGCGGTCGATCGTGCCCTCGCTCAGTTGGGCGCCAAGGTGCGGGCAGCGGTCAAAGTGCGCATGCGCCCGGCCATCCGCCGTGCGCCAGAACACCAGCCGACGCCCGAAGCGCTCGACGCCCAATGGCTTGCGACCGAGTTCGCAGCTTTGCAGAACGGGATACCAGTGCTCACGGGGGACGAACATCGCGGGCAGCGCTCCTGTAGGTAACCGGGACAAACCGATTTTGCCATGACGCCCGGGCGAGCGACGCGCTCGCGCACGGTGCGGTGCTCCGGGCGGGCCAATGACGATCATTACCCGTCGGTGCTGCCGCCGTGCGCCCAGTCTGACGCACAACACATGGGCGCTCGGACCGATGCTCAAACTGGTGCGCGCCTTCAAGGAAAGCGTCAGGACATATCCGAACACCCTCCCCGGCGAACCCGACTGAGCAGCCCTCACGCCACGACCGCCGAGCGCCGTCGGGTAGCGTCGCATCCTGGGTGAATACAATGTGAAGGAGTCCTTGATGTCTGCCTGCGTGCGGATCCGCGTCCGCGCGCATCAACTGTTGATCGTCTCGTTGGAAACTCTTTTGCATTGCGTCAATCAGAGGGGAACGCATTTGTGCCCGACTTGTGTGGGCACGATCTTTTTACAACGGAAAAAATTCCCCATGTCTGAATCGTCGCGAACCGCCGCCTCGGCAGCCGTCAGCACGCTGCCCCGACCCGCGACCTACTCCGCCGCCCTGCGGCTGCTGCATTGGCTCAGCGCGCTGTGCATGTTCATCGTCATCCCGCTGGCCTGGTACATGACCGAGCTGGATCGCCACGATCCGCATCGGGTGATGTGGTTCACCTTGCACAAGTCGATCGGACTGACGGTGCTGGTGTTGACTCTCATTCGCATCTTCACCCGCCTGTCCGGCACGGTGCCGGCGTTGCCGGCCCGCATTCCGGCAATCGAGCGAGCGCTTGCCCATATCGGCCATGGCCTGCTCTATCTGATTCTGCTCGGCATGCCGATCAGCGGTTACCTCAACTCCTATGCCGGCGGCCATCCGATCGACTGGTTCTGGCTGTTCCAGGTGCCGGCGATGACATCGCCCGACCGCCCACTGGCCCATCTGGCCGGTCAGACGCACCGCCTGCTGGCATGGGCCACCTATGCGCTGATTGCTGGTCACGTACTGGCCGTTGTCTACCATCAATTGGTGCAACGGGTCGACGTGCTGGGTCGCATGACCGGACGCGCGACGCCCGACGCGGAAAATAAATAGGTCAAGCGACGTGCCCGGGTGCGGCAAGCTGGCCGCCGCCCGGGCGCCCATTGCGTCCAATGACGCCCGGCGACCCGGTTCGTCGCCCCACCAGGACACGCACACCTTTTCCCTGGCGAGCCCTGCCACAGCGGATCTTCGTGCCACCGCGCGGCCCTGTCAGCGACGTCAATTCCCATTCTTCGGGAAACATAGGCATCCGATATGTATTTCAATGCATTAGGGTAACCCCTGCCTCAAGCACCGCTATTGCGGGCCGTTAAACCGAGCACGATGTCGCAATCCGCAAGACAGCCAGGCATATGCAATGCCCAGACCCCGGCAGCTTGCGGATCGAAACCGCGTTGCGCACCTGTACCGGCGCGCAACGCGGTGCAACCCCATTGTCCAGGCCAACACAACCAGTACAACCAGGAGCACGCAATGGAACACTCAACGCCCGAGCGGCAGATGGAACTGCACGAACTGAGTGCCGTCAGCACGGCGCTGAATCGAGTACAGGCGGTCATCGAGTTCGATCTGCACGGTATCGTGCTGCATGCGAACGACAATTTCCTGCAGGTTCTCGGCTACACGCTCGACGAAGTCCGTGGCCAGCATCACCGCATGTTCTGCGAAGCCGCCTATGCCGAGAGCGCCGCCTACCGCCAGTTCTGGGAAAAGCTCGGCCGCGGGGAATTCGACCATGGCGAATACAAGCGCATCGGCCGCGACGGGCGCGAGATATGGATCAATGCCTCCTACAACCCCGTGTTCGACGCCGACGGCAAGCCGTACAAGGTGATCAAGTTCGCCACCGACGTCACCGCCGCACGCCAGCGCAATGCCGAGTACGAAGGCAAGGTGCGCGCGATGGACAAGGCGCAGGCGGTGATTGAATTCGATCCGAGCGGCAACATACTGACGGCCAATCAGAATTTCCTCGACGCCATGGGTTATCGACTCGAGGAGATTCAGGGCAAGCATCACCGCATCTTCTGCGACGACGCTTATACGGCCAGCGACGACTATCGCACCTTCTGGGCCAAGCTCAACCGTGGCGAGTTCGACGCGGGCCGGTACAAGCGACTGGGCAAGGGTGGCCGGGTGGTTTGGATCCAGGCGACCTACAATCCGATCGACGACGGCAACGGCCGGCTCAGCAAAGTGGTCAAGTTCGCCACCGATGTCACCGCTCAGGTCGAGCTGGAGGAGCAGGTCAGGCGGCGCGCCGAGGATGATCAGCGCAAGGTGGCCGCCCTGCTCGAGGTCGTCAACGGCGCTGCCGCGGGCGACCTGACCGGGCAGATCGTGATTGGCGGTACCGATCCGATCGACCAGCTCGGCGCCGGCATCAAGCACATGATCGACGATCTGCGCGGCGTGATCGGCCAGGTGGTCGAATCCGCCAGCGGCTTCTCGGCATCCTCGCAGGACATCGCCGGGCGCGCCAATACGGTGGCCGGCGGTGCGCAATCGCTTGGCGCGACGGTCGAGGAAATGAACGCCTCGGTCGAAGAGCTGACCGCCTCGATCAACTCGATTGCCGACAACTCGCGCAGCGCCGACGGCCTGGCCAAGGACACCCAGCAGGAAGCCGAGCGCGGCGCCAAAGCGATCGCGCGCTCGATCGAATCGATGGAGCTGATCAATAAATCGTCGGAAGACATCAGTGAAATCATCAAGGTGATCGGCGAAATCGCCAGCCAAACCAACTTGCTGGCGTTCAACGCCGCCATCGAAGCGGCGCGCGCCGGCGAGCACGGACTGGGCTTTTCCGTGGTAGCCGACGAGGTTCGCAAGCTCGCCGAGCGTTCGTCACAGGCGGCCAAGGAAATTTCCAAGCTGATCAACGAATCGGTCAAGCGCATCGCCCAGGGCAGCGACATCTCGCGTCAGGCCGGCGAGGCCTTCGAAAAGATCGTGGCCGGCGTAGCCCGGACCACTCAGGCGATCTCCGAGATTTCCTGCGGGGCCGACGAACAGCTGGTGGCCGCACGCGAAGTCAGCGCGGCAATCCAGCAAGTCGCCGAGGACGCGGAGAAATCGGCCGGCGCCTGCGATCTGATTGCGCGCGAGAGCGCCACGCTCATGCGTGGTGCCGAGGCGCTCGACAAGACGGTCATGCGTTTCGTAGTCTAGCGCAGGAAAGCACCTGCCATGAGCAGCGATTCGGAAGTCGATCCGCTCACCCGGCGCGCCCTGTTCGAGCAGGTGCGCCGGCATACCGGCATTGTCATGAACGAGCGCAAATGGCCGATGCTCGACGGCCGCCTGCGGCGTCGCCTGCAGGCGCTCGCGCTGCCGGGCTACCGCGAGTATTTGGGCTTGCTGGAGGCAACGCCCAGCGAAGTGCGCGACTTCGTCGATCTGGTCACCACCAACGAAACATCGTTCTTCCGCACGCCGCGCATCTGGCACTACCTGGCGGAGCACTTCCTGCCGAGCTGGCATGACGCGCACCCGCATCAGCCGTTGCGCGTCTGGTCGGCTGCCGCATCGAGCGGCGAGGAAGCCTATAGCGTCGCGATGCTGTGCGAGGAATTCCGCGCCGCGCACCCGACTTTCCGCTACCGTATTCTCGCCACCGATATCTCGGACGGCATTCTGCGCAGCGCCGCAACCGGCCACTACCGCGGACGAAGCGCCACCGGCCTGCGACAAACGCATCCCGCCTTGCTGGAAAAATACTTCAGCACCGACGAGGACGGTACCGGTATTCGTGCCAATGCAGCCCTGCGCGCGCAAGTGACGTTTCGCCAGCACAATCTGTACCAGCCGCCGCGCGACGTCGGGCCGGTCGAGCTGACGTTGTTGCGCAACGTTCTGATCTATTTCGACACGGCGGGGCAGCAGGCAGTGCTGGAGAATGTCCGGCGCGCGATGGCACCCGACGGCGTGCTGATCGTCGGCGAATCCGAGTCGTTGAGCCGCTTTCATGCCGGCTTCGTGTTCGAGCAGCCGCTGATCTATCGTCAGGGAACGGCCCATGCCCAGCACGCATGAGATCCAGGTGCACATGTGCAAAATCGCTATCGGCCGCGGCTGCGACGGCAACGTGCTGCGCACTACGCTCGGCTCCTGCGTGGGCATCGGCTTGCTGTGGCGTGAGCGCGACCTCTATGGACTGGCGCATTGCCTGCTGCCTGACAGCGCGCCCGGCGCGCCTCGTCCGGTCGCCCCCGGCGCCAAATACGTCACCCAGGCCGTGCCATCGCTGCTGTCGATGATGCATGCCTGGCATGCCCCACCGGACGCGCTGGAAGCGGTGCTGGCCGGCGGCGCGAATATGGTGCATTACGTCAGCACGCCACGCCATGCGCCGATCGGCGAGCTGAATGTGCGTACCGCGCAAAAACTGCTTGCCGAGCACGGCGTGCGGGTGGTGCACCTCGACGTCGGCGGCGACTGCGGCCGCCAATTGTCGATCGATTGCGCCCGGCACGAATATGCGGTCAAGACAATCTCCCGTTTTGCCTGATCTCGATGAATCGGAACCCCGCCATGGAAAACGCCGCCGCGCCCGACCTTTCGTCCGCCGTCGAACTGTACGGTTCGTTTCACCTGGGCCAGACTGAACTGGCGCTGCCGGTCGCCGCGCTGCAGGAGGTCGTCAATTATCCCGCCGCCGTCACCCGGGTGCCACTTGCCCCGCCCCATTTACTGGGCCTGTTCAACCTGCGCGGCACGCTCATTCCCATCGTCGATCTGTGCCAGTTGCTGCGCCTGCCCGGGGACCGTGCACGCCCGGCCGGCAAGATTGCCATTGTCGAGCTGGGCGAAGCCCGCGTCGGCTTATTGTTCGATGGCACCGGAGAAATCCTGCGTGTGCCGGCCGCCCAAAAAGTCACCTTCGAGCCGCCCGCCAACGGCATCGCGGTGATCGCCGGCGCACTCAAGCTCAACGGCGGCGAGCGCATTTTGCAGATCCTCTCGGCCGCGGCGCTGCTCGGATTGCCCGACATGCCGCGCCTGCAGCACCGGGCCGACAGCATGCAGCGCCGCGCGCAGCGGGCGCTGCGCCAACAAACGGTGTCGTTCCGGGCGGCGGGCGCCCATGTGGCGCTGCCGATGGCGGCCATCCAGGAGATCATCCGCGTGCCGGCATTGCTTGCCTCGCCATTGGCCGACGGGCTATGCATCGGCATGTTGAACCTGCGCGGTGCGACCCTGCCGGTGGTGGATCTGGCTCGCTTTCTGGGCGCGGGCTCCGGTGGCGACGCCGAGGCCGAGGAGTCGTCCAGCGAGCCGGGCAATCAGGCTGCTACCGACGAGCGGCGCATCGTGATCTTTCAGCAACAGGACGTGCACGTCGGACTGCTGGTCGACGAGGTGCGCAGCATCGTCGGCTATCACGCCGACGATTTGTTGCCCATGCCGGCCTATTGCGCGCGGCAGGTATCTCTGTTCGCCGGCTGCTTTGGACATGACGGGCAGGACAGCATCATCCTGCTGAGTCCGGCGGCATTGCTGGCGCACCCGCAGCTCGCCGCGATCGCCGAGGGACACCGCGAACTGTACCGCGCGGCCGGCGCGGCCGCGGCGGTCACCGGCCCCAACGCACGACGGCATACCGGCGTGCGTGAGACCTATGTGATGTTCCGGCTGGGGCACCTGCTCGGAGTGCGCATCCGCCAGTTGCGCGAGGTAATCGATTACGGCGGCGAGATCGTCACGACGCCGGGCGCGCCGTCGTTCGTACGCGGCGTGCTGCACCTGCGGCGCGAATTGATCACCGTGGTCGATGTGCGCGCGATGCTCGGCATGGCCCCGTACGACGATCTTGCGCAGACAAAGATTCTGATCGTCGAACATGGCGGGGAAAAATTCGGGCTGGTGGTCGATACGGTCGACAACATCGTCACGCTCGATGACGGCGAGCGCGTGCCGGTGCCTGGCGTTCTGCTGCAGCAGGCCGGCGCCGCGCTGCGCGGCTGCATGACGGAGGCCATCGAATTACCCGGGCGCGGCATGCTGATGCTGATCGACCTGGGCCGCCTTTGCGAGCACGTCTGGCTTGAAGTCGCGGCGTAGGCCGCGGCGCGCGACTCATGCGATCCCGAGTGCCTCGAGCCAGGGAAACAATTGCCGGCGGCCAGGCCGGGATTGCCGATGATAGTCGACCGGACGGGCGCACCGCAGAAATTCGCCACGCCCGCGGGCTTCGCTGACATACCCGGTGGCGCGCTCCCACAAGATCGTGCCGCGCGAGAGCGTGAGCGCGGGCCAGGCCCGCACTTCGCGCCCCTCGTAAGGCGTGTAGTCGACCGCGTGGTGCAACGCCCGGTTGCGAATCGGCTGCGGGGCGAAGGTGTCCCAGATCACCAGATCGGCATCGCCGCCGATCGCGATGCTGCCCTTGCGCGGGTAAAGGCCATAGAGTTTTGCCGGCTCGGTCGCGGTGAGTGAGACGAAGCGCTGCACGCCGATGCGGCCCTGCATAACGCCCTCGGAGAACAATAGCGGCAGGCGGGTCTCCAGGCCGGGGATGCCATTGGGCACGCGATCGAACGGGGCATGGTCGCCGGCGATCTGCTTGCCGTGCGCGTCCGCGTAACGGTACGGCGCATGGTCCGACGAAAACACCTGAAAAGTGCCGTGGTCGAGCGCGCGCCACACCGACGCCTGGTTGGCCGCGTCGCGCGGAGGCGGGCTGCATAGGCACTTGACCCCTTCGAAGCCCCCTCCTCCCAGGTCGTCCTCGGTCAGGAAGAGGTATTGCGGACAGGTCTCGGCATAGATCGGCGCGCCGCGCAGCTGGGCTTGCTGAATCTGCTCGATGGCGTCGCGCCCCGACACGTGCACGATCAGCACCGGCGTGTCGAGCATTTCGGCCAGCGAGATCGCGCGATGTGTCGCTTCGCGCTCGACCACCGGCACGCGCGAGAGCGCGTGATACGACGGTGCGCTCAAACCGCGTTCGAGCATCCGCTCGGTCAGCCAGGCGATACAGTCGGCGTTCTCGGCGTGCACCATGGTCATCGCTTTCTCGCGCCGCGCCACTTCGAGCACGTCGATGATGCGGCGGTCATCGAGCTTGAGCGCGTCATAGGTCATGTAGATCTTGAACGACGTGTAACCCTCGGCGATCAATGCCGGCAGCTCCGTTTCGAGCAGTGCCGGCGTAGGGTCGGTGATGATCAGGTGAAAGGCGTAATCGACGATCGGCTTGCCGGCCGCGCGCGCGTGATAGTCAGCGACTGCCTCGCGCAGCGTGCCGCCGCGCCGCTGCAGCGCGAACGGAATGATGGTGGTCGTGCCGCCACAGGCGGCCGAGCGCGTGCCGCTGGCAAAATCGTCGGCCATCACGGTGCCGTCGTCGCTCGGCTGATCGAGATGGCAGTGCGCGTCGACTCCCCCGGGCAACACCCAGCGTCCGGCAGCATCGATTTCCCTGGCGCCGTCACTCAGACCCTGCCCCAGCGAGGCAATCACGCCGTCGGTGATGCCGATGTCGGCGCTGAAGGTGTCGGCGGCCGTGGCAATGCGGGCGTTGCGGATCACCAGATCGAACGCCGGATGCACTTGCATCCGTTGCCGGACAGGAGATTCGGTGGCACTCATGTGAGATCCAAAAGCAGATGCGAGGCGTCCTCGACGAGGGTCGAGATGGCTGGCAAGCGGCGTAAAGTCATGACAATCCCGATTCGATTTCAAAGCGGCGCGCAATGGCTCGACAAGCGGTGCCGTCAGAGCGCGCGGGCGAGCCGGTTGGCCGCGCAAGCCTCTTCGCGAATCAGCCCCAGGACGTGACGCTTGAGATCGTTAAAGCGCGGCGAGGTCACGTCGCGCGGACGCGGCAGATCGACGCCGATCAACTCCCGGATGCGCCCCGGGCGGTGCGTCATGACAGCCACCTGGGTGCCAAGCAGCAGCGCCTCGTCGACGCTGTGCGTGACGAACACGATGGTCGCTTGCGACTTCTGCCAGATTGTCACCAATTCCTGCTGGAGCTCTTCCTTGGTCTGCGCGTCAAGCGCGGCGAACGGCTCGTCCATCAAAATGACGTCGGGGTTGAGCAGCAACGCTCGAGCAATGCCCACGCGTTGGCTCATGCCGCCGGAGAGCTCCGACGGATAGTGGTTTTCGAAGCCGGTCAGGCCGACCAGATCGATATAGGCCTGCGCCAGTTCGCGCCGCTCCCGTTTGCCGCGTCCCTGCAGCTTGTGATAGAAGGCAACGTTCTCCCACACCGTGAGCCAGGGCATCAGCGTCGCCTGCTGGAACACCATGCCGCGATTCGCGCCCGGCTGGTCGACCTGCCGGCCGCCGACACTCACGCGTCCGCTGGAGGCGCTCTCGAAGCCGGCGATCATATTCAGCAAGGTCGATTTGCCGCAGCCGGAGGGCCCGAGCAGACAGAGGAACTCCCGCTGCTCCAAGTGCAGCGAGATGCGGTCGAGCGTCAGCAACTCGGTGCCGCGCCGGGCGTCGGTGAACACTTTGCTGACATCGTCGATTTGTACATAAGCCATTTTGGTTTCCCGAGGGCAATCTATAACGGAACCAACCCGAAGGTCTCAGCGCTTCATGGCGCCACGATGCTGCCAATGCAACACCCGGTTCATCAACAACTTCATCGCCAGGTCGGACAAATAACCAAGCACGCCGATACTGATCATCGCGGCAATCACCAGGTCGTAACGCAGGAAGTAATACGAATCCCACAGCGAATAACCCAGCCCGCTCTTGACCGCTACCATCTCCGCGGTCACCGTCAGCATCCAGGCCGAGCCGATGGCGATGCGCAATCCCGCAAAGATGCTCGGCAGTGAAGCCGGCAGCACGATGAAGCGCAGCATCTGCCGCTGGGTGGCGCCCATCATCGCCGCGGCACGAATCAGTTGGCGGTCGGTAGCCTTCACGCCGTGGATAGTGTTGAGCAGGATCGGGAAAAACGCGCCGAGGAACACCAGAAATATCGCCGGCTTGTTGGCAATGCCAAACCAGATGATTGCGAGAGGAATCCACGACACGGGAGGAATCGGGCGCAACAGTTGCAAGGTCGGCTCGATCGCCTGCTCGACCCAGCGCCACCAGCCAATCGCTACCCCCAGCCCAATCCCGGCGACCACGGCGAGCGCGTAGCCGCATGCCACACGTGCCAGACTCGCGGCGGCACTGCCGAGCCAGGCGCCGCTGTACGACAGGGTCGAGCCGTCGATGGCAAAGATCCAATCGGCCAAGGTCCTCAGCACCTGTGACGGCGCCGGCAGTAGCGACGGCGGGATCCATCCCGAGCGAGAGAACAGTTCCCACCCCATGATCAGGACAAGCGGGACGAACGACCTCAGGAAGCTGGTGCGCATGCGCCCCCTCGGCTTCGAGACCGGCACGGATATGGTGGAAAGCGTAGTGGTCGGATTCATAGTGGTCGATGGCTCCGGTCTATTTGGCAAAGGATGAAACGATGGGGGCGCCGGCACGACATTGCTCAATAACCCAGCACGGTCTTCGGCTGACCGGTGGCTTTCATGAGAAACGAATAATCCATGTGTTGATCGATCTGCGTCGAGACGTCGGACGAGACGTAGTGCAAGTCGTGCATCATCGCGGCGATCGCGTGGGTCTTCTTGCGGTACATGCGATAGTCGGGATCGGTGTTCTTGAGCGACTCCGCCGCCACTTTCGGGTCGAGCGCCGTGTACTTGCCGATCGCGGCCAGCCACGGGCCATCGCCGGCCTTGAGGCTGTCGACCATCTTCACGACAGCGTCGACGGTTTGCTGCACTTCTTCCGGATGCTGCTTGATCACGTCCGAACGCGTGAGGATCAGGTTGGTCAGATTGCCGGCTGCCTGATCGTACGGCAGATTGAATAGCGTGCCCGCCCCCATCATGCGGATCTGCGAGGCAAACGGCTCGACCGAGCAGACCATGTCGATATCGCCGCGCTGCAACGCGCTCGCATCGTCAGCCGGATTCGGAATATTGATGAATTGGACGTCCTTGTCGGGATCGATGCCATGCATCAGGAATTCGCCGCGCATATGAATGTCCTGCGCGTTGCCGCGCGAAGCCGCAACCTTCAGCGGCTTGCCCGCCGCCTTGCGCGCCTTGACCAGCTTGACCAGTCCGGCCCAATCGTTGGCCTTGAGCCCCAGGCCGTTGCGCTGCAGGATCTCCGAGCCGCCGTTGACCTGGCCGGAAATCGCCACGACGTCGAAGCCGCGATCGAGCGCCGTCACCAGATGCAGATACGTGACCTGCGCGACGTCGATGCTGTGCGAGACCAGCGCGGTCAGCACGTCATTGCCGGAGGTAAACGGAATCGCCTCGATCTTGACCGATTTGCCGTATTGCGGCACCAGCGCCATCGACAGGCACTGGGCGCATTTGGCAAAGCCGACCTTGACGACCGGTTCGGCGCCCTGGGCGCGGGCTGCGGGCGAGGCCAGCGGCAGCACTAGCGAAGTCATCGCGACGGCTGCCGCGAACAATGCCTTGCGAAACATGTGTCTCTCCTGTGAGCAACGTGCGCCGGATTGCGCAGCCCATGATTCGCAAGATGCATGCCAACAAACAGAAATAAATTGAATACAATTATTAAATCGTTTGTCCGCAATGAATTGCGCGTCGTGGGCCGATCGCCCTCCCGGCGCCTGGCCCTCTCCAGATCCGCCCCACCGCCGACCGGCCGCACCAGGATGCGCGACACCGCGCCCCTTTCCGGTGCGCCCGTGCGTCATCGTCAACCATGCCGAGTCGCGCCGGTTACAGCAAATATTCCGATCTTCGTGTACACAACATCTCTCGATCTGCCTTATTATTTCGGTTACTTATCGTGCAGACGAGAACCGACTTGAAGCAAGCTGCCGTGCCGGCCGTCGCGCCGGAGATATCGAACCGTCCATCGTTTTCGAACGACGAGATCTCTCGCCGCATCCAGAACGCGGTGCTCGAGCATCGCCTCGCGCCGGGCACCAAGCTGGTGGAGGAGCGACTTGCCGAGATCTCGGGCGTCAGCCGCACCAAGATCCGCGAAGTGCTCGGCAAGCTCGCGCACGAGGGGCTGGTGACATTGATTCCCAACCGTGGCGCCTTCATTGCCAGCCCGAGTGCCCAACAGGCGCGCGACGTGTTTGTCACGCGTCGCATGATCGAGCCGGAAATGGCGCGGCAGTTGGCGAACACCATCACCACGCCGCAACTGCGTGCGCTGCGCCGGCACGTGCGTCAGGAGGGCGAGGCACGCCGACGCGGCGAGATGCACGCGGTGATCCGTCTTTCCGGGGAATTCCATGTGCTTTTCGCACAGATGCACGGCAACGAGATTCTGCTGCGGCTGCTGCGCGAACTCACGCCGCTGACGTGTCTGGTGATCACCCTCTACGACAAGCCCAACGTGCCAGCGTGCCCACACCATGAACACGACGCGCTGATCGACGCCCTCGAGGCGCGCGACGGCGAGCGCGCCGCCGCGATCATGCTCGAGCACCTGCGGCACATCGAAGCGACGCTGAGCTTCGACGCGCCGGCTACAGCGGCCGTCGACATCGAAGCGATTTTTTCCTGAGACTGCCGCTCGCCACGCAATCCTCCCCCATCAGCCGTCATCGCAGGCGGGCGCCGACGCGGCGGCCCCCCTCCAGGCAGTCTCGTTCGCACTACGAAAATCCGTCACAACCCATGCTCGCCCGGCGACTCCAAGTGCAGGTGCGATAGACCGCCCGCGCGGCGTCACACAAGCATCACGCAATGCCGCTACCGTTTAGATGGCTGGCAGCCGCCCTTGGGAGTCTCGTATGGCAAATCAACTTGGCAATATCGATCACATCGTCTATCTGATGCTGGAAAACCGCTCGTTCGATCAGATGCTGGGATTCCTCTATAGCGACAGCGGCAATCGCTCGCCGGCCGGACATGCGTTCGACGGCCTGACGGGACAGGAGTCGAACCCTGACGACGCGGGTCGCCCGGTGCCGGTCTACAAAATACGGGCGAGCGACGCGCACCCGTATTTGATGCCGGGCGCAGATCCGGGCGAGGGATTTCTCAACACGAATTACCAGTTGTTCGGCACCGACGCCCCGGCACACGATGCGATCCCGAACAATCAAGGTTTCGTACGCAACTTCAAGGCAGCGATCGCCTCCGATCTGGCCAGGCATTATCGCGACTCGCTGCCCGGCACCGAGCCGTCGCAAATCATGGGCATGTACACGCCCGAACTGCTGCCGGTGCTTAGCGGGCTGGCACGCGGCTACGCGGTTTGCGACGCGTGGTTTGCATCGGTGCCGAGCATGACGATGCCCAATCGCGCATTCGCGCTGGCCGGCACGTCGCAGGGGCATCTCGACGATCATGTGAAGATATTCACCTGTCCGAGCATTTTCGGGCGCCTGGGCGAACGACAGATCGACTGGGCCGTGTTCGGCTATAACCGCGACCCCATCACGCGTCATGATTTTCCCGACACGCAAAGCGCCGACGACAGCCACTTCGGCCATTTCCGCGACTTTCAGGCGCGCGCGGCCGACGGCACGCTGCCGGCGTTCACGTTTCTCGAACCGAGCTGGGACGCCAACGGCAACAGCCAGCATCCCAACTATGACGTGGCCGCCGGCGAACAGTTGATTCACGACGTCTACCAGGCCGTGCGCACCGGCAAGAACTGGCATCGCACGCTGCTGATCATCAACTACGACGAGCATGGCGGCAACTACGATCACATTGCGCCGCCGGCGAATGTCGCCGCGCCTGGCGACGGCACGCAGGGAGAATTCGGCTTCGACTTCACCCGGTTGGGCGTGCGTGTGCCGGCCGTGCTGGTCTCACCGCTGATCGCTCCCGGCACGGTATTCCGCACTTCGTCCACCACTCCGATCGACCATACGTCGGTGCTGGCGACGATTCACCAGCGCTGGGGTACCGCGCCATTGAGCGCGCGTGACCGGGCCGCACCATCGCTGGGCGACGTGCTCACGCTCACACGAGCGCGCACCGACGACCCGCTGCAGGGCGTGAGCGTACCTCAGGCCGGCATTCATCACCCCAATGCGGCGCGCCCGTCCCGGCTCGACCGGCTGCACGCGGCACGCATCGCTGCCTTGCCATTGCGCAACGAGAAGGGTTTCTACGAGGAAGCGACACCTGACTTGAGGTCCAGCAGCGAGCTTGGCGACTTCATCCGCGACCGCTCGGCCGCCTGGCGCGAACACATGCGGCGACTGCGTCAACGGCGTCCCGGCTGACTTCGAACGGGGTGTGCGGGCTGCGCCGAGACGGCGCTGCGGGTTGGGCCAATATATTCGGCATCCGTAGCATGTCTGGTGAACAAACCGCATGGGCGTTACACTAACGGCGGACGATCGGTCTATCGTTCCTTGTCATCCGTACGCCAAAGGAATCCACGTTTTGAAAGGCATCGCTGCCCGCCTCACCCGTTCCGCCTGTGTCCTTATCGCCTTCCTGCGTGACCCGCACCGCCCCCGGCGCCTGATCCGGTGCCTGCCATTTGCTGCGCTTTGCCTGGCGTTGGTGTGCCCGGCCGGAGGTGTGCTCGCGCGCGAGCACCAGCCACGGCACGAAGCTCATCACACCAGGGCCAAGCCGCATTCGGTCCGCCACACCCAACACCCGCGGCGCCCGCGCCTGCTCCCGCGCTGCGGCTACAGCCCCGCGGCCGTACGACGGCTGCATTCGCGGGCTATCTACGTGCTGGACGTCAAGTCCAATACGGTTTTGCTGTCGCGCCGCGCCCACGAGGTGCGCCCGATTGCGTCGATTTCCAAGCTGATGATGGCGGTCGTGGCGCGCAGCACGCATCGGCCGCTCAATGGCATGCTGCGCGTAACTGCGCAGGACCGCGACCGCATCAAGTTCACCGGCTCGCGACTGAAGGTGGGCTCACGGCTGTCGCGCCGGGATATGCTGCATATCGCGCTGATGTCGTCGGAGAACCGTGCAGCGGCCGCGCTCAGCCGCGACTATCCGGGCGGGCGGCCGGCCTTCATCGCCGCAATGAACCGCAAGGCGCGCCAGCTCGGCATGCGCCATACGCACTTCCGCAATGCGAGCGGGCTCTCGCCGCACAACGTCTCGACCGCCGCCGATCTGGCCAAGCTGGTGGCATACGCGCATCGCGACCCGCTGATCCGACGCTTTTCCACCGACAAGTGGGATACCGTGCATCCGGGGCGCGGCCAACTCGTGTATGTCAACTCCAACGCGCTGATTCGGCTCGGGCATGCGCCCATCCAGTTGCAGAAAACCGGCTTTATCAACGAGTCCGGTCACGGCGTGGTGATGCGCATGCTGGTGCGGGGCCGCCCCCAAACGCTGGTGCTGCTGGGCTCGCGCACGCCGCGCGGCGACATCGCCGATGCGATTCGAATCCGCCGCTGGCTCGACTGCTCGCTGGGTTAGGGCGCGATGCGCGACGCCGGCCCGCACCGACGCACTATGCGCAAGGCACTGGCATGCCTTGCATCGCCTGCTACTGAACATCATCAACCGTTAGCGGATACTGCCATGAAACCGAACCGATTTCTCCGTCTCGCCCTGGCTCTGCTGCTGTGCGGCGCCCTCCTGCCGGCCGCGGTGCGCGCCGCACCGCTGAACGTTGCCTCGGACGCCGCACTGCTGCAGCCGGTGCGCCAAGCGGCCTCGCGATTCACCTCGCGCACCGGCATCGCGCTGAGCGTTCATAGTGTCGACATGGCCCGCTACGCCGCACACGCGATTCACGCCCCAGGCCAGCCGTTCGACGTGGTGATCGTCAATGCCGGCCGCTACGCGGCGCTGGCGCGGCAACATCGCGTCGCCCCGGGCAGCCGCACCGATCTGGCGCGCATCGGCATCGGCATTGGCGTGCCGTCCGGCCATCCGTTGCCGGACGTCACCACCGCCGCGGCGTTGCGGCGCACATTGCTGGCCGCGCATCGCGTGGCGCTGGCCGATCCGGGTTCCGACGCCCCCAGCGGCGCCAACGCGCTCACACTATTCGACCGCCTGGGGATCTCCGAGCCCATGAAAGCCAAGGCGGTCCTGGTGTCCGGCCCGCTTGTCGTCACCCAGTTGCAGGTGGGCAAGGCGGACCTGGCGCTGGCCGAATCGACCGTGCTGCAGCAGGCGCCGGGCGTGCAGTTCGCCGGGCCGCTGCCGGGCGCGTTGCAGCAGCCGATTTCCTTCGTGGGCGGCGTTGGCGCACGTGCGCGCCGGCCCGTCGCGGCGCGCGCCTTCCTGGCGTTCCTTGCCGCCGAGCTCGGCCCGTCGGCGCCCCCCCGCAAGGCGCCGTAAAGCGGGTTGCCGTACCCGCCACCCACCGGCGAGCTGTGGTAATCTCGATTGCGTCGGCACCCACCTTACCCAGGCGCGTGCCGGCGACGGAATGGCGCAGGGCTATCGCCAGACGCAAGACCGTTCCAGTAGAAGCGTGCGACACAATCAAACGTGGAGACCTACCGATGAGCCAATACGGGCCGCTGAAATTGCACGTGCCGGAGCCAACCGGGCGTCCGGGTTGCAAGACTGATTTTTCCTACCTTCACGTCTCGCCGGCCGGCGTGGTGCGCCGACCGCCCATCGACGTGAGTCCCGCCGATACCAGCGACCTGGCCTACAGCCTGGTGCGCGTGCTCGACGACGATGGCCAGGCCGTCGGACCCTGGGCTCCGGATCTGAGCCCCGACGCGCTGCTCGCGGGCATGCGGGCGATGCTCAAGACCCGAATTTTCGACGCGCGCATGCTGGTCGCGCAGCGCCAGAAAAAAATCTCGTTCTACATGCAGAGCCTCGGCGAAGAGGCGATTGGCTCGGCGCACGCGCTGGCGCTCGAGCATGGCGACATGTGCTTTCCGACCTACCGCCAGCAAAGCATCCTGCTCACCCGCAACGTCTCGCTGGTCGACATGATGTGCCAACTGATGTCCAACCAGCGCGACCCGCTCAAGGGGCGTCAATTGCCGGTCATGTACTCGGTGCGCGAAGCCGGGTTCTTCTCGATCTCCGGCAACCTTGCGACCCAGTTCATCCAGGCGGTCGGCTGGGCAATGGCCTCGGCGATCAAGGGCGATACCCGCATCGCGTCGGCCTGGATCGGCGACGGCGCGACCGCTGAATCGGACTTCCACACGGCCCTGACCTTTGCCCACGTGTATCGCGCGCCGGTGATCCTGAACGTGGTCAACAACCAGTGGGCCATTTCCACCTTCCAGGCGATCGCCGGCGGCGAGGGCACGACTTTCGCCGGGCGCGGCGTGGGCTGCGGCATTGCCTCGCTGCGCGTGGACGGCAACGATTTCCTGGCGGTCTATGCCGCCTCGCGCTGGGCCGCCGAGCGCGCCCGCCGCAATCTCGGCCCGACCCTGATCGAGTGGGTCACCTATCGGGCCGGCCCCCATTCGACCTCCGACGATCCCTCCAAATATCGGCCCGGCGACGACTGGAATGCGTTTCCGCTGGGCGACCCGATCGCGCGTTTCAAACAGCACCTGATCAGGCTGGGTATCTGGTCGGACGCCGCGCACGAGGAACTCAAGGCCGCGCTCGAGGCCGAGGTGCTCGCCGCGCAGAAGGAAGCCGAACAATACGGCACGATGGCCGATGAACATACGGCGAGCCCGGCGAGCATCTTCGAGGATGTCTACAAGGACATGCCGGAGCACCTGCGCCGGCAACGTCAACAGTTGGGGGTCTGAGCATGGCGACAGAAAAAGACAACGGCCAGGCCACCGCTCCGATGAGCATGATCCAGGCGCTGCGCTCGGCCATGGATGTGATGCTCGAGCGCGACAGCAACGTGGTGGTGTTCGGCCAGGACGTCGGCTACTTCGGCGGCGTGTTCCGCTGTACCGAAGGCCTGCAGGCCAAGTACGGCACCTCGCGCGTGTTCGATACGCCGATCTCCGAGGGCGGCATCGTGGGTGCGGCGGTGGGCATGGGCGCCTACGGGCTGCGGCCGGTATGCGAGATTCAATTCGCCGACTATTTCTACCCCGCCTCCGACCAGATCGTCTCGGAGGCCGCGCGCCTGCGTTACCGCTCGATGGGCGAGTTCATCGCGCCGCTGACGATTCGCATGCCCTGTGGCGGCGGGATTTATGGCGGACAGACGCACAGCCAGAGTCCGGAGGCGATGTTCACGCAGGTATGCGGCTTGCGCACGGTGATGCCGTCCAACCCGTATGACGCGAAGGGACTGCTGATTGCGGCAATCGAGAACGACGACCCGGTGATTTTCCTGGAGCCCAAGCGACTTTACAACGGCCCGTTCGACGGTCATCACGAGCGGCCCGTGACCCCCTGGAGCAAGCATCCGGCCAGCGCGGTGCCCGAAGGCTATTACACGGTGCCGCTCGAATCGGCAGCCGTGGTGCGCGCCGGCAGTGCCGTGACGGTACTGACCTACGGCACGACGGTGCACGTATCGCTGGCGGCCGCCGAAGAGACCGGCATCGACGCCGAGATCATCGATCTGCGCAGCCTCTGGCCGCTCGATCTGGAAACCATCGTGAACTCGGTGAACAAGACCGGCCGGTGCGTGGTGGTGCACGAGGCCACGCGCACCTGCGGCTTTGGCGCCGAACTCATCTCGCTGGTGCAGGAGCACTGCTTCTATGCGCTGGAGGCGCCGGTCGAACGCGTGACCGGGTGGGATACGCCGTATCCGCATGCGCAGGAATGGGCGTACTTTCCCGGCCCGCGCCGGGTCGGCGAAGCCCTGCGGCGTGTCATGGAGGCTTGAGATGGGGACGCATATCATCAAAATGCCCGACATCGGCGAAGGCATCGCCGAGGTCGAACTGGCCGCGTGGCACGTCGGGGTGGGCGAGACGGTGAAGGAAGATCAACCGCTGGCCGACGTGATGACCGACAAGGCCACGGTGGAAATCCCTTCGCCGGTGAGCGGCACCGTGCTCGCGCTGGGCGGCCAGGTCGGCGACGTGATGGCGGTGGGCAGCGAGCTGATCCGCCTGGAAGTCGAAGGTGCGGGCAATCAAAAGCCAGGGGCCGCGCCAGCGGCGCCGGCTGTGCCCGCGGCAGCGCAAGCCGAACCGGCGCCGCGAGCCGCGCCCGAGCCGGTGCCCGCGGCAGCACCCGCACCGGTCGCGCCGGCCGCCTCGAAGCCCGCACCACCGAAGCCGGCGCCGGTGATCGCGCGCCAGCCTGGCGAGCGGCCGCTCGCCTCACCGGCGGTGCGCAAGCGCGCCTGGGATCTGGGCATCGAACTGCGCTTCGTGCACGGCACCGGCCCGGCCGGCCGGATCGGGCATGAAGATCTCGACGCCTATTTGCAGGGGCGCGGCGGCACGCTCGGCGCGCGCGCCGGCCTGGTCGAGCGCAACGACGAGCAAGCGGTACCGGTCGTCGGCCTGCGGCGCAAGATCGCCCAGAAA
The DNA here is from genome assembly GCF_001931675.1 of Pandoraea thiooxydans. Lineage (NCBI taxonomy): Bacteria > Pseudomonadati > Pseudomonadota > Betaproteobacteria > Burkholderiales > Burkholderiaceae > Pandoraea > Pandoraea thiooxydans. The sequence continues at coordinate 1,279,473 of NZ_CP014839.1, read as the reverse complement.
ATGCAGGAAGCCAAGCGGCGCATCCCGCACTTCAGCTACGTCGAGGAGATCGACGTGACCGAACTCGAGGAGTTGCGCGTCCAGTTGAACCGCAAATGGGGCGAGTCGCGCGGGCGGCTGACGGTGCTGCCGCTACTGGCACGGGCCATGGTGCTGGCGTTGCGGGACTTCCCGCAGATCAATGCGCGCTTTGACGACGAACTCGGGGTTGTCACACGCCATGGCGCGGTGCACCTGGGCATTGCCGCGCAAAGCCCGGCCGGCCTGATGGTGCCGGTGGTGCGCCATGCCGAGGCGCGCGATCCGTGGTCGATCGCCGCCGAGATCGCCCGGCTGGGCGAGGCCGTGCGTGGCGGCAAGGCCGAGCGCGACGAGCTGCTCGGCTCGACCATTACGATCAGCAGCCTCGGGCCGCTGGGCGGCATCGTCAGCACGCCGGTCATCAATCATCCGGAAGTGGCCATCGTCGGCGTCAATCGTATTGTCGAGCGGCCGATGATCCGGCACGGCGCGGTGGTGCCGCGCAAGTTGATGAATCTCTCGTCGTCGTTCGATCACCGCGTGGTCGACGGCATGGATGCTGCCGAGTTTATCCAGGCGGTGCGCGCCCTGCTCGAACAACCCGCCATGCTTTTCGTGGAGGCCCCATGAGCGAGATCCAGACGACGACGCTGCTGGTCATCGGCGGCGGCCCTGGCGGCTACGTCGCCGCAATTCGTGCCGGTCAACTGGGCGTGCCGACCGTGCTGGTCGAGCGCGAGCGTTTGGGAGGCACCTGCCTGAACATCGGCTGCATCCCATCCAAGGCGCTGATTCACGCGGGCGAGGAATTCGAGAAAGCGACGCACTACGCGGCCGGGCAGGCCTCGCCGCTGGGCATCCGGGTGCAGGCTCCGCACATCGACATCGCGCAGACGGTAGCCTGGAAGGACGGTATCGTCGAGCGGCTGACCGGCGGGGTTGCCGGCCTGCTGAAAAAGCATGGCGTGACGGTTATCCACGGCCACGCGCGCGTGCTCGACGGCAAGACCGTCGAGGTCACGAGTGGCGATGCGCAGGACGGCCAGCCGCTGCGCATTCAGTGCGAGCATCTGTTGCTGGCAGCCGGCTCCGAGCCGGTGCCGCTACCCTCGATGCCGTTCAGCGACAGGGTGATCACCTCCACCGAGGCGCTGTCGCCGCGCACGCTGCCGCGCCGCCTGGTGGTGGTGGGTGCCGGCTATATCGGGCTCGAATTGGGTACGGTCTACCGCAAGCTCGGCGTCGAGGTCACGGTGGTCGAGGCCAAGGCGCGCATCCTGCCGACCTATGATGCCGCGCTGACCAAGCCGGTGGCCGAGGCGCTGGCCCGCCTGGGCGTGACAGTGCATCTGGAGCGCAAGGTACTGGGGCTCAATCACGCGGGCGACGCCGTGCGGGTGCAGGATGCCGCCGGCGCCGAGACGGAGCTGCCGGCCGATCGGGTACTGGTCGCCGTCGGCCGGCGCGCGCGCACCCAGGACTGGGGCCTGGAGAGCCTGCAGCTTGATCGCAACGGCGGCGCGCTGCGCATCGACGATCAATGCCGCACCTCGATGCGCAACGTATGGGCGATCGGCGATCTCACCGGTGAGCCGATGCTGGCGCATCGCGCCATGGCGCAGGGCGAGATGGTGGCCGAGCTGATCGCCGGCCGGCGCCGCCATTTCACCCCCGCCGCGATTCCGGCAGTGTGTTTCACCGACCCCGAGATCGTCACCGCCGGGCTGTCGCCCCCCGAGGCCGAGGCGGCCGGGCTGGACTGCGTGTCGGCCGTTTTCCCGTTCAGCGCCAACGGCCGCGCGATGACGCTCGGCTCGACCGAGGGCTTCGTGCGTGTGGTGGCGCGTCGCGACAACCATCTGATCGTCGGTTGGCAAGCGGTCGGTCGCGGCGTATCCGAACTCGCCGCCGCGTTTTCGCAGTCGCTGGAGATGGGCGCACGGCTGGAAGACGTCGCCGGCACCATCCACGCGCACCCGACGCTGGGCGAAGCGGTGCAGGAGGCAGCGCTGCGGGCGCTGGGTCACGCGCTGCATATTTGAGCCGGCTGCGCCGGCCAGTGCGATAATCGGGGCTGCTTTCCCGCGGCCCCGAGGATTATCTTGAATCTGATCGACAACCCCACGCATGACAAAGAGGCCGGCTCCGCCGACTCGACCCAGGACACGACCCGCATCGACGACGTGCGCATCGGCGCGGTGCGCCCGCTGATCTCCCCCGCGCTTTTGCAGGACGAATTACCGGTGCCGCCGGCGGTGCAGGCGCTGGTCGAGGACAGCCGGGCGGCCATCGCCGCCGTGCTCGACGGACGCGACGATCGCCTGCTGGCGGTGGTTGGCCCCTGCTCGATTCACGACCACGAACAGGCGATCGATTATGCGCATCGGCTCAAGGATGCCGCCGACGCGTTGCGCCAGGATCTGCTGATCGTCATGCGGGTGTATTTCGAAAAGCCGCGCACGACCGTGGGCTGGAAGGGTTATATCAACGACCCGCGCCTGGATGGGAGCTTTCGCATCAATGAAGGACTGCGCCGGGCGCGCGAACTGCTGCTCGAGATCAATGGCCTGGGCCTGCCCACCGCGACCGAATTTCTCGATCTGTTGAGCCCGCAATACATCGCCGACCTGATCGCCTGGGGGGCGATCGGCGCGCGCACCACGGAAAGCCAGAGCCATCGCCAACTGGCCTCGGGGCTGAGCTGCCCGATCGGCTTCAAGAACGGCACCGATGGCGGCGTGCAGGTCGCCGCCGATGCGATCGTTGCCGCACGCGCGAGCCACGCCTTCATGGGCATGACGAAGATGGGCATGGCGGCAATCTTCGAGACACGCGGCAACGATGCCGCGCACGTGATCCTGCGCGGCGGCAAGCATGGCCCGAACTACGACAGCGCATCGGTCGAGGCAAGCTGCGCGGCGCTGCGCGCGCTGGGCCTGCGCGAGCAGGTGATGATCGACTGCTCGCACGCCAACTCCAACAAGTCTCACCTGCGCCAGGTCGACGTGGCGCGGGACATCGCCGGCCAACTGGCTGGCGGGGAGCGCCGCATCATGGGCGTGATGATCGAAAGCCACCTGGAAGAAGGCCGCCAGGACCTCAAGCCGGGCGTGCCGCTGCGGCGCGGCGTATCGATCACCGATGCCTGCCTGGCATGGAGCCAGACCGAGCCGGTGCTGGCCACGCTGGCCGAAGCGGTACGCCAGCGCCGCGCGGGCTAGCGCCAGTCAGTTGGGCGCGGTGGCGGCGCAGCCGCGCCGCCAGGCCGCTCATTCGGCCGTCGGCATATGTAGATACATCGACTGGATGCCGACCCGGCCGGGGCCGGTGAACCGATTGACGATGAAGTTCACGTTGGCCCCGAACAGGCCGCTGCTCAGGCGGTCGACCCGGGTTTCCATCTGCACGCCGGCGTCCTTGTAGAGCCAGCCGCCCGGCTCGATATCGATCGATTCTCCCGGTGCCAGCACCTTTTCGAACACGTTGCCGTAGCCATGCAGCCACAGCACGCCCTCGCCGGCTGCGCCGCGGAACTTGTCGATAAAGAAGCCGCTTTGCCCGAACAGCATGTTGGAGACGCCACGCACGCGCTCGAAGGTATATTCGATGTCGCTCGTGGCAGCCAGAAACTGGTGCTCCCGGACGTGAATCTCTTCTCCTTTGCGCAAGTGCAGCGGCACGATGTGCCCAGCGCCGTCGCGGCTGAAGGCGATGATGCCCTGCCCGCTCGCCTCGGTAACGAATACCTGCATGCCGGCCATCATGCGCTTGAGCGCACCGCGCATCGCGCGCAGGCCGATTTTGACGCTGGGGTGCTTCCAGAGCAGGATGTGGTGCTCGAAATAGACTTCCTTTTGCGATACATCGACCGACAGTACCGGCACTAATTCGCCGTCGATATGGTAGGTCACGCCCCCGAATGTTTCCTGGGAGACTTGGGTGGGCATCAGGCGCGGCAGCTCGTTCATTGG